>JAZURO010000177.1:0-8155 GCA_045606265.1 Eubacteriales bacterium
GCGCACGTTCGCTAAAAAATGTCCCGCGCCTATGTATAAGTACGAGTCTAAAAGCTCGTTTCGATAAGAGAATGCAAGTGCATTCAATGCCGGTTTAGTGGCTGATGGCGACGGATTTCTTGTGAAATAGATTACTGATCAACGGCTAATGATGCCGCGCGTTCTGTCTTGTTTGCCAAGCGGCACGAGGTTCGTTCTCCACCGCAAGTATTCACGCGAAATATAACTTATTCAGTTGTATAGAACTCAATTTGGGTGGCAATACTAATAATGGGAAAGTATGCCTATGCAAAAATCGAGTATTATATTATATCATAATCAAACTGATTTGTCAATAGGTTTTATGAAATTTCTCAAAAATATTTTTTGGAATCATTGATTGCCATCAAAAAGGGGAGCTTTAACGTTAAGCTCCCCTTTGTTGTGTGATAAAGTTTTACTTGGACTCCGCGTCGTCGCGAGTGATTCTATAATACGAAAGCACCTCTAAGACAGTAGGATCATCGCACTCAAACTCGCCCTCTTTGAACTTATTTAACGCAATGATTTCCTTGGCTTTTTGCGATTGCTCAGGCGACAACGCAATAAATTTCGACCACCACTCATTAGCCAAATCACAATCGTGTTTGGTTACGGTGGTATATCTATCAGCAAGTCGAGAGCGCAAGTCGGCATCGTAAATTCTTCTGTATATGATGAATGTTTCGGGCATCCAAAGTATCTTCATAAACTCGTCAACATCGCGTCCAAACGCTTCTTCGAAGAAGTCAACGCCTCGTCCGATCTTGCCCTTGGTTGAGTTGAGAACGGCTTGCACAGCGCGAATGAATTTTCTATTCCAATGCTTGCCGATATAATCGCGGTTCATAAAGAACTCTTTATCGTTGATAGGATGGTATTTCATCGGGAAAGAATATATGCTTGCACCTAATTCTTCACACAAATCAACGTTCATTCGTAAGCGATGATACAGCTCTTCGGGCTTGTCCTCAAAGTTATACAAAAGATAATTTGAAAGGCTCTTAATACCGCTTCCAACCGCAGTTCTAATTGATTTTTCATAAATATCTCTCAACTGCCAATGGTCAAATGCGATACGCAAAGGATAGATATTAACCTCAGCAAGCTTGTTCATATTTGCTTTTGTAATCAAACGCGAGTCTATGCCTTGGTTGAAATCAACTATACGCTTTCTCTTTGAAGTCTTGTGAGTTTTTTCGTAAAGCGGACGCACATATTCATCCAACCCCAAGATATCTTCCTTTGAAGCTGTATAGTAATAAAGGCAATGTGCTTCTTCTAATTTGAGATAAAGCTCGGTTTTCTCCGCATCATCCTTCAGCTTATCCATTATCTCTTTGTAGATTGAAATTGCTTTTCGGATGTATGCGCGATCATTATAAGAATCCTTTAGGTTATTGATGGTCACTTCATACTCATTCGGGGGAGTGTAAGTTGCTCCAACACCAAAACCGCACTCTTTAATTTCGTCAATAATTTGATCATAACAGTTTGAAGCCAATACGTTGTTATCAAGCAAAAGCAAATCTTTTCTCGCACCGAAACGTTTATCGGTAAATTCAATTCGCTTTTTCAAATTGATATAATCACAATACTGTGGTTCAAGCTTAGGAACAGCACAGAAGCGGCACTTGTTTACGCAGCCTCTTGTCATATAAGCAAAGTAGGCATTATTGGCGGGATAAACGTAGTCAATTTCCTCCAATATAGAGTAATCAAGAGGCAGCTCATCAATAATCAGTTTATTGTCGGGATCAATATCGCCGGGATGATTTAACAAGCCAATGAAAGGCTTGATGCCCGTGGTAGCATATACTTCATCAGCAAGAAGCGAGGACATAATACCGCCCACCATAACATCTTCTTCCTTCTTACAAAGCTGCTTTGCGAAGTTTATAGTATCAATGGTAATATCCCAATAAAAAGTAAAGAGAGTTGTGATACCAACTTTATCGAATCTCGGCTTGGTAAAATATTCTTTGTCTTTGTATTTTTTGCGATATTCCTTAACAACATCAAGAACAATGTCATCCTCAAATATTGGATCAGTTTCAAGGATGGCATATTTACCGAGCTTTATAAAATCGAAAAGTGTAGGATAATAGTTCTTCCAAAATACTTCCGGAAGAATTATTGAAAGATGATTTATCAGATCATCACATATTAGCTCTACCGCCAAGGAGCGCATATCGCCTTTGTAGAAGCGAACATCGTCACCAACCATACGGTAATAGGTGGCTAATTTCATCAATCCCATCGGGGGATATTTATTATTATAATTTGGCTCTATGAGCAAAACTTTTCTATTCATAGGGGTTACTTCATCTCTTCCTTGATTTTGTCTATTATCTGCTCAGCAATTTCCTTGGGAGCCACATCGGTGATAATAGTCAAGATTTTACTTACAAGTTTTCTTTCATTTCTTGAAAGCTTTGATAAACTATCGGTAACAAAAGTTTTCTTCTTATCTTCTGTTTTAGGAGTAACCGTAGTTTCTTCCGCTTTTCTCTTAAGCTTGTCCGCTTCGTATTTTCTGCCAATACTCTTTCGAACTTCCGAAATAGGAGAAGATGTATCTCCGTCATCAAGCTTGTCCAATCGCTTACGAGCTTCTTCAGCGCTTCGTTTTGCCTTTTCGATATCAAATTGAAGCTTTTGACGTTCTTCCTCATTGACAAAACCACTTGCTTCTTTCTTTTGATATTCGCTAACGATAGCTAAATATTCTTCTTGACGTTTATAATCGTTTTTTACCCTATTGGCTTCGTAATACAATTTGTGTAAAACATCGAAGAAGTACACTCTCAAAAGATCCTCGAACAAAACACGAGCTTCGTTTTCGTTAAAATAATCTCGTTGAGAGTTAGGTACTAACTGTCGATCAACTGCAAAAACCTCACCGACAAAATAATAATTGCCTCTGTTTTCCTTAAACAAATCGGTCAATACATCATCGTTGCCAAGTTGTATATTGGCACTACGCACGCGCAGACCACGCATTGGGTTGACTTTGGGAATCTGCTTTTCAAAACGGGATAATCCTACCCACATCCAAGCAATCAAGTCGCCCTCATTGTTTCGAAAGTCCTTAAATTCCAACTTGGAGATTTCATCATAGTTCTTCAGAGATGAGCCGCTTTGCTCTTTGAGTTTAGCGGTGTATTCTTTGAAGATTTGGCAACCGTTTACTCTAATGCAATACTCGTCTATATTATAGCCGATGCTTTTAGCATAAGAATATATCTGTGTTCTGAATATGAAGGTGTTTTTATAAGGAACGGGAGCAACAAAGCTTAGATACTCTCTTACCTTGTTGTCATCTAATAAGTCTGTGTTTTCTTTGTTGATGTCAAACATTTCAACTTCGAAATAGTGTTTATCAGATGCTTCATTTTCGATAGAATATGTAACAATGGCATCCCAAATCTCGTCAAGTGTATATTTCTTGTTTTCAACAAGCATTGCTCTCATTTTTTGAGCATTACAAGTCATAACAGACTTAACCGGTTCGCCTTTATAACTCGTTGTAAACTTTAATGTTTTACAATACGCCAAGCCACAAAGACGACCGATTCCACGAAATCCCTTGTTTCTGCCAATTTGCTTGTTACTATTGGCAATATCTCCTACATCCTCAATAAACGCATCAGATTGCACACCCGTTGCATTATCCTTTATGCTAATATATCGCTTTTTCGAATCGATGAAAATGTCCACCGAACCTTCGTCGGGCGCAAGCAATCCAATTTGCATAGCAAGATCAATTTGGTCACAAGCATTTTGAATATACTCTCTATAAATAACCTTGGAGTCGGAATACATACCCGTTGTAAGGTTATCAAGAATGTTTTTTCCTACTGTTGCCATAAACTTCTCCTTACTTGAATTGCTTATAGATAGGCTTGGGGAATTTGATGCTTAACAATGAACGGAACACGGGGTTTTGGATGATATATTCACCTTGTTTCAAACGTGTCATCATTGTTTTATATACGGAAGGAATGCTCTTATAATCGCTCTTAGTAACTTCGATGGAGTTGGTGCGACCGTAAGCGTGAGTAGAACAGTTGCCTGTAACTCTATCGTGAATTGTACTTCTAAACTGCTCAGCAGCGAAAAGCACAACGCCGAGGGAACGACCACGTTCTGCCACATCAAGCACTTGACGAAGGATAGGAGAGTTTTTCGGCGTTTCCTTTGATGCGTACTTATTCAACTCGTCAATGAAGATAACAATTCGAGAAGGAGGATTGACACCTTCCTCGCCCGCATATTGTCCTAACTGCAAATCATAAATAGTACGAATGGCATCACCAAACACATACGCCTGCTTATCTTCAGAAAGCTTTGCAATATCGATGACGTGTACTTCGTTCTTTTTGATATATTTCATAGCATCACCAATACGGATTTCGCCATCGCTTTCGCGGATATCTCGTGCAAAGATTTTGTTATCGGTAATACTCTTGTTGATAATACGGTAAAACTTTCTCCAGCTCGCAACGGGGATTTCTTTGTCTTTGCCGGAAGATTCCGTAGAACATTTTTCTTTGACGGCTTCAAGAAATTCTTGCCAATCATTCACTTGATTGAACTTGCCTTGTCCCGACATTATGTAACTGATGATGGATTCCATTGTTTGAGTGGAGTCATCAATGTTCGCAAACATAAGGTCAAGGTTTTCTTTATCGTATTTATAGATATACTTGAACTTCTTTGCTTTTTTCTTCTTGATATTATCCTCAACTTCTTCGGGAGTCATATATGTGTTCCAATGACGAGTTTTCGGAATAGAGTAAGGATAATAGTATTGAACATTTTTGAAAGGCTCTGCGGGCAATCCCAATTTTTCGTAGATTGCGAGAGTTTCCTTGCGAGCTTGCTCGGGATTACTCTCGTCAGAAAAGTCATTCAACTGATCGATTGCGAGAAGATCTTTACCCTTAACGTTAAACAATACAAACGCTACGCTATCTTCGTCCTCATCTTTGGGATTCTTCTTCATATAACTATCTTGAATTGCTTTAAGGAGAAACATCGCATACGACGTTTTTGAAGCAAGACCGGAAATACCCGAAATGTTGAGGTGGGCACCCTCGGGACCGATAATGAACTTTGAATTAAGATTTACGGGCAAGGTAACCTTTTCACAGTTCTTTGTTCCTTCGTACATTTCAAGGTATCCACATATAAGAGGATTACGAATATCTTTCAAACCAAGAGCGTAATTGATCTCGTCAGCCGTCGCCAACATAACCTTCGCATTGCTCTGAAGGGGAATATAAATGTTTGCAGTATTGCAAATTACCTTGGCGCTTACATAGTTCATACCTACACGAAGTGTATTTTCTTCCGCATCAACATCACCAAAATCGCTTGATATAAAATTGGTCAAAAAGCTTGCAGCATCGGTAATATGTGCAATATCTTCGATAACGCCATAGGAAAAAGAGTTGTTAACGTGCTGAACCTTAACGATATCAAACGGGTTCAGAATAAGCTCCGGATCCGTCCAAAAAGTGAAATCGTCAATCGTAGTAGGGTTCTTTTCTGTCGCCAATACACGACCTATAATATTATTAGCCATTTATTCGTCCTCCTCAAAACAGGTGCAGAAACATTTCTGCGCTTATATACTTGCTTTTTACATAAGATTCAGTTAAGAACACGGGGTAAAGGTGATTTGCCCATCGTCTATCCGTACCATAACAAGTAGGATTGCGTTCGTTAATAATGTTTGCGGAAATCAAATCAATGACATCGGTATCGATTCCGTTTTCAATTTCCTCATCCATCATTATTTTTTCGACCTTAACCACACCGTCAAAGGGTGTTTGCGTACGTTTTTTATCACGTAAACGAATGTACCAAACGCCAAATTGAACGTCGCCCAAAAACTCTCTGTTTTCATATCTTGCAACGGGTGTTCTGTGAAAAACAGGAAGGTCTGCAATATAGTTGGAATTAGGTTTACCCGTATGATCAAGACAGCTTTCGGGATTAAATGATTTTGAAACACCTATAACCCAACTGTAATTGTGCTTTATCTTCTGTAAAGTTCTCAAATCTTCACGTCCCGTTTTCATTACCTTGTATTCGAGAGAACCATCCTTCAAAAGATAACTGTCTTGTCCCAAACGTTTATCTTTTACAAGTTCGGCAACCATACGTTTTTCTGCTTCCACCATATAATCTTGAATTACACCAATGGCAACACTATCAAGCTTTGTGTCGGGCGTTCCCGTTTTTGCAGTTGAATATGGCAATATTGCAGAAAAATGCAATCCGAGTCGTTGTAATTCCTCGCTCTCATTGAGCTTCTTTACTTTTGATGCGAAGAAAGCAGTATCATCCCAACCGTCTGCATTTGCCTTATCCGGCAAAGCCAAAACAAGTTCTCTATAGAAACGTTCTTTGTGCATACGCTTATCATCGCGCCTACAACAACCAACACCAATTTGTCCCGCTACGACGGGGAAAACCTGTTTATTATATGCAATATCGTCAACCTTGAAAACGTGCCTTGAACCATCGAGAAAATACTTCAACAATGGTTCTGCGCCAATTTGGTGCAGCTGATCGGCAAGTGGTTTTAGGTCGCGCGGTTTTTTGAGAACCTCCGTTTCACCGGAATCCTTCCATTTCATTATTTTATTTGGATCATCGTCATAATCTATCGAAGGCACACCAATAGAATCGTAACTATATTTGTAGGTATGATAGCTTTTTCCTTTGGTTTCCTTCTCAATAATTTCCATTATTTTAGGCATATCTTCCTCCTAAAATCGTCAAACCAATTCTTTTGTCAAATTCTCAATGGCATAAAGCGGGAGATTGACAAGCCAAGATTCTTTTTTATAATCCTGCATTGAGGTTCGGATAACAACATCGGGCGAGAATTTTTCAACATACATTCTTAGGCTTTTGGCACGAAGATTAACCTCCGCTTTTACTTCAACAGGGACAATGGTATCACCTGTATCTACAAGGAAATCAACCTCGCAGCTACCGTTATCGTTGGTGTAGTAGTAAATATTCAAATCGGGATTGGTAATCAACTGCTGAAGCACGTATTGCTCGGTGAGTGCGCCCTTAAACTCTACGAAAAGATCGTTTCCGTCAAGCAAAATTTTCTTATTCAAGCCAACCATACAACCAAGCAAGCCAACGTCCACCACGAACATCTTAAACGCTTTCATATCCTCATATGCCTTTAGCGGCAAATGACCGACCGTTACACGGCTTACCTTGTGAACAAGTCCGCAATCAGTTAACCACATAATCGCGGTTTCATAATCCTTTGCTCTGCCGCCCTCACGAACCAAGCCATAAATAAACTTCTTGTTTTCCTTTGCAAGCTGCGACGGAATACTGTTCCAAAGCATACGGAGCTTAGGAACGGATTCATTGGGAGCGTGCTTTGAGAAATCCTGTTCGTAGGCTTCAAGGATTCTTTTCTGTATTCTGCGAACCTTGTTAAAATCTTTTTCTGTAGCAAACGACATTACCGCTTCGGGCATTCCACCGACAAAATAATAATGCTTCAAAGAATCAATCAAATCCTGCTTGAATGCAGTCATCATTTCATAATCGCCAGAGTTCATCAAATCAACATATTTTTCCTTACCCATAGCCATAAGAAATTCCTTAAAGGAAAGCGGATACAAATTAAGAAAGTCCACCTTACCTACGGGGAAGGAAGTACCTTGATGCAAAGCAATACCAAGCAATGAGCCTGCGCAAATAATATTATTCTCGGGAGCATTTTCATAGAAATATTTCAAGCTCGCCAAGGCGCGAGGCACTTCCTGCACCTCGTCAAAAATAATAAGAGTATTTTCAGGAGTTATCTTAACATCAGAATAAAGCTCCAAGCCCATAATAATTCTACCGATTTCAAGGTCGGAAGAAAACAATTCAGCCATTCTTGAGTTGGAATCAAAATTGATATACACCGTTTTTTCGTAAGCTTGCTTGCCGAACTCCTTCATAAGCCAAGTCTTACCAACCTGTCTTGCTCCTTCAATAATTAAAGGTTTACGATTGGCGCTCTTTTTCCATTCATATAATTCTTCAATTGCTAATCTATACAAGGCAAAACACCTCCAGATAATAATACAGTATCATTATACAC
>JAZURO010000178.1:0-2292 GCA_045606265.1 Eubacteriales bacterium
AACAACTCAATCAATCTATCACGCATCAGTTTCACCACCTTTCTCGGTTGGGTGGTATTGCGGTGTCCAAAGAGCAACTATCTTTTTTGCTTTTTGGTCTACAAATCCTATTTTCCCGTCATAGACAGTTAAATTGAGTCCGTACTTTACGCAAGCATTCACAATATTCTTTTTTATCTTAATTACTTTTTCTTGTGTAGTCATATCACTTACCGCCTTTCTCGGTTGCAGTCGTTAACATCGACAACGGACAAAAAACCTATCTTTTCACCTATCGTCAATAATGAATGGTCTTTTACCTTGTAAACTCTAAAATCGTTGTCAATCGTATCAAATTTTTCGCACCACTCTTTCGTGTTTATTTTAACGCCGTCGAGCACCTTAAAATTTTCGTTGTTATAAATGCCTGCAATCCCCATTACATATTGATGATTTTTGCCGGTCCAATTTGCAATGCTTGTATTTTCTTCACATACAAATTCAATTCCAAAATCGTATGTTTTCTTTCCGTCAACACCAAAAGTTACAAGGCAGACAACATCTCCAACAAACAACTGTTCTCCACGATAATCATACATATTTGTCGGTGTTCCTATTGTGCCGTGATACCCTTTTATATCGTTTGTTTGGCTCAATATACGCATTATGCTTCCACCTTTCTCAACAAATTTCCGTGCTTGTTTTCTTCAATTCTCAATTCCTGCTTTGAAAAACCTCTTACGCAAACAGAATAACCATCTGCAAAGGTAAACCAATAATATTTATTCATTTCCCCTCATCTTCCCTCCTATAGTCATTCAGTTCCGGCATATGCAGGCACGTCCATATACAGCAAATCAAATTCCAACAGAAAGCTCTATCGTGGCGTTCGTCCGTGTCACCTCTGCGATGTTTGAGATAATGTCTTGCGGCAGAGTCGATGTAGCAGTGCGTGGGAATACCTTTCTGCCAATTATTTTCTCCGTATTTGAGTGCGCCTTCTTCAAAATGCTTTGAAACTTCAAGGACCATCGTTGCGGGATCGTCAAAAAAGCTACAGCTATCAAGGGCTAATTTTAAGAGCCTCGGATCGCCTTCCCATTTGAAACGTTCTATTAGTTTGAGTATCGGGTCTTCAAATACATCGAAGGGAACTAAGTCACAGCGACCTTTTCCTTCCTGAATATCTCTCACGGCCCCGGTAGAAAACTCCCTACGAGTTCCGCTGTCTTGAATCATTGTTTTTTACCATCCTTTCAAAATAATCTTTATCGACCTCAACCGTCCTGAATTTAAAACCGCATTTCAAGCAGAGCCGTCTACGTTCAAGGCTATCGGTCTTATATCGGGTATTTGTGACTGTTGTTTTGCCGCCGCATACAGGGCAGGTCATTGTGTTCACCGTCCTTTCGTGGGGTAGCGATCACGCCGATGAATGAGATCGTAGGCTTCACGGCATATCGCATCTTGGCGCATACGGAACTCTAAAGCTCGTATTATTGCTTCGTTGGTGAAGTTTTTGTCGGTCATTGTTTGCCCTCCCCAACATAGCACCAACTCTGCGGCGGTCTACGTAATACATTTAAGCAAGCATTCTTTTCTACAAGCCTACGATGCTCGCCGTTTTTTCCAACTCTCTCGTATGTCATTCCAATCTTAGCGCAAGGATTAAAGGGATACGGTATCTTGCAAGAACCATTTATAAGATTTTCGCAAGGCTTGTAAAACTTGCTCAACTCTTTCGGCTTATCGTAGATTACAAGGTCGGAGATGTGCCAACCGAAAACCTCTTTGCCGTTTGAATATTTCAAAATATCTTCTCTTGGTACGCAAGACATTTCTTCCGCAAGGTCTGCATTTGACATTTCGCAATATCTTACAACATAATCACAGATAAACTCACCTATAACTTGCCTTCTGCCTTTTGAAATCTTGTTCCTGCCCTGCGTTTCGTAAATATAAGCTTTAAATGGTGTTGTTTTGGGTGCGGATTTTCTCAACTCCAAACGCTTTTTATAAAGTGGTCTGCGATTATCATATCCCAAGAAGGTGCAGATAAGCTCGCACCATTTCGGCTGAATGCTTATCAATACCGATTTCATCATTCGCCCTCCGTGTATTTCTTTTTGAGTATTTCAATATCACATCCCATATCAGGTACGGTGTACCATTCATCGTTGTAATATCGCAAAATTAACTTTTCAATCTCCCCAAAAATCTCCGTCGCCGTATCGGTCTTTGCCTTTGCAAGATCCTCCGTGAAACCCTTGACATTCGCTTCACGTTCCGCAACAGCTAAATTGTATTTATGTT
>JAZURO010000179.1:0-3561 GCA_045606265.1 Eubacteriales bacterium
CATTAACCCTGTCAAACGCACCGTCTGTCTGCAAATACTCGACAAACTCACGACCAGCAAAACCATAATTTGACTGGATCACCGCACAAATGCCTACAAGGTCAGAATACACCTTTTCGTCACACTCAAACTCAATGACACGGTTGACCGCACCGCCGCCGCTGTTTGCGTTGCTGATAGGATGCTCGCCGTTGGTGATTATGCAGTTTCGCCAAGTGTTCATTTTCATCAATCCACCCGTTTTCGCTCCACGGGTGCGCCCGACGCCCTCTGTCAGTTGATAAATAAGCCTGTCAAAGTCACGAATACCGGCACTTGACTGGATTTGCAGTTCGTCCATACAAAGTGGGAGCGAATTTAGGAAGGTTGCGGTCATTTCCTGTCCGACAAGCGTACTGTTAAAGGTAGAAATATATTCGCCCATTTTAGGACACGCCCACACCGATGCAGCAATCATCAAGCCAACGGTTTTACCGACCTCTGTACCGCCCCAAGCGTGGAGAAAGAACGGCAGCAGACCGCAAGGCTCAAGAATAGCACTTGCAAAGCTGGCGGCAAGGAATAGCCGACCGGGTGACTTTTCTTTTCGCAAGTCCTGCATCGCATACAGCCACGCATTACGGCTGCCCTCCGGCTTGACGGCGTTGAAAATGTGCTTGAAGTTGGTTTCACCGTCAAAAACAAGGTCATCCACGAACGGGGAAAAGCCGTGCGTTCCGACCCAGCCAAGCCGACCAACAGACTTTTGCTCGGGTATCAAGTCATAGTTGAGTTGTTCCATCTCCAAAATGTAGGTTGACAGAGCCTTTGCGTTTTCGCTGTTGACCATAATTCCGCTTGATGCAAGCTGGAGGATACTGCTTGACGATGCAATAACAGACTTCTCGACAATGATTGAACGCCACACCCTGCCCTTTTTGTATGCCAGTTTTAGCCGTTCTTCGCCGTTGTCGATGTTTACAAGGCGCAGGACGGGGAGAATTGGATGGCGGCATATTGTTTGCTCATAGCCGTATTTATCCGTCATAGACACGCCATATTCATCACAGATATACTGACCGCTGAAAAGCTCAATCTCCTGCCCCTCAAACTGCGTGGCATTGTCCATTGAAATGCCCCGTTGCTGATTGATGGTTTCGAGATAGGCGTTCCATAGACCGATAAACCCACGGACACCGACTTTTGCCGCCTGTGCTTTCAGCTTTTCACGCATCTGCCCTAACAAAAATTTATCATCCTTGTACTGATACAGATATGCGTATGGGGCAGACGAGTTGTAAAAATCGTCCGCTGTGTATTCAGGTATCACGGCTATTTCTGTTTTCATATTCGTACCTCGCTATCTCGGCGCAGGATAGGTTATATTCTGCACCGGCTATATTCTTCAATGCCTCCACAAAAAGCGGATGTAGTTCTTCTGTGGGCGTTTTAGGGGCATATCGACGCTTGTTGTCGTCCAGCCTTTTCCATTCATCAAAAGCCGTCCAGTAGGCCTTGTCAAGTTCTTCCTGTTTGGCTTTTCTTGTGTTCATTTCACGCTTCCGCAAGAACGCTTGTTTTTGCATTTCAAGCTGTTTTCGCCGGTCTAATTTTTCGCCTATTGGCAAACCAAGAGAAAAATCTTCGTTTATCTTTTTGATTGCATCACGGAAAGACAAACCAAAATATTGCATAACAAAATCAATAATGCTTCCGTGTGCGCCGCAGCCAAAACAATGATACCCACCGTTTCCTTTGTAAACTTTCATTGACGGGGTTCTTTCATTATGCGAAAAACAGCAAACAAAGCCAGAGCGGTTCGGGCGCAGCCCATAATATTCAAAAACCTCTTGTGTGTCCAATTGGCTTCGTATTTCGTTTGCAAAGTCCATTGTTATCTCCTCTGTAAACAAAAATCCACGCTTTCGTCCGGCATGGCGGCGCCTTCAGAGAGCATGGATTTGTTTGTTGATAAGATATTCAGTTACCGCCGATAAGACGCCGCCAAACACCTTATCAACACCAATATTATAATCTATCTACCCCCAAAAATCAACCCTCTTTCGTGGTCAATCTGCTTTTTATTTCGCTTGCGTAGTCCATAATGTTCACCGCTTAAAAGACCTAACCCATCTTGTTTTCATTTCTTTTGGAACGCCATTGTCCCGTCCGCTTCTTTTCCCCGTCCAAACTTCTCCTCCAGCTTCGCCTTCACATAAAAAACCGCTTGCTTTTAGGCTTGCTCCACTTTCGGATGCAAGAATATATGTAATGATTTTTTCATAACCCATTTCTTTTGCTATCCTTGCACACGCACCATACAGAATAGAGCAAGCATTTTTTGTTCCATCAGTACAAAGACGATTTATTTCAAGATTTGATCCATTGTCCAAATGCCTTGATACGGGTCTGCCACATATTGCAACTCCGCAAGTTTCTCCGTCATCGTTCACACAACTGATAGAAAACTTGTGACCTGTTGTTTGTTTGTGGTGTCTGTGATATTTAGACACATATTCATTCGCCGCCCGTAATGTTATTGGCTTTATAGATAATGCCATTTTTCTACCCTCCTGTATAACAAAACCTCCGCATATCAAGAGGTAGCGGCTCTTAATACACGGAGGTTGCTTTTGGTGTCACCGATATAACAGCGTTGTCAAGCCGCTACTCTCGGCAACACCTTTTGTAATATTGTACCACATCCCCTCCCAAAAATCAAGAGGGAATTAGGGGTTTATGTATCTTTTTCCCAAATGCACTTGAAATGTTTTCCTTTCAACCGATAAACAGCGGTAATATCTTCAAACCAATGCTTGAAACAAGCCGGTTGAGAAATTACACCATTATGTTCGACGAGATTAACCTCGTAATAGTGCGGCTCTCTATGGTGTATGTCCTGAACACGGACAATATCACCTATACGGACATTCATCATTCTTCTGCCTCCAAATCAATAAATTCCATAAACTTTGCCAAAGCCTTCTCCGCATTCTTTGTCGGCTTTTTCATTGAAGCATTGAGATGCAGGGAAAACCAATGGGCGACCTCACGGCGTGCGTTTGTGTAGCCTTGAGCCAATCCCTCACGGTAGGTCTTTGATGGTCTGCGATCAGAAATGTCCTTTTTGCCATTCGTCCCACCGCTCTCAACATTCCGCATTTGCCAACCTGCATTTGCATACCGCTGAATGAAATATCGTTCCTTTTCGTCCAGTTCGCTTTCGGGCAATTGTAGAAAGTCTATTTTGTAGCCTGTCGGGTTTTCCTCGCTCCACAAGCCGTGCTTTTTGATTGACAGATCAATGTGCTGATAGCCAATCAAGTGCTGACCCAGCCGCTCCAAAAGGTGCTTTGCCTTGCCGATGTACCCATAACGGAACCCATCTTCTTCTCGTAGAATGAAATAGATACCGCTTGTGTTCGGGCAATCGGGACACACCTCTTTTATCCGCTTCTCACATTCCGCTTTTCGGGCGTATATTTGGCGGTAGTTCATAGAAATACACCGCCTTAATCGTGCAGGTCAACAATGCACACATAGCAATCAGAACATTCTGCCTTGATTTTTTCAAGCTGGTTG
>JAZURO010000180.1:0-21388 GCA_045606265.1 Eubacteriales bacterium
TTATCGATATTTTCAATAGTGAAGATGAGTATATAAGATACCAAACTAATGCCAACATTAATTTTTATTCTCACGAACAGTTATTAAATTTTGTTGAACAGTACAATTCCCAAAATGACGGATTTGTTTATACTTTTATATGATTTGATTTTGATGATAGTTCAATCATAAAACCGTATCTATATACATTTAGAACAATAGCTGTGTTTGAAAAAAATGAAGAAACAGGGGAACACAAACGACTGGATTTGTATGACAAAGACCACTCCAATGGGTTTGGATTTGGATGTGAATATACTTTACATATGGACGATCATTCATCCTCTGTGGAAAAAATAGAGCGTGCATATCAAATATGCTGTGCTTTCAGCACTAACAAAGCATATAACTTCCACCAAGAAGACGAATTTGTAATAGATTTTGTCGGTTGCTATAATATAGAAGATAACTATAAGAATTTCGCAGAATTGCGTGATCTCTATCCAAATGATGAAACATTCATTAGACAATTCGCAGACGCCAAAAGTATGAATGTTGAAAATTATAGTTACGATAGATATTATGAGTATATGTACATATTCAGAATCAATATTAATGGCAAGGATGAAATAAGTATTAAAATTACATCCGAAAGCGAGATGACTCAAGAAAAACTCGACGAAATATGCCAACTTTTACTTGATAATATCGTAATTATCAATACGGAGGAATAAAATGAAAAAACAATTTTTCAAAGCTAATAAAACTAAACTAATCGCAAGGGTTATGCTGCTTGTGCTTTTGGTGACGGGTACGATAAGCTTTACTTCGTGTATTGATGGAGGAAACGGTAGTTATGTTAATCGCAGATTGGAGTTTGATAATATTAATAAAACCGAAGAATTTATAAGTACACATAATTCAGAAGAATACTTATATGCAGTATTGATAATAGAAGAAAATGAAGTTGTTGAACACAAATACAGTATTGATGTAATTGCTAAACTTCAAAAGAAATCAGATAAATATCAAATGGATACTGCAAAAATAGAAGGAATTTTTGATTTGGCAGGGGATGGTGCTACCGACAGCAAAATCGAAGTGGCTTTTCACTCTACTAATTCACAAAACAAAGTGTATATGGATGAGACTTCAACGTTTGAAATTAAAGCAGTAAATAATGATGAAATGAAACAATTGTTTTCTTCACGATATGAAGCAGCTAAATACACACACAAATACAATTATGCAGTTTTAACAAATGGTGTGGCAGTTATGCATATAGTAATTTCCTGCAATCAAGAAATAAGTGAAGATAATTTATTAATAATAGGTGATATGCTATTGAAAAGCATTAGTATAATCAAATAGGAGGGGAAAATGAATTTATTAAAGGTTGCCATTATATGTATCTTTTGCTTGTGTGTTATTACATTTACCAAATCAACTTCTATACACACTCAATTTCGTGTAAAAATTGTGAATATCTTTTAATTGAAAATCATACTTTTGTATGCAAATCGGTTGACAGAACATATCACCGTTCTGTTTGTGATGCTTGCGGTTTAGTGAACGGTGCGAATGAAGCGCACGTTTTGGGGTCTTACAGCAACCCCAAATATTTCAAATGCACTCTTTGCGGTCACTTGAAGCTCGTAACGGGCCCCGGTATCATACCTATAAATCCGCCAAACAAAAATGACGAAATTGAAGAAACCGAATAGACAAAACCCCGACGGAAGAAAATCCGTCGGGGTTGTTTATTGTTCAGTATTTTCATCATCATAATCTTTAATTCCGTTCATAGAATCGGAAATCTTAAAACCGTCTATCTCGCCTCGTTGCATAGCACCGAAAATACGATAGCGAAGTCCCTTGTGCTGTCTGTCAAGCTCGTGAAGAAGCTGTTTCATCTCCTCACGCTCGGTATTTCCGTCAGCGGGGCAAGTCGATTTTACAATTGGCAACTCTGCCTTGTCGGCAAATTGACGCACGCTTTTTTCACTTGCATAAAGAAGGGGACGAATCATTGTCAAATCTATTCTCGAAAGATAAGTAACCGGTGAAAAGCACCCGATTCTGCCCTCAAAGAAGAGATTGAGCATAAACGTTTCAATGGCATCATCAAAATGATGTCCAAGCGCAACCTTGTTGCAGCCAAGTTCCTTTGCGGTATTATAGAGTACACCTCTTCTCATCTTTGCACAAAGAGAGCAGGGACTTTTTTCTTTGCGCTCCTCAAAAATAATTTGGTATATTTGAGTAGGAGCTATATGATATTCAACGTTAAGATTATTACAAAGCTCCTTGATGCCGTCAAAGCTTGTATTGGGAAAGCCCATATCGACAGTAATTGCGATAAGCTCATATTTTTTTGGATAAAATCTTCGCATTTCGGCAAGTGCATAAAGCAGGGCAAGTGAGTCCTTACCGGCCGATACACCAACGGCTATTTTATCACCATCTTCTATCATTGCATAGTCGTCAACAGCACGTCGTGTATAGCTTAATATTCGTTTTAATTCCTTCATTAAAAATTACATTCCTCGTATATTCTTTTTGCTCTTTCAGTGAGCTTTTTGGGATTTTTGTCATCGTTCAAAAACAGGGGCTCGCAAATAACTGTACTTGATGAAGCGCCTTTTTTTGCCTTTACAAGCACCATTGACGGCGCACTTTCTGTATTTGCGTGAACAAAGCAGATTTCCTTCGGTTCAAGCGAGCTTGCTCGCATTGAACAAATGAGATCTGCCAGACGGTCGGGGCGCCACACGCAATAGAAAAGACCGCCGTGCTTCAACAGGCGTTTAGCACACGCACAAAAATCGCCAATATCTCCACAAACCTCGTGGCGTGCAATATATTTTTCATCACTGTCGTTTCGCTTTCCACTGTCAGCTTTCATATATGGTGGATTTGAAAAAACCACGTCTGCTTCACATCCAAAATCGGAGTTTTTCACCTCTCTTATGTCTTTGCAAAGTGAAGTGATTTTGCTATCTAGTCCGTTGAGTTCTGCATTTCGCTCAATAATTTTTGCAAAATCATTTTGAATTTCAATGCAATGAATTTTGCTGAATTTATTTCTTGATGCGCAAAGAAGGGAAATAATACCCGTTCCGCCTCCAAGCTCAACCGCCACAGAATATTTTTGTGCTTTGATAAATGATGCAAGCAAAAAAGCATCCGTTCCAAACGTCAAGCCGGACTTTTTTTGTATTAATTTCAAATTTTCGTTAACCTCGGTTAACGTTTCGTTTTCAAATAAAATATTACTCATCGTCACCTCAAAAAAAGAAACGGAGCAGTAAACTGCTCCGTACCTTTAGATGTAATGGATTATTCCTGAACGGGAGCTCCTACAGGGCAAGCATCAGCGCAAGCGCCGCAATCTGCGCAAGCATCAGGATCAATTACATAAATGCCGTCGCCTTCGGAAATAGCACCGCAAGGACAAGCGTCGCAGCAAGCACCACAAGCGATGCAAGCGTCAGTAATCTTGTATGCCATGATAAATACCTCCATAAGTATTGATGTTGATATTATAGCACAAACCCTATGCAAAATGCAAGGGGTTATGTGAAAATAATTACAAAAATTATTCCTTGTTAACGTTTTTATTTGAATGAATGATTTTAACGTTATCTCTGTGATAAACCTTGACCGTTGTGTCGTCCTTATCGCCCAGACGCACTTTTAGATTGCCCGAGAGAGGATGCGATTCAATAACAACGCCAACTCCGTCGGGAGTTTTCACCGTCGATTCAACTGCGGGCGTGCGTGCAATCTCATATTCATAGGTGTCCTGCTCATATCTCAGACAGCACATAAGACGTCCGCAGGTTCCTGAAATTTTGGACGAATTAAGGAACAATCCCTGTTCTTTTGCCATCTTGATGGAAACCTGAACAAAGTCAGAAAGGAATGTAGCACAACAGAGAGGTCTGCCGCACGCACCAAGACCGCCAATCAGCTTTGCCTCATCTCTGATACCGATCTGACGGAGCTCGATTCTTGTTCTGAACACAGCCGCAAGATCTTTAACAAGCTCACGGAAATCAACTCTGCCGGATGAGGTGAAATAGAAGAGGAGTTTGCTGTTATCAAATGTATATTGAGCATCAACTAACTTCATATCAAGCTCGTGATTAGCTATCTGCTTCAAGCAGATGTCAAATGCTTCCTTTTCCTTTTGGACGTTTTCTTCGTTGTGAATTATATCGTCCTTGGTGGCAATTCGTATGATCGGGCGAAGGGGAGGAACTGTTTCCGACACTCCTACGAGCTTGTTTGGAATAAATACCTCTCCAAATTCAGGACCGCGCGCCGTTTCAACGATTGCAAATTCACCCTTTGATGCCTTTATACCGTTTGGTTCAAAATAATATACTTTACCTACTTTTTTGAATCTTATTCCGACAACCTCAACTTGCTCCTCGTCCTCTTTTTTATCAGCATCCGAATTGGGAGCAGGGGCGGATTCGAGAATAATATCATCAATAAAATCCAAGTTCTCAATGTTTTCTTCCGGAATATCTGTAACCGTATCTTCGGCTACGGGAGCTTCCATAACCTCTGTGTTTTCGTTTTCCGGTTTATTCTTGCGCTTGTTATGATAGCGATGGTATCTTTTTTTATTGTTCTTTTTTTGTTGGTTGTTGTTTTCCATATTTATCTCCGTTAAATTAAACTGCTGAGAAGATTTGTTAATGTTAGTTTAATATTTGCATTTTTCAAAAGTGCAAGACGTGAGTCCTCTGTCAAAGTCAATATTTCGGTTAATTTCTGTACCGAAAGGGAATATGAAAGCTCCTCCGCATAGGCACGGTCAGTGAAGAAGATCATTTTTGGCTCGTCCGCTTTTTTAATAACGATCAGATCTCTTAGGGCGGATTCGAATTCTACAAGCTGAGAAATAATCTTCTCTCTCTCATCACGCTTTTGTGAAAAAAGTGAAATAAGCTCTGCAAAATCACGTGCTACCGTTCTGTGTGCGATTGCTTCAATAAGACGTTTTATAAGCTCACGGTTTTGCAGCGCTTGCTTTTTTTCGCTTGAACCGATAAGCTCGAGTATTCTTCCTATACTTCCTTTGGACGCCATATAAATCTCGTCAAAATCATCGGGAGCATTATTTATAAGATTTCTCGCTGAAGGATGATTTGCTTTAAGGTATTTCACCGTTTCAACTTTTTCTGGTGTTTTCATTCTCAAAATCGGTGCACGGCTTTTTATCGTTTCAAGAATTGTTTCCGTGTGCTCACAAAGAAGGAGAAAAATTACGTATTTTGGGGGTTCTTCCAAAGTGAGCAAAAGGGCATTTTGCGCCTGGGGAGTCATAGTGTGAGCTTCTTCAATCACGTATATCTTGAAATCACCGTCATTCGGATATACAGCAACGTCACTTTTGATATATCTGATTGGTTCAATTCCAATGGTTGCCTTGTCTTTTTCGCGGGAAATGTATATCACGTCTGCTGAATTGTTAGAGAGAATTTTTTTACAGGAAGGACACTCCAAGCAGGGAATTTCAGCATTTTCGTGTACCTTGTTTTCGCAGTTTACGGCAGCTGAAATAAGATGTGCCAAGGAGTGCTTGCCAGTGCCCTTAGGACCAAGCAAAATGTACGCGTGGGAAAGGGAATCAGCTCTTGCGCAGGAGACAAAATAGTTATATAAATCATCGTTTCCAATGATGCTCAAACGATTATTAATCATACTTTACCTCCCATTTTGCAATACATAATTATTATATCAAAAAAAATAATTGCTGTCAATAGCAAAAAAGGTGACAAAAATGCTAAAAAAACGAATGAAATACAGGTCAAAATCGAATAAAAAATGTATATTTTGTGAAAAAGTAACAAAAAGCTGAAAATCTTAAAAAAAGACTTGAAAAAATGTTGCTTTTATAATATAATAACAATGTATGACTATGTCTATAATTAAATATAGTGATAACAACTATGAAGGGAGAATGCTTGATATGTTTAAGAAGAAAGAATGTGTCGCTATGCTTTTGGCAGGCGGACAAGGCTCAAGACTTTATGCACTTACTAAGAAAACAGCAAAGCCCGCAGTTTCATTTGGAGGAAAGTTCAGAATTATTGACTTTCCGCTTTCGAACTGCATCAATTCCGGTTTGGACACAGTCGGTGTCCTCACTCAGTATCAACCCCTCGTACTCAATGAATACATAGGAAACGGACTTCCTTGGGACCTTGACAGGACCTTTGGCGGAGTTTCCATCCTTCCCCCATACCAGGGATTCAGTGGTTCCGACTGGTATAAGGGAACAGCAAACGCAATCTATCAGAATCTCGAATTCATCAAGAGATATCAGGCAGAATACGTTTTGATTCTCTCAGGTGACCACATTTATACTATGGATTACAACAAGATGCTCGAATATCACAAGGCAAACGATGCCGACTGCACTATTGCAGTTCTTGAAGTTCCTATGGAAGAGGCAAGTCGCTTTGGCATTATGAGTGTAAATCCCGATAAATCCATCTATAAATTTTCAGAAAAGCCCAAAAATCCCGACAGTAATTTGGCTTCTATGGGTATCTATATTTTCAGTGCAGATAAGCTCTATAAATACCTCATTGAAGATGAAGCAGATCCCGAGTCAAGCAACGACTTCGGTAAAAATATCATACCCAATATGCTTCAAAACGGCGAGAGAATGTTCGCATACAACTTTGAAGGATATTGGAAGGACGTTGGAACTATTTCTTCTCTTTGGGAAGCAAATATGGATCTCCTTGGTGAAAAGCCGGTGCTTGCTTTGGACGAAGACAAAGCAAGAATCTTCTCACGCCACCAGAATGAAGCTCCTCAGTACGTTGGGGCTGATGCCATTATTGAAAATTCCTCAATTACCGAGGGATGTGAAATTTACGGAACGGTTATCAATTCCGTGCTTGGTTACGGTGTTGTGGTAGAAAAGGGAGCAGTTGTCCGTGACTCAGTTCTTATGCACCACGTAACCGTTGAAGAGGGTGCAACCATTGAATACTCAATTCTTGATTCCGACGTCAGCGTTGGAAAGGGAGCAAAAGTAGGCAGAGCACGTGAGATCGCCGAGGGTATTACCGTAATCGGCGCCGAAATGAGCATTGCTGACGGTGAGGATATTCCCGACAACCAGATGATATATTCTGAATTTTGAATAAAGAGGTGACGATATGAAAGCAGCAGGACTTATATTTTCCAATATACATGATGCATCCATCCCCGAGCTTACAAAGCCACGTACAATGGCGAGTATTCCTTTTGGAGGAAGATACCGTCTCATCGACTTCGCTCTCTCCAATATGGTAAATTCGGATATTACAACAGTAGGACTTATCACACATAACAATTATCAGTCACTTCTCGACCACATCGGTACGGGTAAGGACTGGGACCTTGCACGTCGCTCGGGCGGTATAAGAATCTTGCCCCCCTTTATTACAAGCGGCACAAGAGGTGACGACAAACTTTATAGCACACGTCTTCAAGCACTTGTGGGAGTTAAGAACTTCGTTGAAAATTGCGGAGCAGATCATATAATCATTTCTGATTGCAATATGATCTGTAATATCGATTTTTCAGATGCTCTTGATAATCACATTTCAAATGACGCAGATATTACGATAATAACAAAGCTTGTAAATACACACGAGCTTAAATTCCCGCTTGATAAATATATCAAAGTAGTGGAATATAATGAAAACGGAGAGATTGTTGATTATACAGCTTACGATAGTCAGCAGGGTGAGCTTCACATAAATACAAATATGATGATAATTAAGCGCACTTATCTTCTCTCTGTTATAAACGAAGCAGATGCCAGAGGGTATGATAGCTTTTCAAGAGACGTTATCGTAAGAAATCTTGGTAAACACCGCTTCTTTGCATTTGAATACGACGGATATTTCAACTATATCGATTCAATGCAAAAATACTTCTTCTGCAATATGAAGATACTTGATTCAAGCAAGAGAAAGCTTGTTTTCCATGTCAAGAACAGACCTGTTTATACAAAGGTTAGAAACTCTGCGCCCACAAGATATGCTGAAAGCGCAAAGGTTACAAATTCCATCATAGCTGACGGATGCGTTATTGAGGGTGTTGTTGAAAACTCCATCCTTTTCAGAGGTGTAAAGGTAGGCAAGGGAACTGTGATTAAGAATTCCATTCTTTTGCAGAATACTTATACGGGAGATGACGTTTACTTAAATTGTGTAGTTACGGACAAGGACGTAACCATTAAGAATGGAAAGATGCTTTCTGGACACGAAACACTTCCTTTCTATATTGGCAAAGGAACGACAGTATAATATTGCAAAGAGGATTTGAAAATGAGAAAAATTTTGTTTGTTGGAGCAGAGGTAATGCCCTTTGCGGCGACCGGCGGTCTTGGAGACGTTCTCGGTTCATTGCCTGCGGCTCTTAAAAAAGAATATAAGGACGATATTGACGTCCGTGTAGTTTTGCCCCTTTATGACGCAGTAAAATCAGAATGGAGAAACCAGATGAAGCTTGAAGCGGTTTTCAACGTTCAGCTTTCTTGGAGAAATCTTTATTGTGGAGTACTAAGTCTTGTAAAGGACGGTGTTACGTATTATTTTATCGACAACGAATACTATTTTAAGAGGGGAGCTCTTTACGGATATGACGACGAGGCAGAAAGATATGCATTTTTCTGCAAGGCAGCCGTTGAAATGCTTGGCGTACTTGGATATTACCCCGATATTCTACACGCACACGATTGGCAGGCAGCTCTTACGCTTCCTTATCTAAATTTTCAGTATCGTTGGAGAAAAGAGTATCAGAACATAAAAACAGTTTTCACCATCCACAATATCGAATATCAGGGACAGTTTTCACACGACGTACTTGGTTACGTTTTCGGCTTTGACTATTCCGATTACTTCGATTATAACGGTTGTGTAAATCTTATGAAGTGCGCAATTGAGATGGCAAATGTTGTATCAACTGTCAGCCCAAGATATTCCGAGGAGATCAGGAGTGATGAATATTCACACGGCCTTGCTCCTATATTGCAGAAAAACGCACATAAGCTCACGGGAATACTTAACGGTATTGACTATAATTATTACAATCCCGAGACTGACAAGGAATTGTTTATGAATTTCAAATCGGGTGAGCTTGATAAGAAGGTTAAGAATAAAACGGAGCTGCAAAGAGCACTTGCGCTTCCCGAAAGGGAGGACGTTCCTCTTGTTGCCATCATTTCCCGTCTTGCATCGCATAAGGGACTTGACCTTGTTCGTGAGATTGCATACGGTCTTGTTGATAATAATGATATACAGCTTATTGTGCTCGGTAAAGGAGAAGCTCAGTATGAGGACTTTTTCAGAGAGCTTGAATACAACAGACACGATAAGGTGCGCTCACTTATTATGTACGACAGAGATCTCTCAAAGCGCATATATGCTTCGGCAGACATATTCCTTATGCCGTCAAAGAGTGAGCCCTGCGGACTCTCTCAGATGATAGCTTCCCGTTACGGAGCAATTCCCGTGGTAAGAGAAACGGGAGGTCTTTATGACTCAATTAAGGGCTATTGGCTGCTTAACGGAACAATTTTGGGCAACGGATTTACCTTTGCCAACTATTATGCAGGTGAGCTTTATGAGCGCACTACAGCTGCTCTTGAGCTTTATCACAATAAAGAGCTCTATCCTAAATTTGCTAAAAAGATTATGGATACTGACTTTTCTTGGGGAATTTCCGCAAGAAAATACTATATGCTTTACGAAAGAATGTAGGGCAAAAATCGCAAATACCTATTTATTTTTGGAGGACACATGAATTACCAACCCACAGTGAACGAAATCACAGAAAATTTAGAAGGCAAGCTTGCCAGATACTTTGGTTGCACAAGCAAGGAAGCAACAAGAGAACAAATGTATAAGGCAGCTGCCATGACAGTCAAGGATATTCTCACAGCGAAAAGAGGAGAGTATAAAAAGACGGTTAATCAGGCGGGAGGCAAAAGAGTGTACTATATGTGCATGGAGTTTTTGCTTGGTCGCTCACTTAAAACCAATCTTTGTAACCTTGGACTTGCAGAAGACTATAAGAAGTCCTTGAAGTCACTTGGCTTTGAGCTTGACGATCTTTATGAATGCGAGCCCGATGCAGGTCTTGGAAACGGCGGTCTTGGACGTCTTGCTGCTTGCTTTATGGATTCACTCTCATCGCTTGATTATCCTGCAACAGGATTTTCGCTTTGCTATGAATACGGCTTATTTAAGCAGATGATCGTTGACGGAATGCAGATTGAGCTTCCTGACGT
The DNA here is from genome assembly GCA_045606265.1 of Eubacteriales bacterium. Classification (GTDB taxonomy): domain Bacteria; phylum Bacillota; class Clostridia; order Oscillospirales; family CAG-272; genus RGIG4608. The sequence goes on from JAZURO010000180.1 coordinate 10,292, forward strand.
ATGGCTTCCCGGCGGAGAAGTATGGCTTACTCCCAGAACAGACAGAGTGTTTAGAGTACGTCTTGGCGGACGTGTTCGTGAGGAATGGCGTGAAGATCATATGGAAGTTATCTATGAAAACTGCGAAGAATATGAGGCAGTTCCTTATGATATGATGATTTCCGGTGCTGATTCAACAGCAGTTTCACAGCTCCGTCTTTGGAAGGCAAGAGATATTCACAACTTCAATATGCATCTTTTCTCACAGGGTGAATACGCAAGAGCGCTTGAAGAAAGCACAAATGCAGAGATTCTTACAAAGGTGCTTTATCCTTCTGACAATCATACTCAGGGTAAGATCCTTCGTCTTACACAGCAGTATTTCTTGGTTTCGGCATCAATGCAAAGTATTATTCGTGACCATATGGCAGTATATGGAACAATCGATAATCTTGCAGATAAGGTTGCTATCCACATCAACGATACGCATCCTGCGCTCTGCATCCCTGAGCTTATGAGAATCCTTCTTGACGATTATCATTTTTCTTGGGAAAGATCTTGGGATATGGTACAAAAGATCGTGTCTTACACAAACCATACAGTATTACCTGAGGCACTTGAAACATGGAATGAGGACATCTTTCAGCTCAAGCTCCCCAGAATTCACCAGATTATCAAAGAAATCAACGAAAGATTTTGTAAAGAAGCGTGGAACGTATTCCCCGGCAACTGGGAAAAGATTTCCAAGCTCAGCGTGATCGGTTACGGTCAGGTAAGAATGGCTAACCTTTCAGTTATCGGTTCCCACTCCATCAACGGTGTATCAAAGCTTCACTCCGATATTCTTAAAGATTCCACGTTCAAGGATTTCTATAAGATGTATCCCGATAGATTTGATAACGTAACAAACGGTATTGCTCACAGAAGATGGCTTTGTTACTCCAACCCCAAGCTTTCCGGCTTGCTTGACGAATGCATCGGTACAGGTTACAGACATAATCCTGAGGAGCTTGCAAACTTTGCAAAATATGCTGATGATAAGGCAGTTCTTGAACAGATACGTGCAATAAAGCACGAAAACAAGAAAGCATTTGCTGATCTTTTCTATAAAAAGACTGGCAGAACTCTTGATACACACTCTGTATTTGACGTTCAGATCAAGAGATTGCACGAATATAAGCGTCAGCTTCTCAATGCACTTAACATTATCAACCTCTATATTGACATTAAAGAAAATCCCAATCTTGATATTCAGCCCCAAACATTCATTTTTGGTGCAAAGGCGGCTCCCGGATATCAGATGGCTAAGGAGATCATCAAGCTTATCTGCTTTATCAGCCGTGAGATTGAAAATGATCCCATTGTTAGTCAGAAGATTAAGGTAGTGTTCCTTGAAGACTATAACGTAAGTATGGCTGAGGCACTTATTCCTTCTGCCGAAATCAGTGAACAGATTTCTCTTGCAGGTAAGGAAGCAAGTGGTACGGGCTGTATGAAGCTTATGATGAACGGTGCGCTTACCATCGGTACACTTGACGGTGCAAACATAGAGATGCTTGCAGCGGCAGGAAAAGAAAATATGTACATCTTCGGTCTTACCGCCAAAGAGGTTGAAGATATTTGGGCTAGAGGATACCACTCTAACGAGTTCTATGCAAACAATAACCGTCTTAATAAGATTATTGATTGCCTCAACCGTGGCTTTGCAGGTCAATCCTTTGCACATATTTCAAGATACCTTCTTACAGGTATGGGCGTTGCTGACCCATTTATGTGTCTTGCTGACTTCGAATCCTACCGTACAACTCACGAAAGAATGATTGCTGACTATGCAGATAAGCAGAAGTGGAACAGAATGTCCCTTATGAATATTGCATCAGCGGGATATTTCGCAGCTGACAGAAGTATCGAAGAATACGCACAAAAATTCTGGAATCTTCAAAAAATCACAGGAAATAAATAATCAATGTATAATCAACCGCAAAACAACGCCGTTTGTAACGGAGTTGAGATAATAAGAGAAAGAAAAGTTGATTCATCTTGGGAAAATGCCTCGTATAGCGGGGCATTTTCCGTAAATGATGACATCAGAATAAGAATCGTCGTGCCTACCAATATGGGAACGCAGGGCGTAGTTATGAGAATTAATCGCGATGGCGAGGATTATTGGGATATTCCTCTCACTCTCTCAAGCTTTGAGCTGGGACGTGAGGAATATACGCTTGAACTGAATATGCGTAAGCTCTGCGGTCCTGTCCCCGCACTCTTTTTCTATGAGTTTTTGTTTTTAAGGGGAACAAGAACACTCTTTACACACAGCTTGAATAATTTCGATTTTGAGCTTTCATATCACTCGGAGTCTAAATTTTCTCTGCTGGTGTATGAAGATTATTTTGTTGCCAAGGAGTGGTTTGGCAAGGGAATAATGTACCACGTTTTCGTTGACCGTTTTGCAAAGGGTGAAATTGCTCCTTTTGTACGTGATGACGTTATTATTAATGATGATTGGTATAATGGAATTCCGCAATATGCTAAAAATCAGGGAGATAAGCTCAAAAACAATATGTTTTTTGGCGGAAATCTCAAAGGAATTGAAGATAAGCTTGATTATCTTGAAGGTCTTGGCACAAAAGTGATTTACCTAAGCCCAATTTTTAAGGCATACTCAAATCACAAATACGATACGGGTGACTATATGACCGTTGACGAAATGTTTGGTGGTGAAGAGGCATTTGTATCCTTGATAAATAAGGCAAGGGAGAGGGGCATAAGCATCATTTTGGACGGTGTGTTTAATCACACGGGGGATGATAGCTTGTACTTCAATAAATATGGAAAATATGACTCACAAGGCGCTTGCAACTGTGAGAATTCAAAATATAGAAATTGGTTTAATTTCAAATGCTATCCCTGCGACTACGAATCGTGGTGGGGAATAGACATTCTGCCAAAGCTAAATCAGAATAATGAGGATTGCCGCAATTATTTCGTTGGCGAAAACGGTGTGATCGAAAAATATACCAAAATGGGTATTGGAGGTTGGCGTCTTGACGTTGCCGACGAGCTTCCGGACGAGTTTTTGTATCAGCTTCGCGAAAGAGTACATAAGAATTCAAACGGACAGGGAATAGTTATAGGTGAGGTTTGGGAAAATGCCGCAGTTAAAACTGCATACGGTCATAGAAGGAACTATTTCCACGGTCGTCAGCTCGACAGCGTTATGAACTATCCTCTTCGCAACGGAATAATAGACTTCGTTACCTATGGCAGCGCAGAAATGCTGTATAACGTTCTTGTTGAACTGTATTCTTCTTATCCAAGATGTGTAAGTGATTCTCTTATGAATATTCTTGGCACACACGATACTGAAAGAATACTTACGGTTCTCGGCAATAACTACCGCCCCGATGCTCCCAATGATCATCTTGCGGTTATGAGAATGAGTTCACAGGAAAAGGACATTGCGATTCAGCGCTTGAAAATGGCTGCTATTCTGCAATATACCGTGTACGGAATACCATCTGTATTCTATGGTGACGAGGCGGGAGTTGAGGGATATCACGATCCTTTCTGCCGCAGACCTTATCCTTGGGGCAAGGAAAACGAAGAGCTTTTGGAGCACTACCGCAAGCTTGGTGAACTCAGAAATATTGAAAAAGCATTTGATAGGGGAGCTTTCCGTGTGATTGAGCACAGTAAAGAAACTCTCGCATATGAAAGGGTTAAAGACGATTCACGAGTGGTTGTAATAGCTAATGGTGGCGAGAATATATACCGTGACCGAATGGAGGGCAAATGGATTGATATGCTCAGTTATGAGAGCTTTGAGAATTATATCAATATCCCACCACACAGCGCAAGAGTTTTGAAGCAAATATAAAACTAAGGCACCGCAAATACGGTGCCTTTATTTTTTTATCAAAAAAGAAAAAAACTATTGCTATCTAATAAAAATTGTGTTAATATTATAATAGATAAATATGTTTACACATAGGTAGGATTATGAAATTTATCAAATTGATGGCAATTTGCCTTGCTTGCAGCTTCTTTTTACTTGCCTGTGATACAAAAAGTGTTGACACAAGATACACGGGAATTCGTGCTGATGAGGACATAATTGAATCCATAAGACAGGAGATGCAGGATAAAGAAGATTCTATGCTTGCAAATGAAGGGGACGTGTTCTGGACGGAATCGGGAAAGCTCTGGCATAACAGCCACGAATGCTCGTATCTTGCAAATTCCAAAACAGTACTTCACGGCACTATTGAAGAGGCAAGACTTGAGGGTAAGGAAAAGGCGTGTGAAAGATGCTCTTCGTCAGAGACGGATAGTATTTACGAATCGCTTGAAAGTAACGAATATAAGCAAGGTGATGTTTTCTTTACTAAGGACGGCACCGTTTGGCACACAAATATCAATTGCAAATTGATTGTAGGTGCGCAAAAAGTATATTTTGCAAATGAGATAACTGCAAAGCTTCTTGGCAAAACAAGCTCTTGCACCGAATGTGAAGATTAGTTAAAGTCTATATACTAAGAATCGGAGGAATAATATGATTATCAGACTCGCTGAAAAAAAGGATATTGACAGAATAATGCAGATTATAGCTGATGCCCGTGAGAGTATCGGACGTCTTGGTATAGACCAATGGCAGTATGGATATCCCACAAGGGATATAGTTAAAGAGGATATTAAGCTTGAACGTGGATTTGTTGTGCTTGACGGAGATGAGATATGCGCTACCTTTGCGCTTATGCTTAACGGAGAGCCGACCTATAAGAAGATATATTGCGGTGCGTGGCTTTCTGACGGAGCATATCTTGCTTTGCACAGAATAGCTATTGAAAGTGCATACCGTGGTAAAGGCGTTGCAGAAGAAATAATCGGATTCCTTTGTAATTATTCAAATGAGAACGATTATTCAAGTGTCAGAGTTGATACGCATCAGGGAAATATTCCAATGAGGAAAATGCTTGAAAAAAATGGCTTTGAATATTGTGGAACCATACGACTTCTTGACGGACAAGAGCGTGTCGCTTATGAAAAGCTGGTATAAGGTGTGTTATGGCAGATAAAGCTTCAATTAAAATAATATCGCAAAACAAAAAAGCGTATCACGACTATTTTGTGGAAGAAAAGTATGAGGCGGGAGTGGAGCTTTTCGGCACGGAGGTAAAAAGTATTCGTGCAGGAAAGGTTAATATAAAGGAATCCTACTGCGATTTCAAAAACGGTGAGGTTTTTGTTGTGGGAATGCATATAAGTCCTTATGAGCAGGGGAACGTGTTCAACAAAGATCCGCTTCGTCCCAAAAAGCTCCTTCTTCATAAGAGAGAAATATTAAAGCTCTTTGGATTTGTTGCTCAAAAGGGATATACACTCGTGCCCTTGCAGGTCTATCTTTCCAATTCAAGAGTGAAAATAGAGATTGGTCTTTGCAGAGGCAAAAAGCTCTATGATAAACGAGACGATATGGCACGAAACGACGCAAAACGAGATATGGAACGTGCTTTCAAATCACATAACGATTAAGGCGGGAACTATGAATATCAGCTTCGATAATCAAAAATACATTGAATTACAATCCAAGCACATTAAGGATAGAATCGATCAGTTTGGAGGAAAGCTCTATTTGGAATTTGGCGGAAAGCTGTTTGATGACTATCACGCATCCCGTGTGCTTCCGGGATTTAAGCCCGACTCTAAGCTCAGGATGCTTCTCCAGCTTAAAGAGAGAGCTGAAATTGTAATTGTTGTCAATACAGACGATATTGAAAAGAATAAAATACGAGGAGACCTTGGCATCACTTATGATCTTGACGTGTTACGACTTATAGATGCGTTCCGCAATGTTGGACTTTATGTTGGCAGTGTGGTTCTAACTCGCTTTGATACTGCACACCCGACAGTAGCCAAATTTGAACGCAAGCTCAAAGAACAGGGTATAAAGATTTACCATCATTATACGATTAACGGCTACCCCTCAAACGTGCAGAAAATAGTAAGTGACGACGGTTTTGGCAAAAACGAGTATATTGAGACGGAAAAAGAGCTTGTAATTGTTACCGGTCCCGGTCCCGGAAGCGGAAAAATGGCAGTTTGCCTCTCTCAGTTATACAATGACAATAAGCGTGGAATAAAGGCGGGTTATGCAAAATTCGAGACGTTCCCAATATGGAATAAGCCACTTCGCCATCCCGTAAATCTTGCTTATGAAGCGGCGACCGCCGACTTGAATGACGTAAATATGATCGATCCATATCACCTTGAAAAATACGGTGTTCTTTCGGTCAATTATAATCGTGACGTGGAAATTTTTCCCGTGCTTGATGCAATTTTCAAGGGTATTTATGATGGAGATTCCCCCTATTTTTCACCTACGGATATGGGAGTGAATATGGTGGGCAATTGCATTGTTGATGACGTAACAGTTATTGAAGCTTCCAACCGTGAGATTGTGAGACGTTATTATGATGCACTTTGCGCTTGCAGAGAGGACGACACGGAAAGAAATCAGAATGCCGTGCAAAAAATAGAACTACTTATGCAGCAGGCAGGCATTTCAAAGGACTATCGCAAGGTAATTTCAGCTGCAAAAAAGAAGAGCTGTGACACGGGGGTTCCCGCTGCGGCTATTGAGCTAAACGACGGCAGAATAATTACGGGTAAATCCACAGAGCTGCTTGAAAGCGTTTCTGCAATGCTTCTTAATGCCCTGAAAGAAATTACAGGTATTCCGGATGAGATACATCTGCTTGCGCCCGAGGTAATTGAGCCCGTGCAAAAGCTAAAATGTAAGTATCTTTCAAGAACCTATAAAAAATTGAACGTAAACGAGATACTTATTGCTCTTTCTATCAGCGCACACACATCGGCAACTGCGGCTTACGTATTAAAGCATTTGCCACAGCTTTCGGGTTGTGACATTCACTCAACGGTAATGCTTCCGAGTGCCGATATGGAGGTTCTTAAAAAGCTTGGGCTTAACGTAACTTGTGAGCCCAAATATCAGATTAAGGAAATATTTATTGGATAAATAAAAATGCTGTCCGAAAGGACAGCATTTTTTCTATATATTTGTTGACAATTTTTGTGGGGTGTGATAAAATAAAAACATCATAATGGGTTAGACTTTGGATTTACAAAAAACGAAAAGAGGAAATAGTATGAAGACAGTAATTAAAAGAATGCTCGGCATAGCTTTGGCCCTTGCTCTTGCAGTTTCTATGCTTACAGTGTTTGCTGTAAACACAAGCGCTGCAAGTCAGGGAATTACAGGTGCTGACGGCTGGTTTGAGTCTGCGTATGCAGAATGGACGCCCGTTTCAGGTGCCAATGGCTATAATGCCTATATAATGCCTGCGCAAATATCAAGCGCAAGCTGGACAAAGATTGATAACGAGCTTATAAGAAGCATAGACGGCAACTACCGTGTTGATGCAGTCGGTCTCAAAGCGGGAGCATATCAGATAAAGATAGTTCCAACCTCAAATGGAGTTGAACTCGCAGATAAGGCACTTGTTACGGACATGTTAACCGTTATGCCATACGACCGTTCAGGTTATGCGCATTTCAATTATACCGAAGGTGTGGGCGCTTATAATGACGATGGAACGCTTAAAGATAACGCAATCGTTCTTTACGTAACCAATGAAAATAAAAATACAGTATCCGTAACTTCAAAGGACGGAACAACTGTTACCGGTATCGGTAATATTCTCGGATCAACGGGCATGGACGTAGGCGGTGGTAAGAATTCCAAAGGCGGCGCAGCGAATACCAACAGTGATATTCTTCGCAAATTAGCGGCTGACGGAACACCTCTCGTTATTCGTATTATAGGTAACGTAAGAGGTGCAAACAGCACCAACCTTTCAAGCGCTGTATCCGAAATTGACGGTCTTACACAGTATGACGGTGTTGATTACGGTGGAAGCGTTGGAGATAATGGATTTATGGCTCGTATGTCGGGCGGTAAGGATATTACTATCGAAGGTATCGGCTATGATGCTTGTATCGACGGTTGGGGACTCCACTTTATTTGTCAGACAGCTGACTATGCTAAGGGCTACGGACGTAGCTTTGAGGTTAGAAATATCGCATTTAAGAACGTTCCTGAGGATTGTGTAGGTATGGAAGGTCAGCAGGAGGGCTCAACACTCACTGCTCCTGTTGAGCGCTGTTGGATTCACAACTGTTCTTTCTATGCACCGATAATTACAAGCCCTGCAGAATCCGATAAGGACGGAGGCGACGGTGCGTGCGACTTCAAGAGAGGTCAGTATTTCACCAATTCCTACTGTGATTATGAAGGTTATCATAAGACAAACTTAGTTGGTTCATCTGACTCATCACTTCAATATCATCTTACTTACCATCACAATTATTGGAAAAACTGTGAATCCCGCGGACCCCTTGCCCGTCAGGCAAATATTCACATGTATAATAATATTTTTGAGGGACAAACGTCTTATTGTATGAATCCAAGAGCAAATGCTTACATTTTCTCAGAGTACAATATGTTCCTCAACAGTAAGAATCCCGTAGAAGTCAAATCGGGTGCAGTTAAGAGCTATCACGACTCATTTGCAAGCTGTGTCGGTAATAATGGTGCAACTATTGTAACCGATAGATCTACTCAGGTTTCAACAAGCAATAAGTATGCAAACTTTGATACAAATGCTTCTCTCAGCTATATTCCATCGGGCGATTACGTGATTCAGGAAAGCATTGCAGAAATGAAGGCAGTTGTTTTGGCATATTCAGGACCTCAGACAAAGACAGTTGTATCACCCGATGACGTTGATATTTCCGTCATTCCGAGTGACAGAAAGCCCACGTCTGCAGTTGTTCTTCCTTATGATAAAGCACTTAACAACTCATACGTTACATCAACCTCGGGTAAGTTTGATAACGTAGTATTTAACGTTAAAAAGACGGCCTCTGATTGTATTACCGTCGGTGGCAATCCAACGGGTGCAGACATTGTATTCTACGTTGACTGTACGTTCAACGTTTCTATGACCGAGGTAAGCGGAACATATTCTCCTACTCTTTGCAACGCAGCGGGCGAAGCGATTATAGTAGGAAGCGGTTCTTGCGAAAATCTCCCTGCAGGTTATTACTTTATCCAGGCATCTGCTTACGACGTAGGCAGCTCCAAATATAAAGAAGCAAAAATTTCATCACTGAAAATAGAAAAAGCAATAGTGTGTGAAGATCATAGCTTCACTTCAAAGGTAACACAGCCCACCTGTACGAATAACGGATATACGATATACACTTGTACAACCTGCGGTTATTCCTATACGGATAATGAAGTGACAGCAAAGGGACATACACCGGGAGCAGCTTCAACCTGTATTGCTGCGCAGACCTGTACAACCTGCGGAATTGAAATTGCACCTCTTGCAGATCACTCCTATTCAAACGGCAGCTGTACAGCTTGCGGCAAAATTGATTCAAGCGTATGTACTCACAATAATACCATATCCACAATAACAAATCCCACTTGTGACAAGGGAGGATATACAACATATACCTGTACTGCTTGCGGATACTCATATACAGGGGATAACACCGCAGCAAAGGGACATACTCCCGGAGCTGATGCAACTTGTACAAGTGCGCAAATATGCGTAGTCTGTCACGAAATTATAGTTGAAGCAAAAGGACATATTTACGTTAACGGTATTTGCTCTTGCGGAGCAGAGGACCTTGCAGCAAAAGGATATATTCATAACTTTACCGAGAACGGTAAAACTTCATCTTTCTATACGATAAACGGAAGTCTATCTGACAGTAAGGGCGATGTTTCCTATGACGGATTGACGCTCACTCAATGTCTTAAAGTGTCAAGTTCTGCATACATAACCTTTACTGCTCCGTCGGACGGTAAGGCAACCTTTGTGTTCAATCCTTCTTGCAGCGGTTATACTATTTACATAAACGGTGAGAATTCAATCGAGATTCCAAGTAACGGTATCGTTGAATTTGAGGTAAGTGCAAATACAACGTATAAAGTTACAAAGAATAAGAGCGAAAGCTTCTTGTATTATATAGTATATACTCCTGCGGCTTCTGAAGAGGTACACGAGCATAGCTATACTCCCTCAATTGATAGAATTAATAGCTGCACAGAGGACGGTCAGATAACGTATAGCTGTTCTTGTGGAGATTCCTATACAGAAACTATTGAAGCAACAGGACACGCTTGGGAAAGTGATGAGTCAGGCAAAAAGACTTGCACAAAATGCGGATTTGTTGATAATAGTGGAGTAGAAGACGAAAAGGATCCCGATAATAATGAAAATGTCGGCGGAGAAGAGAATAAGGGCGACGTTAACGACGGAAATGACGTTGAAAACGGTGGCAACCCTGGTAATGATGAGCCAAAGAAAGAGAACTTCTTTGTAAGATTCTTCAATGCAATTGCAAATTTCTTCCGTTCAATCTTTTCAGCTATTGGCAAAATTTTTGGAATGTAAATATTAGATAGAATAACTAAATAAAAAGCAGCACTCCTCGATTGTCGAGGGGTGCTGCTTTTTTGTTCCAATACGTCTGTGATTATAGAAGGCAGGGAATTTTATTGTTGATGTGTTTTATACTTAATCTTCTTTTGGTCAGCAAGTTTTTAGATATTGCAATTCTGTGGTTCAAAAGATACTGATATCAAAACATATTAACCCAAGGCAATAACAACAAAAAGCACATTGTTTGGCATTCATTACTATATTATTTCCTGATTTATAGCCTCGCAAAATCCTTCGGTCACCGTTCGAAAACAGCGCACTGTGCTGTTTTCTCACTGCGTTCAATTCCCCTCATATGATGCGCAAACAAAAACAAAAGAGACACACTTGCGTGTGCCTCTTTTATTTTTGTGTGCAAATACCTATTTTGATACAATTTGCGTACACCCCTTAAAAAGTGCGTACACTTTATCAAAAATGCGTACAGTTAAACTCACAGATAAATTGGAATTTACTTAATAGATAACTGTTTATCTCTTATCTTCAAACATGCCTCAATATGCATAATCCAATGTCTTGAAAATGGCATCTGAATCAATCCTTTTACATCTTTTCCACACCAATAATCAATTAACCAATA
>JAZURO010000181.1:0-4158 GCA_045606265.1 Eubacteriales bacterium
GATCCGACTTGAGAAAACCGTTATGTGTTGCAACGCAACACGATTTGCGCAGAGTTTTGCTGCGAAGCGCTACAAAAAAGTTTTTTGGTTCTTTTTTTCAAAAAAGAACAGAAACCTCTTTTTTGTAACTTTCTCAAAAAGTGGCAAAACCCAATCTGTGTAACTTTTTACAAGCAATATCTTTCGCACAAACATTACGTCTATTAACAGAGCAGCAAATCTACAATTTTGAGGGCGCCTGTTAAAATGCCCTCAAAATTGTTTTGTGTCAACTCGTTGACACGATTTGCGCAGAGTTTTGCTGCGAAGCGCTATTAAAAAGTTTTTTGGTTCTTTTTTTCAAAAAAGAACAGAATCCTTTTCCTTGTAACTTTCTCAAAAAGTGGCAAAACCCAATCTATGTAACTTTTTCAAAAGTCCCAAATCCTTTTTTAAGTAAAAACAGGCAAATATTTACTAATCTTGTCCAAGATGCGAATAAAACTGCCTCCTGCCTTGATATAATTACAATGTAATTTATGAAATGGAGGTACACGGATGTTCAGAAACAAAACTAACGTGATCGTTTTTATAGTCGTGATAGCCGTTTTAGCGCTTGCTTGCTCGTCGGTTATTGCGTTTCAATCGATCAAGGAAGCAAAAAGCGAAAACGAGGCAGCGCAAGAGAAGATTGCCGAATTAAAGGGGGCAGTCGGCTCGCTCAAAGCATCTCTTGAAGAAACAAGTAAGGATATTGACGATCACGAAAAGAGGATCAAGGAATATCGAGAAATTTTTAATGCTTGGGCAAAGGCAACTCCCGAGGTCAGCGAGGCAATGGACAGAATTATGGTTGCATACGGAGTGGTAGTTGAGCACGCGCATCTGTTCCCAAAGCAGAAATTTACTGAGCTTGAAGATGAAATGATGGACGCAGTTTACGCAACCATTCGTTCGACGGACCCATTGAGCATAGCCAAGGAATTTGAAACGAAGATGTCAGCAGCGCAAGAAATCCGATATGACGTCATTCTGAAAGGAAAAATCGAAGAAATCAAGAAAAACGGAGTAACGTTCCCTGAGGACACAAAGGGTGTTGAGGAATTAAGAAAATACTATAACGGATTTATGAAAGACGAAGCAGTTATCAAGTCCTTTGTTGAAATGGGACTTGAAAAAGAGGTGCTTGATATTGAAAAATTGCTTGACTGCGACGAGGAAAAAGACCTTGCTCTTGCTTTTGAAAAGGCAGTTGCGGCAATCAAGACTCCGATAACACTCAAAACGTCGCTTAAAGAGGCAAATTCTGCCCTTAATTTACTGAAAGCTGCTCTTGAGCCCGATGACAAGCTAAGTGGCAGCACAAAGAAAGCGAGCGAGCTTCTTTCTTCTTACGAAGCAAGAGTTGAGCTGCTAACCAAGGCAAAGCAGGCGGCTGATGCGATAAATACAAAAATCGCAGGTGTAAAAATCGCTCCCGATACAGCAACAAAGGATCTTATCGACTCCCTTGAAAAAGAGATAGCCGATTGGATCAAAAAATACGAAATAGACGAAGCGAACAAATACCTTGTATCTGATCTCTCAGCAACAAAGAAGGCATACGAAAAGGCGGTTGCAGAGCTTCGGATACTCTTTGAAACGTACAAAAAGGCAGTTTACACAATAGGCAAGGTTACAACTGACTCCAAGAGTGCAATTGACAAAGCATTCTCGGCTTATGAGGCAATAAAGAATTATAAGGATATAAACGTTGTTTTGTCGCTCAAATCACCCGATACGGTGGAGGAGCTTCATAAGGTTCTTGAAGAATCCCTTGAAAAATACAATTATCTTGTATCACTTGTTGATTCTATTCGCAAAGAGATCGACCGACTTCACACTGCCGACCCCGACGTGACACGTGACGAGATAAAGGCACTTGATAGCAGAGTCGATGAGCTTCTTTCACAAGGTCAGGCACTTTCATCTCTCAATACGGATAAAAAGGACTACGTTACGCTTTTGAGAGATGCACGACTTCTTCCCGATAAAAATGAAGCGTTCGCCAAGATAAAAGCACTTTACGATACGTATTACGCAAAGGCAAACGGCGACCGTGCGACGATTATTGATCTTGTTGAGATAAAGGATGCATCACTTAACGACGTTGAAAGGGCAACAACCGTTGAAAAAATTCAAAAATACGTAGTAAATGCTGAAAAATCATTTGAAAACTGCTTTGTGAATAAGTAAATACAAAGGGGAGAAAACGGCAAGCCGTTTTCTCCCTTCATTTTTATCGCAAACAAAATGCGTGGGTTATTTACCCACGCAAAAATGTGAAAATATCTGTGAAACAATATCCTCGTCAACCTCTCGTCCGTCAATCTCGGAAAGGGAGGACATAGCAAGCTCAATATCCACGCCTGCAACATCGGGAGGGAGTCCCATATCAAGCGCTTCAAGTGCCAGAATAAGATGCTTTTCGGTATTGGTTAGCGCTGCATTCTGACGGGCGTTAATGAGAATTGCATCATTTTGAATATCTATCTCCTCGCTCATATAGAGCTTTTCAATAAGCTCACGGAGTGCATCAATGCTTGATTCGTCCTTGGCTGAAATGCTAAGAACGTAATTGAATTTTTCATTTATTTCTTCTGTGTGGAGCAGGGGATCAAGATCGCTCTTGTTGATTATGGCAATTTTGGTTGCACCAATTCCTTCAAGTGCAGAAATCAACTCTCTGTCCTCAACGTCGAGCGCACGTGAGTTGTCGAAAACCGAAAGAATAAGCTCTGCTTCTTCAAGCGAGTGCCTTGCTCGTTCAACACCTATCCTTTCAACCGTGTCCTCGGTAGCTCTTATGCCAGCGGTATCGCAAAGGCGCAAGGTAACTCGCCCTATGCTGACAGTTTCGCTCAAAAGGTCACGTGTCGTACCCTCAATATCTGTAACTATTGCTGCCTCTCTGCCCACAAGTGCATTATACAGACTGCTTTTTCCCACGTTGGGTTTTCCGCATATAACGGTGCTTATGCCCTCCATAACTGCGTGTCCTGTTTTATATGTAGCTTTCAGCTTTTGCACCTTGCAAAGAAGCTCTCGGGTAGCGTTTGCCATCTCATCGTTGTCCATATCGGCAAGATCCTCTTCGGGATAGTCAACCTTTGCATACACCTGCGCCACAAGGGCCACAAGCTCACTATAAAGCTTGTCGCACATATTCTTTATCTTTCCGCCCATAACCGATCTTGCAAGCTCGATCTGACCGTCATTTTTCGCTTCAAGCAAGGTTCCAAGCGCTTCTGCCTGGGAGAGAGCCATTTTTCCGTTCACAAATGCCCTGCGGGTAAATTCGCCCGCTTCGGCAGGTCTTGCTCCTGCGGCGAATACGGCAGAAAGCACCTTTTGAGTAACATATATACCACCGTGACAGTTGATTTCAACTGTGTCCTCACCCGTAAAGGATTTTGGAGAGTTGAATTTTACGCAAAGTCCGTCGTCAATAACCTTGTTTTCAAAAACAATGCTGCCATAGACCATCATATTCGGTTTTAATTCGGATACTCTCTTGCCTGAGGCACACCTGAATACCCTGTCGGCTACACTTGTTGCCTCGGCACCTGATATTCTGATTACAGCAACTCCACCCTTGCCAATCGGCGACGAAAGAGCTGCTATCGTATCGTAAAAATTCATTTTTTACCTCTTTTTTGTTGAAATTTTGATTCATATAGGAAGTTACAAAATTAAGATCGCTCACGCCGCTTGGGCGCCCGCTTTTGAAAGTTACAAAGTGAAGATGCGGGGGCTTTTTTGAAAAACCGCCCCCACGCCCCGAAAAACTTTTGCTGATGGGTTTCTACAAACTTTGCGTAAATTTTCGATAATTCACGGGTGAATTATCGGAACACCCACTAAAATCCTTTTACGAAAATGAATTTTCGCCAAGGATTTTATTGTCTGTACTACGAAAATAACTCCTAACGGAGTGATTTTCTAAAATTTACTTGGTTTGTGCCACTCGGTATTGTGAGTTCGTGGTCGAACATTGGTATTTGGATGCTGATGCTAAAAAAATTTATTGTGGATAAATTCGATAATTCACGAGTGAATTAACGGTACGAACAAACAAATGCCCTTGCGAAAATAAATTTTCGACGGTCATTTCTTTATCCGTACTACGAAAATCCCTCT
>JAZURO010000182.1:0-13683 GCA_045606265.1 Eubacteriales bacterium
GATCAGATGGAACGTATTGCAACAGCACGTAGGATCTGGGAGCAGACTTCTATGAGTAGTCCTATTTATGAAGATGTAGCGGAACTTTATGCTGATCTACTATATAATGCTCCAACACCTACCGAGTTTTACAAAGCAGAAATATTATCAGAAAACTTTTCTCGCACGGTGATTTTAACACATCGTTTCTGTGGACGGTGCAAGGCTGCAGTGAATAAAGGAGCAAAATTCTGCGATCAGTGCGGAAGGGAGTTAATTGGAAATAAATGAAGCAGTTAAAGAAACGTCATTTCTTGTTTTATGGTTATTTGTGGCCGTTATCATTTAAGGATTTCTGTGCTGCGGTTTCGGATTGGGTAACTGAGGATGTATTAGATGATGGAACTATTATTGTTCGCTATGCATTTAGTGATGAATTGCGTTATTTAGAAGGGAGTGAGTTGGGATGAATGATTATTATCTATATACTTTATATTGTGAGCATGGTAGTTTATTCCACAGCAAGACGCATTATCTTTTTATTGGTGATTGGCTTCAGTATGATAATAACTATGTTATACTTTGTCACGGTAAGTTATCCCCTGTGGAATATATGCAGTTTATTAATCAGGATAAAATAAATGTATTTGCAGATGTAGTCAATAATACAGTGGAGATATATAATCGGATGAGTCAAGGCTATTTGCAGAAAATGGGCCGTAATGGTAGAACTATAGAAAGCTATACGCAATATATCGGATGTTTAAATCGGGACAAAGTGAATCAGCATTTGTGGAGAGGGTGGGTGCATCGTAAATGATTCAGAAGCAGGAAGAAATAAAAAAATGGGAATGGTATAAGATTGTAATGGAATCAAAAACAGAATATATAGTTCGTATTCAGGATATGCCTTTAAAGTATAGTATTATAGAATACTATGACGGACGGTGTATGACCACAGGTTCCTTGGCTAAGTGTAAGAAATGGATAAAGGAAAGAAGAAAGTATGAATACTGAAACTGGTATGATTATTGGCATTGTTATTCTTTTATTGGTTTGTGTTTATCTGACATTTAGAAAGGATGGATGATATATGAGTCAATTTAGTGAATATACCCGGCTCCGTGATATTGTAGTCAAACGTCTTAAGCGCAGAGGGGTAAATGCTCTTCCGCCAACGGTAAAACAGATTAAGCAGGCCGGAACCGGTGACATGGCGATTGCTATAGAGTTAGCGCATCAGATGGGCCAACTTCAGAATTATATTTACAGAACTGATCTGCTCAGGGAAGAGAAGAAAGCAAAACGGCCTAAATATACAGAGGAAGAGAAAAAAGCCCGACGTAGGGAGTATGAAAGGCAATATAGACGGAGAAGGGTAGCAAGAGAACAGGAACGGCCTGAGCATCCTAATAAATATCAGGGTTATCTAAAAGGGTTGCGGACGATGGGTGTTGATATTCCCCCATCTAAACTTCCGGCCTTTTTCGCATATATGGATTACCGGTTCGCACAGGGGAACAGTGCTAAAAAGTATGTGTTCGATATTTTCGTTGATGATTACCAGAGGATGTTACAGAAGGGATATAAACCAGATCAAATATTGGGGGATTTTCAGAAGTTTGAAGCAGATCAAGCCGGGTTAAGGTCCAGAGCGGATAGCATGGAAGGATTAACTGCGGAGCATGCTATTTCTCTTTGGGATAAATTCATTGGTTAAGGAATGGTCGGGATGGTAGTTGATTGGACAGACTTTGATTGGTATGAATATATCAAAAGTTTCGGTTTGGTTCCTAAACCTAAACGGAACATGAGCAAAGACAAAAAAAGAATCATAGACGCTTATTGTGCGTTTGATATTGAAACGAGCACAGTCTGGTTGAATGATGATAGGTCTTTGTTTGATGTTCATTCTTTTATGTATATATGGCAATTCCAGATAGAAGAGTATACTGTGATTGGTAGAACATGGTCAGAATTTATGGCATTTTTGCACTGTTTGTCTATGGTTCTTTTTAAGCTGAAGAAGCATTATAACACAGTGGAAGAACCTAAATTGATAATATGGGTGCATAACCTGTCATATGAATTTTCTTTTCTGTCTGGCATATATAAATTTGAAAATGATGATGTATTTTTCCGGGACATCAGGAAACCGATATATTGCCGGATGTTCCAACATTTTGAATTTAGATGTTCATATATACAGACGAATCTTTCATTATCTGCGCTAACTAAACAGATGGGTGTTCCGGTTAAATTATCCGGTCAGAAGTTTGATTATAGCAAAGTGCGCTTTCCTTGGACAAAATTAACGGATTATGAAATTGAATATTGTATAACAGACGTACAATCTTTAGTTCTGGCGATGAAAAAGAGGGTGCAGATGAATGGTGATAATTTAGCAACGGTTCCTATTACTTCCACTGGATATGTGAGAAGGGATTGCAAGGAATCGCTAAAGGATCGGTTTTATGATATAAATGAAATGAAACCGGACGAGCGACAATACCGTTTATTGCGTAAAGCTTTTCGGGGTGGCAATACACATGCAAACCGGGCATATGCCGGTAAGATTATAAAAGATGTTTATAGTTATGATATTGTTTCTTGTTATCCTACACAGCAATTAACACAGCGCTTCCCTATGAAGCCGTTTAGATGGTTAGATGAACGACTCACCCTTGACCGTGTTTTTAAGTTTATCGGTTTAGGTTATGCTGTTGTTGGATTGTATCAATTTAAGGGTTTGCGCTTAAAGAATAAAAAGACCCCTATACCATATATCAGCCTGGGCCGGTGTGATGCGCTTAATTGGAAATTAGATAATGGCCGGATCCTTGAATGTGATTATGTTGAAATTGCTTTGACAGAACTTGATTTAGAGATTGTACTTAGACAATATACTTTTGATGAAGTGCAAATAATGGATTGCATGGTAGCACAAAAAGACTTTTTACCAGAGGAATACCGTGCTGTGATACAAGGATATTTCAATAAAAAAACTGCATTGAAAGGGGATGATAGCGATAACGGCCAGTATATGTATGTCAAAAGTAAAAATATGCTGAATGCCGTTTATTAACGGCATGTCAGCCACAGACCCTATACATCAAGAAATATTATATAATGATGGAAACTATACCAGATCGTCATATGATACTATGACGGAAGAAGAGAAGCAAAAAGCGCTCAGATCAGCGCCTTTTCCATATCAATGGGGTGTTTATACAACTGCGTTATCACGTTATCAATTACAATCTGCGATTGATTTATGCGGTGATAAAATCATCTATTGTGATACTGACAGTGTAAAGACAAAAGGTCAGGCTCCTATTTTAAATTTGAATGAAAAATTACAAGCTAAAGCTATACAGCGCAGAGCATATGCGGATGATATGAACGGTCACAGGCACTATATTGGATTGTTTGAACAAGATGCATATTATGATCGGTTTATTACACAGGGCGCTAAAAGATACGCATATGAAAAGGGTGGTCATCTGGGTGTTACCGTTTCAGGTGTTACGAAACAGAGGAACGAGGAAAGCGGTGAATATTTTGCAGTTGAAGAATTAAAGAAGCTTGAAAATTTCAAAGTTGGTATGACATGGGATAAAGCCGGTGGAACAATGGCGGTTTATAATGATAATGATAATTTTGTTTATACAGATCCAGAAACCGGAAAGAGTTTGACCATAACTAAAAATGTTGCCATTATTCCGACAACCTATACTATGACATACGCAAAAGATTACGCTTTATTACTGAATGAGATTAAATTATACGGTGAGTATAAATCTGAAAGGGAGTAATCAGGATGGCAAAAATCTACGATAAGAACGGATGGGTAAATTGGGATTATATAATGAATCAGGGCGCTTCTTTTTATTCCGTGACAGGCGCTCGCGGTGTAGGTAAAACCTATGGCCTGTTCAAATGGTGCTTAGAGCATGGTAAAAAGTTTATCTATCTCAGGCGCTTAAAATCACAGCTTGACCAGTGCGCCAGAACAGACGGCAACCCTTTCAAGAAAATCAACACTGACACTGGCCGGAACATTCTACCAAAATCAGCCGGGGGTAACATTCTTTTCCGGGATGGGGAGGAATTAGTTGCTGTCGGGGTTGCCTTGTCAACGGTTGCTAATGTTCGGGGTATAGATTTTTCCGATTATGATATTATTGTTTTCGATGAAGCAATAGCATCTGAGGGGGAACGTCCCATACCGAAAGAATTTAATGCTTTCTTGAATTTTTATGAAACTGTGAACCGGAACCGGGAGTTGTCGGGAGATAAGCCTGTGCAGGCTGTTTTGCTTGGCAACGCTAACCGGCTGACGAATCCTTATTTTTCCGGGTGGGGATTTATGAAAACGGCATTAAAAATGATAAACGGGGGTCAGATGGTATGGCGATCTGGGGACGGTACAAGAATGATGATCTTGTTGCTGGATTCTCCTATTAGCAGGAAGAAAGCTGAAACCGGATTATATAAAAATGCATCTAAAGATTTTGTCAGTATGGCGCTTGATAACGCTTTCCGGACAGATGCAACAAATATTCGTTCCATGCCTTTGATAGAGTTTACACATCTGGTATCAATTGGTGAGATAGGTATATACCGGCATAAAACAGAACGGAAGTATTATGTATCATTCACTACAAAGGATCAGCCGTATTATGAACCGTATGGGATTGGCCTGAAGATGTTTCAACAGGATTTTTACAATCTGCGGTTGTATTATATGATAAACAAGATTGTTTATTTTGAAAATTATGAATGTGAGTTAATATTCCGTGAATTATTTAATTTGACATAAACGGCATAAATCTGTATAATATGAATTGATCGGTTGCGCCTAACCGAATCAAAATAAATTGAAAAGGATGGTATTAAAAATGGAACTTTCAGCGATGCAGAAATTTAAAGCCATGAATGACAAGCATGAAAATCTGAAGGATTGCGAGGGTTTGATTATTCATCCGGTTGCATTCCATACTCACAATTACGAGGATGCAGACGGAAAACAGCACACAGTGCTTGTGATCTATAACGGTCTTGATAAGACCATGTACAAGACGGAGGTTCAGGCTTTCATTGAAAAATTCCTGAAGTACGATGAATCCTTTGGAAGTCTGCCGGATGAAGAAAAACCGCAGATCAAGATTATCATTAACATGAGCAAGAAGGGCAACCGGTATGTTAATTTTGATCTTGTTGAAGAAGATTGACATACAGCCGGTAAATCAATAGAATAATCAATAGGGATGGTTTTTCATCTCCCCAACGCAACGGCCAGAAGCCGGGGGACGGTAGGGCGCTACCATGAGGATGGAAAACCATCTTTATTATTTTGAAAGGGTGGGTTAATATGCAGGATTTTGTTACTATTGTTCAAACGGTTGGATTTCCTATTGCTTGTGCGGTTGCTATGTTCATCCTTCTGCATCAGGAGCAGAAAAGCCATAGGGAAGAATCAGAAAAACTTACCGTAACGATTAACGAACTGAAGCTTACTTTTAACGCTTCTATTGCAGATGAAGCCAGAAAAACCACAGAAGCGATTAACAATAATACATTAGTTATGCAAAAACTGATTGATAAATTGGATGGTGAAAGCAAATGAAAACCGGTAAAGAGTACGCAGATCAGGCCAAATTATCAAAGTATGACAAACTGAAATATGAACAATATGATTGTCAGGCGTTTTGTGAGTTAGTCTTGCGTGATCTGGGAGTCCGTGATCCTTCCGGCAAGGTATACAATTGGAAGGGTTCTAATGATATGGCCAGGCATGCCGTTTCATGGGTGGGGACGATTGCAGAATGCCGGGAGAGGTTCGGTGATATTCCGGTTGGCGCTTGGGCCTTTATGTGGGATACCACAGGAAATGAGAAAAAGCGTGGTTATTTTGACGGTTTGGGCAACTATTCCCATATTGGGGTATATATCGGTGATGATAAGGTTAGGGATTCTACTAAAATTAAAAATGCATCTGGCGAGGTTATCCGGGATGGAGTCGGCACCAGATCATTAAAGGGTTTTCAAAAAATTGGATTGCCTATGATGCTTGACTTTGATGAAGAATATACTATTATTAAAGTAGAGGTTGACAGAGAACAGCTTGCAAAAGCGCATTCAATGTTAACTGAAATAAATAATATGATCGGGGAATGGCTGAAATGAAAATTGAAGAGATCAGGGAACTAAAGGAAATGGGTTTCAGTAATCAGGAAATTCTGCAACTATCTTCTACCGGTGAAGTTGCCACAACGGAACAGAAACCGGCTGTAGAAGAAAAGAAACCGGCTGAAGAACAGAAACCGGAAGAACAGAAACCGGCTGAAGAAAAGAAACCGGCTGAAGAACAGAAACCGGCTGAAAATCCTGAGGTTTCGGAATTAAAGAAAACCGTTTCCGGGATGCAGGAAGAAATTAAGAAGTTTATTTCTTCCATGCAGAAAAACAATCTTCAGAGTGCATCTTTCCAGATGGCAGATGATAAAACACTTGAAGATAAAGCCGTTGATTCCTTGTCTGAGATAATCAGACCTAAATTTAAAGAGGAGGAACAGAAAAAATGAGTGTAAACACTATGACCTTTGAGCAGATTTCAACCGTGTTGACTTCCATTGTGAAGCAGGCAACCGGTCAGACGGTACTGACTCCCACAGATACAAGGGACTTTGTTTCTGTGGCGCAGATTGCCTTGCGTGCTGATCGGGATGCTGTGATGAATGCAATCAGCAATATCCTTGGCCGGACGATTTTTGCTGTACGTCCCTATTCCGCTAAACTGGATGGTCTTATGATGGATTCTTTCCGGTGGGGTAACGTCATGCGGAAACTGTCTATTGCTGACAGTGATTGGGAAGATGATCCGGCTTTCAAGTATCCAGTGACCTATGACGCAAGCCAGAATCCGCCCACCGGTGACGGTCTTAGTGTAGATCAGTGGAAGATTAAGAAAGCGAATGTTCTTCAGACTAATTTCTATGGGCAGAGTGTTTATAGTGACCATATCACTATTACTGAGGAACAGCTTGAAACAGCTTTCACAGGTCCAGATCAGCTTGGTAGTTTCCTGAGCATGGTTATGACGAACCTGTCGAACCGGCTTGAATTATCTAATGAAAATATCAAGCGTGGCCTTCTGGCAAATATGATTGGCGCTATCATTGATGAAAATCAGGCCGATCGTGTTGTGCATCTGCTGACCGAATACAACACGCTGACCGGTTTAAGTCTGACCGCAACAACTGTCTATCAGCCAGATAACTTTGCTCCTTTTATGAAGTGGGTATATAGCCGTGTTGCGCAGATCACTGATCTGTTTACCGAAATGTCCACCAAATTCCAGACGGTTATTACAGGAAAGCCGGTTCTCCGTCATACTCCTTACCAGATGCAGCGGGTATACCTGTATGCTCCGGCTCGGCACGATATTGATGCTCGGGTTCTGGCAGATACTTTCCATGATAACTTCCTGCGGTATTCAGATGTTGAAACGGTCAACTTCTGGCAGAGCATTAACACACCGGACAGCATCAGTGTTAACCCTGTTTATACGGATAATAGCGGTGTGATTGTGACTGTGGATGCTCCCACAACGCAGGCCGGAATTTTCGGGGTGATCTTTGACCGGGATTTTGCCGGTATGACTCTGCTCGATCAGCGCATGATTAGCACTCCGGTTAATGCATCCGGCCTGTATCGTAATCTGTGGGTTCATGCCCGGCAGAGGGTTTTCATGGACAATACCGAAAAAGGCTGTGTCCTGCTTCTTGATTGATCTATGGGCCTCCATTCCTGCCTGTAGATATACCATCCCTGATCCGGGGAGAGGGTTCTTCCCTCTCCCTTTTCTTATGAGGTGAAAAATATGATTGTTTCATTATTCGCTTTCTCTAAAAAGAAAAACAGCACAGCCAGACCTAATCCGGCAGATGGAACAAACTTCACTGTTGATCTGAAGGAAGAAACATCTGTTATGAATCCGGTTTTGATTTTTGATCCGGCTTCTTCCGGGATGCCGGTTCCTTTTGATCCGGCTACTTTCACATATGCACATATTATTCAGTGGAGCCGGTACTATTTTATAACAGACTGGCAGTGGTTAAATGGAAGATGGGAAGCGTCATTAATTACTGACGTTCTTGCTACATATCGTGGTTCAATTGGGAATATGTCTGAATATATTGTCAGATCGGCAAGCGCATATGATGGTAATGTGATTGATGGTAAATATCCGATAAAAGCTGAAGGTAGTATTTCTGTAGTTCCTGTCGGAACTATTATTGATATGAATAACGGATGCTTTGTTGTTGGTGCTGTCAATTGTATGACTTCCGGTAATCGGGTTGGCGCAGTTTCCTATTATGCTATGACAGAAGCACAATTAAATAGTCTGTTGCAATTCCTGTATTCGGATAATATCTATAATAACTCCGGTGTATCTTCTATTGAACCCGGATTATATAAGGCTATTATGAATCCGATGCAGTATATTGTTTCATGCATATGGGTGCCGGTTAGTGCTTCTATAATCGGTTCTTCTACAACTTCCTCTGTTGTATGCGGTTATTTTGATACCGGGGTTAGCGCAAGAATTTGTACCGGTATGAATGTTGGAGTTGGCGATACAATCAAATTATTACCAGATCATCCGCAGGCAAGCCGGGGCAATTATATGAATTTTTCCCCGTTCAGTAAATATACTTTGTTTTATCCGCCTTTTGGGGTTATTCCTATTGATTCAGTAGTAAGAACTAAGGGCTCATATCTTAATATGCAATGTTTGCTTGACTATATTACCGGTCAGGCGGTTCTCCGGTTATCAATTCAAAGCGGTTCATCTTCTGTTGCGTATGGGAGCAGATGCTTGTTTAATGAACGTACTGCAATGGTTGGCGTTCCTATTCAGTTATCACAGGTTCAGACCGATATAACAAATGGTGTTAGCGGTTTGGTGCATTCTGCTATTTCTGCTTTAACCGGTGATTTTATCGGTTCTGCTTCTGGTGTTCTTGGTGCTGTTGGTGATCTGTATAACGGCAGGGCCGTTTCTGTTGGTTATAACGGTTCTTTCCTTGAAGCATGGGATATAAATGTTGCAAGTATTATCTGCGAATTTTATAATCAGGCTGACAGGGATGTGACGCATGAGGGATCACCATTGATGGCCGTTAGAACTATCAGCAGTTTGTCCGGTTTTATCCAGTGTGCAGATGGACACTATGACGGATCCTGCTTTGACAGTGAAAGAATAGAGATAAACAACTATTTAGTTCAGGGGTTTTATTACGAATGAATATTGAATTATATAATGATTGGTATGTTCGGACAGATGGCCGTATTGGACCGTGGACTATTACCACAACACAACCGGCCAGTGCGGAGCAGATACATAACGCATATAAAATCTATAGATCGCTTTTAAATGATGGTTGGACATTAAACGCAATCAGCGCAACCCTTGGTAATATGCAACATGAGTCTTCTCTTGATCCTGCGTTGATTGAACAAACAAACAGATGGCGCTTACCGAACAGTGCCGTTAATTTGTCAGATGTTCCAAATTCTGTCATGCAAAATCATTATAAGGAATATTATACCGGCCAACCCGGATCGGGTGGTTATGGTATTGGTTTGGTGCAGTGGGATGGTAAAGGTATTACCCGGCAGAAGTTAGTTGGCTATTGTGAAAATAACGGTTGGGTGTGGTATGATGGGGATGCACAAATACAACGTATATTTTATGAAAAAACTAACGATTTACAGTGGCAGACCGCCACTTTATGGGGTGTTGCTTGGGAGTGGTCAAATTATGTAATCAGTACATTATCTCCAGAACAATTAGCAGATGTTTGGAACAGTTGCTATGAAGTTTCTGGAGGTTATGAAGAAAGAGAAGCAAATGCAAGATTTTGGTATGATTATTTTACAAACCACCCTTTTCAAGCGCCACCCATTTATTTATTAACAAATAAAAAAATACCGGTTGGAAGAAGCAGGAAACGTATGATATATTATTAATTGAGGTGATGCAAAATGTCTATTATTCCTAATGTTCCCCCATATTCGAGTTATGAAGAAAATCTGTTTAATGCAAGTTTTTCCCCGTCTACTGTTCATGTAAATAATACCCGGCTTAGAAGGTATTTTCAGAAGTATCTTCTGCAAAAAGCTATTTCCGTTTTTAAATGGAATCTTCCTGAGGATTGGGATGAAGATTATTTCAAGTACACGCTTTATGGCATGGGTTATATTGCTGTGCTTAATACTCGGTCCTTCGGTGTGATCTGTCAGGGTGGCGCTCTGGGCGGTTATAATCTGTATTACAGACCTTCCTATATTATTATAACTAACCCTTTGATTAAGGAATCTATCACGGCATATATTAACCGTGATTGCGCTATTATCAAACTGCAACCGGATTATTCCTCTATCATGGATATTGTGTCATACTATGCAGATCAGCTTGCTTTATCTGCTGAAGCGCTGGGCATGAACATGGTAAACGTGAAAACCGGTGTCGTATTCCCGGCAGATGATAAAGCGCTTGCAGAATCCTATAAAAAGATGTTTGATAAAATCAATTCCGGTGATCCTGCTGTTGTTGTCGGAAAGAAACTGTTCGATCAGGACGGAAAGCCTGCATGGTTTCCATTCGTCCAGAACATGAAACAGAATTATATTGCTTCTGACGTTTTGTCTGATATGCGGAAGATTGAAGCCATGTTTGATACTGATATTGGCATTCCTAATGCAAACACAGATAAAAAAGAACGTCTTGTAACGGATGAAGTAAACGCTAACAATGTTGAAACAGCAACCCGGTGTGAATTGTGGCTTGAATCCATCCGGAAGGGTGTAGATAAAGCAAACGAGTTTTATAATCTGAATATATCCGTTGATTGGCGTGTTGATCCGAAAACAGATATACAAGATAATTGGACAGATAAGGAAGAAGGTGCTGTTTAATGGGCATGGGAGCAAGTTTATCGGTTGCCGGTCTTATGAACTGGGATAACCGGCTGTTTGATGATATGTCTTTCCCAGATGGCTTTTCTTTGAATGATAAAGTGCTGACCATCCAGAACTTGGTCATTGAATGTTCACCCCTGGAAGTGCTTTACCCTGATTGGAATTATATGAAATTTGCCATAGATGCTTGGTCCGCAAAAGAAAAGTTTACATGGGATCGGCGCTATCGGGTTGCCACGATGCAGTATAATCCCTTGGAAAACTATAACCGCTCAGAAGTTACCACAGATCAACATTCCGGTGCTGTAACAAATAGCGGACAGGATACACAGAACAATAACGGTTATACTTCTGACGTTTCATCCGGTGCTGATTCGGAAGTGCATACCGGCACTATTGGCCTTGACCGGGAAGGGAATAACGCTGACGGTCACAGCGGAACTATAACCACAGATCGGGAAGGAACAAACACAGACCGGCATACCGGAACCGTTGCCACAGATAAAGACGGGGATAATGCTGAAACACATACCGGGACGATCACAACCGTTAAAGATGGGGATAATTCAGACGCCCATACCGGAACTATTGCTAATGCCGGTTCTGGCAGTGATACCGACACGCATACCGGAACGATTGCCACAGATAAAGACGGGGATAATTCAGATGCACATACCGGCACTGTGGCAAATGCTGGGTCCGGCAGTGATACAGATAAACATACCGGAACTATTACGGATGCAACAACTGGAAATGATTCTGATGTGCATACCGGAACTGACACTGAAACCGTAGCAAAAACAGCCTTTGACTCTGGCACTTTCAAAGATACAGAACGGAAAACAATACTTCACGGGGAAACCATCACACACAATAAAAATTCTTCCGATACACAGACATTTAATGATACTGTACAGCATACCCTTGGCAGTACGCAAACACAGACCTTTAATGATACTGTAGCACATACCATTGATGAAACGGAAACACAGACCTTTAATGATGGGCATGGTACTACCATTAATGAAACGGAAACACAGACCTTTAATGATACAGTCGCGCATGGTATTGATGAATCCGACACGCAGACTTTTGATGATACAACAAGCCATACCATAGACGAAACGGAAACACAGACCTTTAATGATACGGTCACTAAAAACCTTGGGTCTACTGTCATGCATAATCTCAATAACAGCACAACCCTTATGCATGGTAAAATTGTAACTGATAATACAAAGATTGAAAGAACGTCAAATATCTCCGGCAATATTGGCGTGACCACTTCTCAGCAGATGGCAGAGCAGGAACTTGAAATATCCGCAAAACTGAATATCATGAATTATATCATTGAAAGTTTTAAGGAACGTTTCTGCTTGCTTGTATGGTAGAATCTACTATAATATAAATCAAAAGGAGGCTTGTCAAATGGCTTTATTTCCACAGTTTCCCTATAGTAATCTGCATGAACTCAATCTTGATTGGCTGATTGAACAAATCAGCCAGCTTGTAAAAAATGGTACTGTCATATCAGTTAACGGCATGTCTGGCGTGGTCACTCTTTACACTGATAAAAATGTTGTTTTCCCGGACAGGGCTTTTGATCCTGATTGGTCAGTATATCGCAGAATTGCAGAAAAACAGGCTGGATTGCAGTTTACCGGTGAAAAGTTTTACTACATAACAAAGAATGTAGATGATGAAGATTTTACCATTCAGGAAGTATATACTTCTGGTAATCTTCCTCCCTTCCCCGTAACATCTGTAAACGGTGAAACAGGGGACGTAATTATTGCTGTTCCGGTTACTTCTGTAAACGGAAGAACGGGTGACGTTATTCTTGCCGGTGATAATATTCTATACAATATTGATGGTACATATACCATTGAAGATGTTATCACACCATTGGAAAAAGCCATAGGGCATGTTATACGCTATAATACATGCGCTGAAGGTGTTTCTGCCGGGCAGTATGTATATCTGATTCTTTCCGGGATTTCTGGCCGGTCAGATGGCTTGTATAAGGCCGTTAATGCTAAATCCGCAGGAAGTGTCTGGACTGCTTCTGATCTGTCCCCTGTGGCCGGTGGGTTGGGTGCATTGATGGCTCAGAATGATTCTGCTATTAGTCTGTTAATCGATCAGAAATTAAATGTGTATGGTATTGGTGGTAATACTACTTATGAATTAGTGTTAACCGGTCCAGATCTGCCGGGGTCAATAATGATTATTTCATATCAGGATGCATGGTTAATAAGTGAAGAAACTCCATCGTCGAACCTTACAAAAACACCATTAACAGACGAAACACACACAGCTTTAAGTGTAAGCGGTAGAAATATTACGTTCGGATTAGACTCGAATAGAAGATATTTTTGTTTTTGTCCGCCCGGTTACGAACTGCATCCAGTAAGCTAAAAATGAATTACCAAATATGGGTTTAATCACATTTATATAAAGAAAGGATTGACATATCATGAAATGGTTTCTTCATCAGATCAAGCACACTAACGGAGCATGGGACAAGGGTATTGTAATTAAGGATTCATATGAAGATGCTAAACAGGGTTATCATGCGTATCTGGGAGCCTATGCATATGGTCATGATGTGGCCACAGACTATGTGCAGTGTGAAATCACTGACAGTGACGGGCTGTGCTTGCTGAATGAAACTTGGAATGCTCCTGTTGTTCCTGAATCGAAGTCGGATCGTAG
>JAZURO010000183.1:0-11110 GCA_045606265.1 Eubacteriales bacterium
AACCGAAACCGATGATGGGAACGGAAATATCGTGCAGACAGAAACGACTGTAACGAGAACCTATCTGTATATCACGGTTGCTCACAAGACGGTTGATGAAATGGCTTCGCAATATGGTTTTAATCAGGAACAGAAAGACTACCTGACAGAACTGCTAAAACCCGAAAACAATTCGCTATGGGCGGCGGCTCTGTATGGTATCAACTATTCTGATGACCAAATTGTAATGGTAGCTCTTACGCAGATAGGTAACGTTGGCGGAGATCCTTATTGGAGTTGGTACGGCTTCGGCTCAAGGGTTGAATGGTGTGCCTGCTTCGTATCTTGGTGTGCCAATGAGTGCGGATATATTGACACGGGTGTTATCCCGAAATATGCAGGCTGTGTCAACGGTGTGCAATGGTTCAAAGATAGAGGTCAATGGGTAGATGGCTCTGCCGAGCCTGTCGCCGGAATGATTATCTTCTTTGATTGGGACTCTCCCGATGGCTCGTCAGGACCGCAAGACGGTCTATCCGACCATACGGGTATCGTTCAGAAAGTAGAGAACGGTATCGTTTACACGGTCGAAGGCAACTCAGGAGATAGCGTAAGAATAAATCAATATTCTGTCGGTCACTATGAGATACTTGGCTATGGAGTTCCGCAATACTAAACACGAGAAGTCGCCCCTTGTGGGCGGCTTCTTTTTTTGTTTTCAGAAATATCACATTTCAAAATGTCAAGAACTCTTGACATTTTGCTTTGTTATGCGTATAATGAAAATGTAAAAAGGTCTTTACATTTTCTGCGAGGTGATATTTATGAAAAACTTTTTTAAGAAACTCGGCTTTCGTAAGATGGATGAAATGGAACAGCAAATTGCTTTCAAAGCACAAAGGAATGCTTTGGGTTTTCTCTTAGTCGCTTTATTTGCTTGGACTTTATATGAATCATATAAGGTTTATGCTTTTCACACTCCACTGAACCTTATACCTTGTTTTCTTCTTGTTGCAGCATCAAGCGTTCAAGCACTTTCACAACTTATTATGACACGTAATGCGGTTAAGGATGACGAGGACTCGTTTGAAACATCCCCATTATTGAAGATCATAATTTGGGTATGTGTTGTAGTTGGAGTAATTGTAACTATCGGCTCAGCAATTATCATTATGGGTGTGAAATTATGATAAACAAGATTAAGGAGCTTCGCAAAGCAGGTGGCTACCGACAGGAAGATCTTGCAGAAGCATTGGGTGTTTCTCGTCAGACCATCATAGCAATAGAAAATAATAAGTATAATCCAACCCTTGAACTTGCAATGAAAATGGCACGTCAATTAAATACAACGGTTGAAGAACTGTTTGAATTGGAGGACTGAGTATGAAAAAGAAATTATTAGCGTTGATACCTTATGCGATTGCATTAGTGTTGAATTTCTATGTATTACCCTTGTTGATTAAGGATACCGGAATGGGTATGTTGATGATGTTAATGGTAATACCGCTTATTACCTTTATTTGCGCCGTTATTTATGGGGTGCGTCAAGGGTTTGATTTCCTGCTCCCGATTGTAGCAACTGTCTTATTTGCACCTACAATCTTTATTTTCTATAATGCTTCGGCGTGGGTTTATATTATTGCTTATGCGGTAATTGCTCTTGCAGGTAACGGTATCGGAAGGATCTTCTATAAAAAAAGATAATACTGTTATCCAAAGGCATCGCAGTTGCGGTGCCTTTGAGTGCATTTCTGACGTAAACTTGACAAAACAGGTCTACATAGTGTAGAATGTAATAGAGTGAATTTGTTGGAACACATATTGTTTCAATGTCACTTTACTTGTTTCAGCAGTAATGAAACAATATGTATTGCAATGAAATAAAGGAGTGCTATGTATGAAAAAAGTATTATTAGGAATATCGGTAATTCTTTTTGGAATTGCTTTATGTGTCTTAGCTGAAATTGGTAACGTCGCTTTCTTACGCAACGATTTTGCTCAGTTAATTTATGTTCTAATTCCATTTTTGGGAATCGGCTTAAGCGTTTGGGGTTTTCTTGAAAATAAATAATAAATTCCAATGAAAACAGGAGGTTTAATATATGAAAAAGTTAATAGCATTACTTTTAGCATTGGTCTTTGTACTTGCTTTGGTGGGGTGCGGGAAATCAAATGAGGGTGATTATCCTGCCACAATAATGGTAAATGGAACTAATTATTATTCTACCGATAACGCTATACCCGTTGAAGTAGATGAGAGTGTTATTCAGTACACCACCTCATATGCAGAAAACGGCATCCCACAAAAAGATGGCGAGGCAAACTTCAACAGAGATTTAGGGACCCCCTATGCCGTTGTTGAAGGTAATCGGGTAGTTGTGTTTATAGACAACGAGTGGATTGAGTTCAAGACGAAGTAAAGCTCAAAGTTAATTTGATGAAGGAACGTGAGTATATGCTGAATATTATAAGCCTTGTTTTAGGTATAGGTGCTTGGGCTGTAGCTGCTATCGCAATAGTAAAGCCTGCCTACTCTCATAAAAGCACCATTCTAAGTTTTATTCTTTGTGTGTTTTCTCTTGTGGCTCAGTTGTTTGAGATAAGTCGCAGAGTAAATCTCGGAGATTATGCAGCTATCGAGGATACAATCAGAGCTGTGTTGATTGCCTCTGTTGTGTTGTGTGTTACGACCATTATTTTGAATGTTGTTGCACTTATTAAAGCAAGGAATAAATAGGCTATTGAAAAGAATAGCATAAGTAAGCATAATTAGGGAAGCTGCTCCTAAAAGAAGTGGCTTTCTTAATTTTTTTCAAAATAAGTGTGAGGTTTACCATTGTTTGATTGTGTAATAAGTGAAAGGGGCAAGAAAAACCTTTCGGAAAGGAGTAAGTCTATGGATAACGGTGCAAGTAGCTACCGCCGTTTCCGTGACGAAGGTGATGAAAGCGGATTAGCAGAGATCATAAGGGACTATCGTGATGGACTGATTTTCTATTTGAACGGCTTTGTTAATAACATCCAAGTAGCTGAGGAATTGGCTGAGGATACCTTTGTTTTGTTGGGAACTAAGAAACCCAAAGATAAAGGTATCGGTTTGTTCAAAACGTGGCTTTATACCATCGGACGGAATATAGCACTCAATTACCTTAAACGGAGAGCAAGACTTTCAGAAATCTCTGTTGATGATTGTCCGGATCTTATCAACGAAGAAGAAAATCTCGAAATAGTTTTTATTAAAGAAGAACAGAAAATAATGGTACATAGGGCATTAAAAAAATTGAAGCCGGAATACCATCAGGTTCTTTGGCTTATATATTTTGAGAACTTCAGCAACAAAGAAGTTGCTACGGTGATGAAGAAATCTGTTCATAACGTTGAAACCCTTGTTTATCGTGCCCGTAAATCACTTAAATCGCAATTAGAAATGGAGGGCTTTGTGTATGAAGAACTATGATGAAACTATCAATTCTGTTTTTGAGCGTATTAACGAATACGAAGTTGAGAAAAAGCACAAAAGAAAAATTATAACGAGAACCGTAACCTCACTATGTTGTTTTTGCCTTGTCGCATTGTTAGGCATAGGAGTTTGGCAAAGCGATTTGTTTAAGCCTATGCCACCTGCTGTGTTAGACAACTCCAATATCGGAGAACTTGGTGATTCAAGTTTGCAATCGACCGACAATGGAAATGAAGATAAACAAAACCAATCTCAGCAGAATACAACTGTGTCAAACGGTAATGATGGTTCGCAAAATACGACTAATCCCAACGGTAACGAAACATCGCAACCGACTAACACCGATAAATTCCTACTCTATTTAAATCAGATTGATGGAATAGCAAATGCAGCTCCGTTATATCTTGATCCTGCCAAGCATTATACCGAAGATTGGAACAACGAAAAAGTTACACAGTATTTAGGTATCGACTTAAGCAACCTCGGCAGTGAGTTTGAGTGCATTGGCGAGCAAAATCACACGGTCACTTATCGTAATGATGGTACGTTAGTAAGAGATTTAATAGGTTTTAGTTATAAGTATGCGGGAAGTGAATATACCGTTGCAGCAAGTAAACTGTCTGTACCTTATGACTGCATCTATTCTCTTGAGGAAAACAAGAAAACTAATGTAGGCACAGTAAAAGGAAGCATCGAGGTGTTGTTTGCCGGAACTACAGGTGGTGAAAACACAACCGAAAATCAAACTTTAATTGTTGCTGATTTTGAATTAAACGGAGTTAATTACCGTGTTAAAGCAGAAAACACTACTTTGACAAACTTCTATAGACTTATTGATGTGATCGTGAATAAGTAAACTGATTGGTGTCCCAAAAATCGTGTGATTTTTGGGAATCGGCTTAAGCATTTGGGGTTTTCTTGAAAATAAATAATAAATTCCAATGAAAACAGGAGGTTTAATATATGAAAAAGTTAATAGCATTACTTTTAGCATTGGTCTTTGTACTTGCTTTGGTAGGGTGTGGGAAATCAAATGAGGGTGATTATCCTGCCACAATAATGGTAAATGGAACTAATTATTATTCTACCGATAACGCTATACCCGTTGAAGTAGATGAGAGTGTTATTCAGTACACCACCTCATATGCAGAAAATGGCATCCCGCAAAAAGATGGCGAGGCAAATTTCAACCGAGATTTGGGAACCCCTTATGCCGTTATTGAAGGTAATCGAGTAGTTGTATTTATTGATAACGAGTGGATCGAGTTTAAGGCAAAGTAACAATAATTCCAATTTTAACAATGAAAATAGGTTTGTGATACATTATGGTTTGTAGGGGGAAATCTTTTTATGAAAAAGAAAAATTGGATTATATTAGCTATAATAGTTCTACTCATTCTCACTATCCCTATTCCAATAAGTTCGGCAAGAGATGGCGGAACGAGAGAATATGTGGCACTTACTTATAAAATTGTGAAATGGAATCATCTATATGATAATGGAGAGGTATACGATGACACCGAGATTTATCTTTTTCCTCTGAATTTTCAGACGGCTGATAAGCTTTGGAAAAGAAAAATGGATATGTTGCCGAATGTGATTTCTGAAAACAGCGTAAAAGCTATATCAAATTGCACGGTTGCAACATTTGAATTTAGAGAGGATTTGGGATATAAACTGATTACAAGTGAGATTGACACACTTGATACGTTTGACAGTTTGAGAATTTGTCCGACACAAGACACATTTTACGGTGAATGGATTTATAGAATTGTATTTGATCCCGAAACACATATAACAGACGGGGACAAATGTATTATTCTTTTTGGTGAAAAGAACTTATCCATCAACGGAATTACTTACGAAGCAGAAGAAGGAGTTGATTATTCGGATATTCTGAATTGGGCTTCTTCAAAATATAAGTTTTTTGATTATGAATTGCAAACCAAATAATTGTAGTGTCCCAAAAGTCGTATGATTTTTGGGACACTTTTATTTTTCATTTTGAACTTTTTGCAAAAACTATTGACAAGACAGGTCTACATAGTGTAGAATAAAAGAGGTCTACAAGATGTAAAACAACCGGAGGTGCATTATGAACGATTATCAGATGGGAGCGATTGAGTCCCGATTTGCCGATATTATTTGGGAGAATGAACCTATTTCTTCTACCGAGCTTTCCAAAAGAAGTGAGGAACTGCTTAAATGGAAGAAATCGACCACCTACACCGTTTTGAAAAGACTTTGCGACAAGGGTATTTTTCAGAACAATAAGGGTACAGTTACTTCCCTGATCTCAAAGCAAGAGTTTTATTCTGTTCAAAGTGAAAAGTTTGTTGCAGAAACCTTCTCAGGCTCGCTGCCTGCTTTCTTAACTGCTTTTACTGCACGAAAGAATTTGACTCCCGAAGAAGTAGCACATCTGAAAAAGATGGTAGCTGAA
Source organism: Eubacteriales bacterium (assembly GCA_045606265.1). Lineage (GTDB taxonomy): Bacteria > Bacillota > Clostridia > Oscillospirales > CAG-272 > RGIG4608. The sequence goes on from JAZURO010000183.1 coordinate 5,883, forward strand.
TACGAGGAGGAATGATGATGGAAGCTATATTCCTTAAAATATTAAATATGAGTATAACCGCAAGTTGGCTTGTACTTGCGATAGTTATACTTCGCTTGATCCTGAAGAAAGCCCCCAAAGCTATCTCAGTGTTTATGTGGGCGTTGGTTGGAGTGCGACTTATCTGCCCCTTCTCTTTTGAAAGCATATTGAGCCTAATTCCAAGTGCTGAAACAGTACCGCAAGATATTATTTATTCTGAAGCTCCGGCTATTCATAGTGGAGTACCGATTTTCAACTCTACCGTGAACCCAATCATTTCAGAGAATTTAGCACCTGAAGTAGGAGCAAGTGTTAATCCAATGCAGATAATCGCCTTTGTTGCTTCTGTTGTTTGGATTGTCGGCATAGTAGCAATGGTTTTGTATACGGTTATTTCATATTTCCGTATTCATCGCAAAGTAAGAGAAGCCGTACCGTATCAAGAGAATATTTGGTTGTGCGACCATATTGACACACCTTTTATTCTTGGAGTAATACGCCCTCGTATTTACCTGCCTTCTAATATGAACGAGCAGGATATTGAATACGTCATCGCACACGAAAAGGCTCACCTTAAAAGACACGACCATTGGTGGAAACCTCTTGGTTTTCTACTTTTAACTGTGTATTGGTTTAATCCTATTCTTTGGATCGCCTACATTTTGCTTTGCAAAGATATAGAGCTTGCTTGCGATGAGAAAGTAATCAAAGATATGGGAACTGAAATCAAGAAGCCTTATTCAGAAGCGTTAATAAATTGCAGCGTTCCTCGCAAGATGATTTCAGCCTGCCCCCTCGCCTTTGGCGAAGTTGGAGTGAAAGGAAGGGTTAAGTCTGTGTTAAATTACAAAAAGCCTGCATTTTGGATTATTGTTGTAGCGGTTGTTGCAAGTATTGTCGTTGCAGTGTGTTTTTTAACAAATCCTACAACAAAACTTGATACCAATATGGCATCATTCATTGAAGAACAGATTATAGAACATCATCACGGTGGATATAAAAGCGGAGAGTTCTATTGTACCAATTTTAAGGTGTTGGGAACTAATAAGGATAAAGAAAACACAACCGTATATATGTGGGTTCTATATTCTGAATATGATAAAGTAAACGGTAAAATTGAAGATGTTAGTGGCGCCCATATCCCAACCGTAATTACTGTGAAAAAAACAGATTCGACAGAGTATGAACTTGTTGAATATTGGGAGCCTCGTGACGGTTCTTACTATGCAGAGGATATTAAAGAGAAATTCCCTTGGTATCTGCACGGTAAAGCGCTTGATTCGCAACGTTATATTAAAGAACAACAAGCAAATTGTGATAAAAAAGCTCAAGCGTACTTTTCTTCTACAGATTCATTAAACACCGAATATGAAGGTGTATATATAACGCTTGAGTCATTTAACACCGATGAGGGCGGTCAGACGCACTTTAACGTTGTTTGGCATAATGAAACGAACTCTGAGATCACATTTGGAGAAAGTTTTTCTATCGAACAAAAGACGGGAACAGAATGGAAAGATGCAGAATTTGATGAGGAAGAAATTTTCCATATGTACGGAATCCTTCTTAAACCGCAATCCACACAAAGCAAAACTTATATTACTGAGCATTATGATTTATCCAAATCAGGAACTTATAGAATTCTTCTACCGTTCTCTGTAAAAGATGGTGACAGTTCTAAACAGTATAAGACTTGGGCGGTGTTCAATGTAGGAGAGGTTTTATCTTCGCAAAGTTTGAAAGAAAAATATCCGCAGTTCTTTAATGTTTCAACTGACGGAGGATTAAAGGTCTATGTTTGGCAAATGGCAGAAAATGATTATCGATGCTATCTTGTAAACAGATTCATTGATGCAATAACAGATCAAGGCTTCGCTTTTGAAGTTGGTGCCACCATCGCAGAAATGCGTGCTATTCTAACCACTTACGACATTGATCAAAAAGATATTGTTGTCCATCCGGTAAATAATCCGTTATCAAGCTATTATTATGAGATAGATGATGAATACCGAGCAAGAATAAAAGAATTGTTTTGGAGTGGTAATGTAAATAGTTTGGAATTTGAAGTTGAAAAAACGGACGATTGGGGAATAACGGCTGGAATGCTTTTTACGTCTGCAACAGAATTTGACATTGTAATAAATCAATCTTCCGAGAAACAGATTGCTACCGGAACTTATACTACTTCACCTGAATACGAGCTAAGAGCCATTTATAACGGTAGTGCAATACCATTTGGTGATTATATGAGAATGGTGCATAACAAAGAATACAAAGATCCTGAACTTGCGTGGGATACGGTTCTCTATGATGTAAAACCCGATAAGGAGCTTAAGATTAAGGGCGATTTTTCTACAACTTATGGGGAACTACCCGTTGGTCAATATGAGCTTTGGAAACCTATAACATTGACTACAGAAGATGGTACACAAAGTCAAAAGGTGTATACGGTTCAATTTGCAATAACTGATTAAATAAGCATCAAAGGCATCGCTGCGGCGGTGCCTTTACCCTTTTATTGTGCTTTACACTCACGATATTGGCGAAAAAACAATGAACTTATCGTGAATTTTTTAAGTAATTCAGTATAGTATCGTTAGTGCTTCGCTACCGCCTTGTGTATTCTTTCAACGCTTCCAACTATACTAATACTATCAGCATTAGTTGTTACGACTTTAGTGTGATTGGAGGTGGAATGTGTGCAAAACGAAAAGAGCGTTGAACAGATAATCGGCAAACGTATTCAAAAGATTAGACGAGCTAAAGGATATACTCAGCAGCAGTTCGCTGAAATGATCGGTTTATCTACTAACTATTTATCGGATATTGAGAGAGGAAAAAGCTCTGCTCGGTTGGATAAGTTAGTTGCTATCATAAATGCTTTAGAATGTTCAGCAGATGATGTGTTCTCTGATGTAATCGAATTTGGCTATAAGATCAAGAGTTCACGCTTGTCAGAACGTCTTGAAGCATTACCGCCGGAGGAACGAGAAAAGGCTTTCGCCATACTTGATGCCTTTATTAGCAAGGCAAAATAAATGAATTTATAGAGTCTGCGGTTCAGCCGCAGGCTCTTTTTTCGTATTTTCCTTTAATTTTTCACAATTATATGCTATACTAATGATAATATCGTGAGTATATCGCTATTATCGTTAATATGGGAGTGGTTGTGTGAAAGAGAAAACTTGTTGTTTTACGGGACACAGAGATATACCTTCAGGAGCTTATCAGCATATTTTCAATAAAACCGAAGAAACAGTTGAGAGCCTAATCAAGAAGGGATATTTATACTTTGGAGCAGGTGGAGCATTAGGCTTTGATACCATTGCAGCATTCACCGTTTTGAAGTTAAAAGAACGGTATCCTGATATTCGCCTGATTCTTGTGTTGCCTTGTTATTCTCAAACAAGAGGTTGGTCGAGCGAAGATGTGAAGATCTACGAGAACATCAAGGAGCAGGCTGACAAGGTAGTTTACACATCGGAAGAATACACGAGAGGTTGTATGCACAAGCGCAACCGTCATCTTGTTGATAACAGTTCGGCTTGCATAGCATATCTTACCGAAGATAAAGGCGGTACAGCATACACGGTTGACTATGCTCAGAAACACGGCTTAGTTGTTTATAATATAGCAGACTACTTGTAATCTGTAATGGGAGGAATATGATGAAAAAGAAACTGACGATTTCACTAATAGCGGTATTTCTAATTTTAGGTGTTATATTTGCTATTGGAGCTTTGGCAAGCGAAAGCGAAGATAACCCAAGAGATATGATAAATAAATTTGAAGCCGCAGTAAAAGAAGTGCTTGGCGATGATTATAAAAAGCAAACGGAAACGGTTGTTGCAGGCACTATTAAGTATGGCGACAAAGAAGGCAATGAAATCAACTATCACATTTTGAAAACTACATACTTTGAAGCTGATCCGTCAGCGGTAACGGGTTTGAATGTTGATGCTCTCGGCGTGTTGTTCAATCCTGATAGTGCGAAAAATTGTAAAGAAATGAAAATTAAAGATTGGGATGCAGCACTCTATGAGTTCGATGGGATCTCGTATCTCTGTTGGACTGATACACCGGAAGCAAGCTATGTTTTGGAATACAATCCTAATGTAGTACCGGATGAGGAAATTATTAAAATGGCTGAAAGTGCGGAAGTCCCTGAAGATAAATAATGCTTTAGAGAGTTGCTTTCAGCGACTCTCTTTTGTTTTCTTATAAAAATATCGGTATTTCGCACTTTTTTGTGAAGTTCCGCAAGTTGTGTTGTTTTTTCGCCATATTTATGCTATAATATACTCTGTAACTATATAACCTCGCTCATAGGCAGAAAGGAAACGTAATTATGGCAGTATCATATAAGAAGTTATGGCATTTGCTGATCGACAAGAATATGAAGAAAAAAGACCTTCAGGAGTCAGCAAAACTAACACAACACGCTATGAGAAAATTGAGCAAAGATGAAGCGGTAACGACTGATACCCTTGCAAAGATTTGTCGCTGCCTTGACTGCTCAGTTGATGAGATAATGGAAGTTTTACCTGAAAATCAGGAGTAAGTCCGTCTTATGGGACACTTCTTTTGTTAGGATTAAACTGTATCATAATAACTACTTACTCTTGGAGGTAAATAAAATGGCAAAAGCTGCTGCTAAACCTAAGAAAGAAATAACGATGGAAGAAGCACTTTGGAAATCTGCCGATAAACTTCGTGGCTCTGTTGAGCCTGCTGAATATAAGCACGTTGTCCTTAGTCTGTTCTTCCTTAAATTCGCAAGTGATAAATTTGAAGCACAGAGAAAGACTATCGCTGAAAAGTTCGGTGAGAAATTTATTGATAATGTGGCTTTTTATACAAAGGACAATGTTTTCTTCCTTCCTGAAGAAAGTCGTTGGTCTTATATCATTGAACACGCTAAGCAAGACGATATTGCTTTGAAAATAGATACAGCTCTTTATAACATTGAAAAGGCTAACCCTGCCCTGAAGGGTGCGTTGCCTGACAACTATTATTCAAGATTACATATTGATACTGCAAAACTTGCTTCTTTGCTTGATGAGATTAACCGTATCAATACTGACGATGCAGAGAACGACATTATCGGTCGTGTGTATGAATACTTCTTGAGCAAGTTTGCTCTTGCAGAAGGTAAAGGTAAAGGCGAGTTCTATACGCCGAAATGTATTGTTAATTTGATTGCTGAA
>JAZURO010000184.1:0-2083 GCA_045606265.1 Eubacteriales bacterium
GAAGAAGGTGGACAAGTTCGGTAACTTCCTCGTGCTCACCGCTCTTCCCGGTACACAGGGTCTTTACGGTTTCGCAGGTTACTTCTTGCTCAACAGCTTCGGTATCCTCACCGCTGATATCACTTCACTGCAGGCAGCTGCTGTGTTTGGTGGTGGTTTCGCCCTCGGTCTCGTAGGCTTGTTCTCTGCTATCCGTCAGGGTCAGGTATGTGCTAATGGTATGGCAGCTATCGGTCAGGGTCACGACGTGTTCTCTAAGACTTTGATCTTCGCCGTATTCCCCGAGCTCTACGCTATCGTAGCTCTCGCAGGCGTGTTCCTCATCGGCTCAGCTGTAGCATAATTATCAATCCTATTAAAGGAAAGAATAATCGGTGGTACTCGAGTACCACCGATTATTCTTTATTATAAGAACTAAATTTATATGAGGACGAGGTTCCCCTATTCTGATTTGCAGTATTCAATTACTAACACTTCATGCTCATTGCCATGCAGACGGAATTGTTCGCTGGTACGTAACCCTATAGCCCAAACTATCCTATCGTCGTGACAAAGTACCCACTGTTGTTTCTTCTCCATGCGGCTTAACTTAAGGTCAGTATAAAGGTCGCTCAGCAGTTTGCTCCCCTTCATACCAAACGGAAAAATGCGGTCACCCTCTTGTGGATGACGTACGATAAGCGGTTTTCTTAACCGTGAGGCATCAAGCACGCATATGTTGTTGTTGCGTGGAACTTTCCATGTCTCTGTAGGGACGATGCGGTTTATTTTTAATATAATGCCATCTGGAAGCTTTACAGAACCTTCACTTGGAAGTGTTGTATATGTTGTTACAGAATCTTCTGCCGATTTTTTGTGTAATATGAGGAGTTTGCGGTCACGAAGCAAGGTATAGCAGGATGTATGAAACATTCGTCCCGACTCACTGAAGAGTGATTTGAAAATATCATCAACCTGAGCGCTGTTGAAGCCGTAAGGCTTTAATATCTCGAAGAGTTGTGCCTTTGGTGCATCAGTGCTTAGCAGCGTGTCGATGCTGATACTAATTCCGTCTGCTTGGAGGGAAACAATCCGTTTGTTGTTGTCAGCGATTGCTTTATTATATATGGTGGCAGCTTCAGCCAAATGTAATGCTGCTTGTGCTATATTCTCTGCAGCACTCGGATTAATCTCACACATTAATGGTAACAGTTTGAGTCGTATCTTGTTGCGTGAATATGCATCGGTTAGGTTCGTGCTGTCGGTCACATAGTCTTGTCCTATATATGCGAGGTAGTTATGTATTTCCTCCTGAGTAAGACAAAGTAGAGGACGCACCACGTTTCCGTTCCTTACCCGCATTCCTGTGAGTCCATTGATTCCAGCCCCTCTAATGAGGTTGAGCAACAACGTTTCTACGGCATCATCTTGATGGTGGGCGACAGCGGTTGCGTAAAGATTATTTACTTGACGTAGGCGCTCAAACTCTCGGTAACGAAGTTCACGAGCCGCCATCTCAATAGAGAGATGCTGCTCTTGAGCATACGCTTGCGTATCGAAGTGCAAGACTTCTAAACGAACATCCAATTCTTGACATAGTACAGTGACAAACTGCTCATCACGGTCACTTTCTTCACCACGCAAGTGAAAGTTACAGTGTACGGCATGGCATACATAGCCCAAACGCAAAAGCATACGAAGAAGTGCCACCGAATCGGCACCGCCACTCAGCGCCACCAACACCTCAGCACCAGGCATCAACAAACGATGTTGCCCAATAAAACTCTCGACACGCTTCTCTAATTTCATATCGCCACAAAATTAGTGTAAGGCAAGAAGAAAACAAAATTTGCTCATATCTTTTTGACTTCATCACTTGCGATTCTATAAAACAAAGCCACGAATTCTGAGCTATAAATGAAAAAAATTCTAATAGCTAATCTAAACTATCAGAATTCTTAAGAGAGCGGCAAACGGGGCTCGAACCCGCGACCCTCAGCTTGGGAAGCTGATGCTCTACCAACTGAGCTACTGCCGCATTGAATTTGGTAGTGCGAAGTTACATACTATTTCGGGATTATGCAACGAAATGTTTCTTTTTTTC
>JAZURO010000185.1:0-4578 GCA_045606265.1 Eubacteriales bacterium
TCGCCAGGTCAAAGGTGAGTTGGACGATGGAGAAATAATAGATGCTGCGGCAATATCTAATGCCGCAAAAGCCCTTGATTCCGTTGGCATTTCAGTATTGAACGATGCTAAAGAACTAAAGAGCTTCACGGAGATAATGGGTGAACTCAATGAAAAGTGGGACACCCTAAATACAAAAGAAAAGGCATACCTTCAAAATGCCCTCGCCGGAAACCGTCGCGGTAATGTGCTTTTTGCGCTCATGGACAACTACGATACGTACATGAAGCAGTTGGAGCAGTTCGATGAATCAGGCGGAACAGCATTACAGAAGAACGAGATATATCTTGACAGTTGGCAAGCTGCAACAAATGACTTAAAAAATTCATGGACTGAGCTTGTGTCGATTATAACAAGCGCAGGATCGCCGTTACAAGAGCTGACGCGTGGAACATCAAAATCCCTACAATGGATAAAAGAAATCATTGAAAATGATAGGGAACGCAGAAAAAACAATTATATACCACAGGCAGATACGGAAGTCGGCGCGAACTATAGAGGAAAAAAGCTAACAGAGTATTGGAAAGAACGTTTGGCGCAAGAAGAACTTTCCAAAGCCGCCATTCAAGTCATCAAAGTATACAACGAAGAAGCCGATGCTGTAGATGCTCTTTCCAATGCGTTCAATAAAGCAAACGCCAACATTAAAGATGCCGCAGACAAAATGAAGGACGAGAAAGATTCGTCTATAAAGTCTGCCGCAGATATTTATAAGGCCATGCAGGAAGCCGCAGAAAAGGGCTACTACGGTTCCGAAGCGTATAAGGCGGGGGCGAATCTTTTCTTCGGGACATCCGATAAAGATGCAATCGGAAAAATAGCGCAGGAATCCCTTGATACATACTTTGGCGCGATAGCGCAGGGAGATTACTCCAATGCCGCTGCCGCATTGTGGGGGAACTTTGCAGATGCTTCCGGTCAAATTGTAGACCAAGCAACCGGAGAAGTAATCGCTTCCATGACGGACCTTGGGGACGCCTACCAATGGGCGTTCAACAAAGGGAATCAGAGCATAGACGAGTTCCTCCAATCCATGCAAGACTCTACTGGAATCGGAGCCGACTTCTGGGCTTCCATGATTCAATCTCTTGGTATGTACTCCGATGAGATTGACGATTGGATGGCGGAGAACACGGAAATGCCGGAGCCTGAATTAAAGGTTAAGACAGACTCCGCACAATCGGAAGTGCAAACAGCCGTTGACAACATCAATTCGATGCTTGACGGCATACAGGATAAGACAGTCCGCGTTACTATCATACAAGAGATGCAGGGCATGAGCGTGGGGAATGCCACAAGATATGCGTATGAGCAGAGCCGTGGCGCAAGCATGACGGCATACTATAAGTCAAAAGGCTACGCCAGCGACGCTGGCGGCAAACGTGACAGCTATAGCGGTATCGCCCTTGTCAACGACGAGTTCCCAGCAGACGGTTCCAAGCCTGAACTTATTATAAGTAAGTCACAAGGCAGAGCGTACATCGCAAACGGCGGAAGACCCGCCCTGGTAAACCTTCGCTCTGATGATGTTGTCCTTACAGCCGGAGAAACGAAGTCGGCACTTGGGGTCCCCGGATTTGAAGTAGGGAAGGGCATCGACACTCATACTATATTCCTTGTCGGCCCCAACGGCGAAGCTACAGCACTGAATAATGCTGTTGTTACCACCTCGCCAAAGGGAGCGGCAAATGCTTCCAGCGGCGGTGGAGGTGGCGGTGGTGCTGCCAAAGTCGATGCTTCCGAAAGCTGGGCAACTTTGAAGAAGCTTGTCGATTACCTCTTGGACAAGGGAAACGATGACCTGAAAGACCAGTTGAAGGTGCTTGACGATCAGCTTGCGGAACTCGAAGCCGAGAGGAAAGCACAGGAAGACTCGAACAAATTGCAGGAACGGCAGGAAGCCGTACAGCAAGCACTTCTCGATCTGCAAAAAGCGCAAGTAGAAAGGACCGTCCGCTACTACAACGAGGAAACTCAGCAATGGGAGTGGATGGCAGACCAGGGAGCAGTACAGAAAGCACAGGAAGCATACGATAAGGCTCTCCAAGACCTCAATGATTACTTGGCAGACCAAGACTACGAGGAGCGAAAAGCCGCCATCCAAGCGCAGAAGGAAGACCTACAGGCACAATTCGATGCGTACAAGGAAAGCTGGGAGGCCATCGTAGACGCTATAGAAGCTCCGAGCGGCGATCTTAAAGCACTCCTTAATCAGATAAGGACGAACGGGACCTCTACGATGATCGGTCAATCCGGCGGCATAGCGGCCCTGCTGAACGCTCTGAGAGAGGGGCTTGTTGCGCAGGGATACAGCTTCGGCCTTGGCAACATCAATGCAAACACAAGCGGAAGCACCACAAGCGGAAGCACCGTATTCGACAGCGGCGGAATCGCCATTGGAAGCGGATACATGCGGAAGGGTGCTGTTGGGCCGGAAGCCGTTATTGGCCCTGAAATCACAAGAGAAGTCCTCAACCCTGTGCGAAATGCGCAGTTCACCGCATTCACGGATTCGATCAGATACCTTATGGGCGCATCCGATTTAGGAGCTTCGTTTGGTAGAGGTTCATCCGTAACGAACAACAACGGCGGGAATTACTATGTAAACGGCATACAGGTGGGGCAGGATATGGCCCAAAGACCGTTTGCAGAGGTGATGCGGACCATATCGCTTCACGTTAATGAAACGGCATAAGAAGGAGAAAGATATACATGCTATTTCAGCCATCCAATATATATCCTTCCACATTCTCCGGCATAGGAGCAGGAACAGTAGATGTAACACAGGGGTTGAACGTATCGTGGCAAGTCAACGGTGACACGCCGATGACGGCGTACCAGATCAAGATATACCAGAACGATTCCGACAGCACCCTCATGTACGATTCTGGCTCCGTTGCCGTGTCTCCTGCCTTTGAACCGCACGACAAGTACGGAAATGCCAGTTTCTTTACGGCCATCATCTCTGCCGCATCCCTGGCTTCGGCAGGAATCGTGAACGGATACCAGTACGGATACAAGATGCTGATAACGCAATGGTGGTCAGTAAGCGACTACGTTGAGCAGACATCCGCATCCGTGTTCATCACGAGAAGCACTCCGACTTTGACGATTGACACGATTACTACGCCCGTATCTTCGAGTTCGCTCACGATTACGGCAACATACTCTCAGGCACAGGGCGATCCTATTTCCACGGTGGAATGGGTATTCACTCTGTCCGGGTCCGAAAGCACACCGATTCGCAGGACAGGTGCTATCAGCACACAGGTCTTGTCCTTCGATGCTGACGGACTTATCACAGGGAACACCTATTCAATCATGTGCAATGTGGTAACATCCACAGGCATGGAGGCGTCTACTGGATTCGTGCAATTCCCTGTCCTGTATTCTTCATCGTCATTGGGCATAAACTACAAACTGGCGCAGCTAAAAAACTCGTCCGCTGTTTACCTGTCATGGGACAATTTAGGAGCCAACATCCTCTCTTACCCATACACAGACCCAACGAAAACCGTGAACGGAATAACCTTCACCGTGAACGGAGAGGGCGATATTGTTGCAACCGGAACGGCAACAGCCGATGCGTATTTCACAATTGCGGAGGGGACAACCTCTCAGCTTGGGATTACGGAAGGGCAGAAGATGGTCATAACCTCCGGCTACAGCGGAGCCAAAATATCCGTGACGGAAACGAACGGGTCAAACGTAGTCGTTTCCACGATCGAGGGAAGTGACCCGTTGCAATACATAGCAACATCGACAACGAACACGCTCAAGTTCAGTATCGTCATCCCCAACGGCACATCACTTTCAACCGGACAGCAGTTGAAGCCGATGATTGCGTTGGAAGACAAGATCGTTGCTTACAATGATTTATCCGCAAAAATCGAGCCTGTTCAGGACCTCCACGGCTACTCCCACCCGTGGCCCGGTGGTGGCGGGGTGAATTTAGTAGACCCTAACACGACTATATATAAGAGGTATTTGCGTGATACTGGCGGCGGCTCTTATTTTTGGACATACTCGAACGATTCGGCATCAATAGCTATTAAGGTTGCCCCTGAAACATCCTATACCCTATCGAGGTATTTGACAACTGGCGGCATATACCGTGTTTCAACAATTCGTGTTTTGTCCTTGCCGAGTGCAAGCGAAACAACTGATATACCAACATATCAAAACGTAAGGAGTGCATCGGCAGCTGAATTTGGTTCGACACGGACGATAACAACGGATGCGAGTGCTACATATATTGTCATCCAGTTCAATGACACAACTATACGGGATTTTGTTGTCAACGGACAGTTTGAACTTGGTTCCGCCGCCACGGAATATTCCCCCTATGAAAACATCTGCCCCATCAGCGGCAGGACGGGGCTGTCGGTGTACGTTTCTCCCACGCAAGACCCCGATGATGCTACTGTCTACAATGTGGATTGGACTTCCGAAGCCGGGACGGTGTACGGGGGGACGTTGGATGTGGTGACGGGACTGCTGACGGTGGATAGGGTGCTGAAAAAGGTTTCGGATTTTTCT
>JAZURO010000186.1:0-8211 GCA_045606265.1 Eubacteriales bacterium
TAGCCGCTTTTCTTTGAGGCCAGAAGCGCAAAGAAAAGCTCCAAAAGAAACGCTGTTGCACAGGGCTACTCGCCCCGTACCCTCGGTCGCTTTTTGAAAAAAGCTCCGCAAAAACTTTTTTAATCGCTTGGTTTGTGCAAACAAACAGCTCGACAAATCAAAATATCGCAAGCAAAAGAGAGTAAAATGGCAATTTAGTCAAAATTATTGACAAGGGTGCAAGTTTGTGCTATAATTCAAAATTGGAAAAAGCGAGAGGAGGAAAATCCCAATGATTTTGACCATAGATATTGGAAATACGAGCATAGCTCTTGGTGGATTTGAAGGCGACGAGCTTAAATTTGTCGGACGTCTTTCTACCGACGTTACAAAGACAGAGGATGAGTATGCAAGCAAAATTATGAATATTTTAGCGCTTCACAACGTACACAAAGAGAACGTTGAGGGTGCAATCATATCAAGTGTTGTACCTCCGCTTAATAACGTAATGAAGAGCGCGCTCCGTCTGGTTTATGACGTTGATGCACTTATGGTGTGCCCCGGAATTAAGACGGGAATAGGAATTCTTTGCGATTCACCGTCATCCGTTGGCGCTGACCTTATATGCTCTTGCGTAGCGGCAAACGTGTTTTATTCATCTCCCGCTTTGATTATTGATATAGGAACTGCCACAAAGATGATAGTTACCAACAAAAACGGTGCATTTATCGGAGTGTCGATAATTCCGGGCGTTATGATGGGACTCAAAGCTCTCTCTAACGGAACGGCGCAGCTCCCTCAGGTGGGACTTGAAGCCCCTGCTACCGTGATTGGTAAAAATACTGTTGATTGTATGAAATCAGGCATTATTTTCGGTCACGCAAGTCTGATTGACGGAATGATAGATCGCATAAATGCCGAGCTTGGAGAAGAATTGCCCGTTATCGTGACGGGAGGTTATGCTCCTGTAATTGTTCCTCACTGTAATCACAAAATGGTGATTGACGAATATCTCGTCTTAAAAGGACTGAATTCAATATATTGGAAAAATAAATAATTGATTCGTTTATAGCTTCATTTGAAGTTAAAATAAATTTTTTAGCGTTGTATCGTGAAAGCGAACGACAGCAAGGAGGATTTTTTATGCAAACAAAAGCAAAAAAACGAATGTCAACCGAGACCTTGGTGCTTGCTGCTGTGTTGACTGCGCTTGTAGTTATCTTGCAGTTTCTTGGTACCTTTGTTCGTCTTGGCCCGTTCCAATGCAGCTTGGTGCTTATGCCAATCGTGCTTGGTGCGGCTTTGTGCGGCAAAAAGATTAGCGCTTGGCTTGGATTTGTGTTCGGAATGGTAGTGCTTCTTAACGGTGACGCAGCTGCGTTCTTGTCCGTTAATGCCATAGGAACTGTTGTCACAGTTCTTGCAAAGGGTACGCTCTGCGGTCTTTACGCAGGAGTTGTTTATGAAGCGTTGAAGGAAAAAAACGTTTACGTTGCAGTTTTTTCTGCGGCAGTAATCTGTCCCATTGTGAATACAATGGTATTTCTTGGCGGATGCTACGTATTTTTCTTTGATACAATCAAGGCGTGGGCAGGCGCCGGCGACGTTATGGAGTATATGATACTTGGTTTGGTGGGTGCAAACTTCCTGTTTGAGCTTATCACAAATATCGTGCTTGCTCCCGCAATTCTCAGAATACTTAATTTGAGAAAGAAAATAATTAAATAAAAACAAACCCGTGAGCTAAGCTCACGGGTTTTTTATGTATTCTGAAAAATTATCTTGAAATGATCTGACCGCCGCAGTTTGTGCAGAATCTGTCGTTTTCACTTGCGGGCTTGCCACACTGAGAGCAGAAATACTGCTTTTCAACAGCTTCCTGAATCATACCGCCGCAGTTTGTGCAGAATCTGTCATTTTCGGTAGCGGGTTTACCGCACTGAGAGCAAAAATACTGCTTTTCAACAACTTCCTGAATCATACCGCCGCAGTTTGTGCAGAATCTGTCATTTTCGGTAGCGGGTTTACCGCACTGAGAACAAGCGAACACTCTCTTAACGATAACCTTCTTAACGATTGCGCTACCGCAGTTTGTGCAGAATTTGTCATTTGCCTTTGCAGACTTTCCGCAGCCTGAGCAAACGTAGATAGCATCTTCGCCTTCAGCACAAGAGGGAACATATTTTTCCAAAAGAGAATTTGCTAATACTGCACCGCCGGCGAAAATCAGTGAAACGAAAATACCCGCACCAAGCTGAATACCTGCTGTAACAGTTCCCATCCAGGTTTTTTCTGTTTGGGTATTTGCAGAGCAAGTGAGAATCAAAGCGAGGAGCAAGAGAATTTGAAGACCTGCAAAAGCAATCAATCCAATACTTGCGATTTTTCTGGATTCAAGCTTGCCAAGCTTAGAGGGGAACTGAGAGAATACTCCGAATGCTTTCAAAAGTCCGCACACGCCCCAAGCAAGAAGAGCGATTCCCACAACGAGGATAAGAACTGTAAGGATCGAGCTCAATACAGCGCCAAATCCTTCGAGATTCATAGCTTCGGTTATATCGTATTCTGTGGATTTTCCTTTCCAACCGATTACGTTGTAACCGCTGACTGTTGCATAAATTTCTTTTTCCTTACCATATGACATAAAAACAGATGCATAAGGAATAGCAAGGAAAATGAAGTTCAAGAAACCGAGCAATGCGCTGAACGCATAGGGTAAATTTCTTTTAATTTTGTCAAACATAGTCTTTCTCCTATTTTGTTTATTCTGCGTGAACAGTAATGCCTGTGATATGTGTGTTGATACCGTTGTACCAGTAAGCAAATCCTACAACGTCAACAGTAGCGCCTGCTTCAAGCTCGCCAACTGCCTTGTAAAGATCTGTATCGGGACCTGTGAGGTATTTTTCAACACAGAAGGAATACTCATTACCGTTATAGCTGAATGTAACATAAATATCATCACCGGGTTCGCCGTTCTTGTATTCAAGAGAAACGAATGTAAGACCCTTGAATTCAACAAGCATATTCTGATAATTTATGAGTGAGTCTGTGCCAAGCTTTGCTGTTACGTCAATGGGCTCAGCAACTTTGCTTCCCTCAATGATTTCAATCTTCGCATAATCGGGATCAATCTCGTCAGTTACGATTTCGATTTCGCCTGCCCAAACCGCCTTATATCCGAAAACTCTGATTTTTGTTCCGGGAACAAGCTTATCAGCAGTTTCCTCAGAGCAAGGGAAGTCATAAAGGAAATAACCGCCGTTTTCGTCCTGAGCATAAAGGCTAATCTTATTTTCCCACCAAGACTGGTGACCTTGAACGTATGCCTCAATAACAATCTTTGAACCAACTTCTGCTTCAACGTATTCCTGCCAGGTCATAACGTTAACTTCGTTTGGGTTTTCTTCGTTATTGTCGGGGCAACCGAAAAGTGAGATTGCTGCCAAACAAACGAGCATCAAGCATAAAAATTTTTTCATTTTCAATATTCTCCTTTATTAAAAATAGATTTTTATCAAGTATTATTATACACAAAAAACGACAAAAGTCAATAACTTATTGCTTTTTTCTTTTTTTTACGAATGATATTAATGCAAAGCCGATAATTCCAATCCAGGTGCAGCCGATTGCGGACAAAAGAATTATGGATTCCGTGGGTAATGTTTTATTCTCAAAGTTTTTATAGTTGCCCGAGCTTTCTATCTGATCCAATTTGTGAAGAGCTGTTACTCTTTCAAACAAAAGCTCCATAAAATCGTCATTAATGGCTCTGTTTTTCAGTGCGGAGCTTACTGTCAATTCAATAAGCTCTCCTGCGGCATTTCTGAGTGAGGTTGAACCGTTGAAAACGGGAGTTGTAAACGAGTTTTCAGTATTATTTATCAACAGCTCGGATGCTTTGATTTTAACGTCGTAGTAAAGACCGTTATTCTCACCCGAACGGTTAAGATAATCACGGTATTCTGTGCTTTCCTGCGCCTTTGAGGTTACGGGAACATAGCCCTCAGTCTGAGAATACGCAATTTGTACCTCGTTTGTGAGAAGAAATTGAGCGAAGAGCCAGGATGCAAGAACCTCACCGCTGTCCTCCTTGTTGAATATGCAAAGAGAGGGACCTTGTGAAATCATTTTGGGATTGCTTGTATCAAATTGAGGAATGGGCAAAACTGCCGTTTCAAAATCAATTCTTTGATCGTCGGGAATGTCAACAAGTGGGGCATCAGCTCCCATCCAGGTGGATCCCGCAGTTGAGTCTATTGCAAAAATGCACTGACCTGCGTTCAGGAAGTTTCCCGGGTAGCTTGAAATTTTGAAGGTTGAGAATGCCTTTGATTTTGAATGCTCTGCAATTTCAAACAAAAGCTCTTTTGTTGTATCGTTGAATATCTGAATTTCACCATTATCGGTCGAATATGGTGCTTCAAGCTGTTTAAGCATTGAGATCATCATATTGTCGGTTGATTTATAGATGAACGGAATAAGAGTTTTTTGTCCGTTTGCTATATAGTTTCCGTTTTCATCCTTGCCAAGCGACATAGCGTATTCGCTGACCTCCCAAACAAAATCCCAGGTCAGAACCTCGGGTAATTCATATCCGAGTGATTCAAGGAAATCCTTGTTCACGTAACACGCCTCGGTTGAGCGCATAAAGGGAAGGGCATACTGCTTTCCGTTGATTTTTCCCTCGTTGAGGAATTTTGGTATGATCTGATCGGGCTTGGGAGAATCAAATTTCAACTCGCTTCCGCCAAGACCGAATTTCTCGTCGGTCATCAAAATGTCAAGGGGAACTACTACGTTTTCGCCCTCCATATATGTTGCTATGTGGTCGGGATAGGTGATACACACGTTAGGTGTCGTATCGGTGGAAATATTCGTGATAACGTCCTTATAGATTTCACCGTAGTCTGTGAAGTTTCTTAGTGTTACATTTATGTTGGGATAGAGCTTTTCAAATTCGGCAACTGCGTTTGCATAAACGTTTCTTTGCGTTTCGTTGTTTTCATTTTTTGCCCAGAATGTTATCTCATACTTTTTGTCGGTGTCAAAGATATCGGGCACCTCAAAGCTGTCCATTGAAACCTTTTTGTGGCAGGAGCCAAGTGCAAAAGATGAAGCAAGAATAGTGATAAGAAGCAGCATTGAAATAATTTTTTTGATATTTTTCATCCCTTTGTCCCTCCTCTTGAAACACCCTCCATAATTTTGTCCTTGAACACAAGGAACAGTACTATAAGCGGGAGCGAAATAACTACCACCGCAGCCATCATGGCGGGGACGTTTTCACGTCCGAATCCGTTTTCTCTTATCTCCTGAATTCCGTTTGAAATAAGATAATAAGCTTCGTCGTCGGTGATAAGACGGGGCCAGATATAAGAGTTCCAGCACTCAATAACTTTAAGAATGAGGATCGTAACTATCGTCGGACTGGAAATCGGAACCATTACCTTTATAAGATAATTGAAATCTGTCGAACCGTCAACCTGAGCAGCGAGATACAGCTCGTCGGGGATTTGTGAAAAATTTTCTTTCAGTAAATACAGGAAGAAAATTGAGGTGACGGAGGGGAGAATAAGCCCTAAAAACGTATTTCTCAGATCCATATTTGTAATCGTTACGAAATTTGTGATAATAACCAGCTCGTTTGGGATCATCATAAGAGCCAAAAACAGCGTGAATGCAAGGTTTTTGCCCTTGAATTCAAGTCGGGCAAACGCAAATGCCGCAAGAATGATGACTATTAATGTGATGATCGTTGTAACGAGTGTAAAAATAAGTGTATTTACAAGGTATTTTGCAAGGGGCACAGCCGTGAATGCCTGAATATAGTTATCAAAGGTCGGGTTGCCTGGGAAAAACTTCGGTATGCTTTCAAGGTTGTATTCGGAAAAGCTTTTGAGAGAGTTCTGAATCATCCAATAGAAAGGGAACAGCACCGCTATTGCCCAAAGACTGAGTCCTGAGTATATGCCGATATTCCTGAATATTCTTTTTGCCTTGCTCTGCTTTTTTACTTTTTTAAGATCGTTCATTTTCGGCACCTCACTTTCCGTACGTTACGTGCTTTTTGCTGACGATAAGGTTTATGCAGGTTATGGTCAGCACGATGCAGAAAAGAATTATTGCGGCAGCCGAAGCAAACGAGGGGTAACCTCCGCCGTCGCCGTAGAGCATATCGTAAACGTAACCGACGATGGTATTCATCTCGGCAGTGTTAAGATTTGTGCCAAACAGCGCAACTGCGTCGCTGTATGCCTTGAATGCGCCGATAAATCCCGTAATAACGAGATATGATATTGTCGGGGAAATCATAGGGAGTGTTATCTTCCAGAAAACTCTGTTTTCGGGCGTTCCGTCTATTGCCGCCGCCTGATAATAGGTGTCGTCAACAGATGCGAGCGCACTTGTGAAAATTAGAATTTTGAAGGGCATAACCACCCATACCGTATAAAGGCATAAAACAAGCATCTTTGCCCAATACTGACCGTCGATAAAGTCGATTGCATTTCCTCCGAGAGAGGTTATAAGCGCATTTACAAGACCGTCGGAATAAGGCGTTTTTTTGAACAGTATCATAAAAACAAGACCTACTGCCAAGGTGTTTGTTACGTATGGAAGGAAGAATATCGTCTGATATGCTTTTTTAATAAAATTGATTTTTGAGAGTCCGACAGAGATAACAAGCGCAAGTATCGTTGATGCGGGAACCGTTATTGCAACGAGGATGAATGTATTTTTAAGCGCCTGAATAAAGAACGGATCGTGCAGGACGAATTTGTAGTTGTAAAATCCGACTCCCAATGATTCTCCCGATGCAAAACTATATCCCTCCTCAAAGGAATATATAAAAACATCGATAAGAGGATACACCATAAATGCCGCAACAAAAACGAATGCGGGCAAAAGATATAGCCACCCTTTCAGATTTTTATTCATTTTCATATTTTCACCAGCTTTCAGTGAGCATATTATTTCATATTAATAATACTATAATTTTACGCAAATGTCAATAAAAATAAGTATTGAAAAATTCATAAATATGTGTTATTATATATGAAAAGTGATTTTATGCAGAGGTGCAAAATGAAAATATACAGAAATGAACGGTTTGGAGAGGAGCGTGCGCTGTACGGTGCAGACGGTGTGGAGCTGATAAGCTGCTCGTTTGACGGTGAAGAGGACGGCGAAAGCGCACTCAAAGAGGGTAAAAATATAAAATGTGAAAACGTGTTTTTCAATCTTCGATATCCCCTGTGGCACGATAGCTCCGTAGTGATTGAAAATAGCGAGATGACTGAGCTTTGCCGTGCTGCGCTGTGGTATTCCGATAGTATTGAAATCAGAAATTCAAAGCTCCACGGAATAAAAGCGCTTCGTGAGTGTAAGGATATAAAAATTGAAAGCTCCGACGTCAAAAGCGTTGAATTCGGTTGGTTTTCAAAAAATATTGACATTGTTGGAACTGTTTTTCAGGGCGAATATTTTATGCTTCAAGCCGAAAAGCTCAATATGAAGGATTCCTCCCTCAAAGGCAAATATTCCTTCCAGTACATAAAGGATTCGGTTTTTGAAAATTGTAATCTTGATACAAAGGATGCATTCTGGCACGCAAAAGATGTTGTTGTCAGAAATTCAATAGTCAAGGGCGAATATCTTGCCTGGTATGCAGAGAATATAACGTTTGAAAACTGCACGATTATCGGCACACAGCCGCTTTGCTATTGCAAGGGACTTAAACTTGTTAACTGCACGATGATCGATTGTGATCTTTCGTTTGAGAAGAGCGAGGTCGAAGCAGACATCGTCGGCGATATCGTTTCTGTTAAAAACGTTTATTCGGGCTACGTCAAAGCGGACTCCATCGGCGAAATAATAGTTGATGATGAGAATGCAAAGGCCAAAGTAGTGCTAAAAGAAAAAGTATAATAATATTGAAAGCGAGCCGTCAAAAAATGGCTCGCTTTTTTGAAAAAGTTACAAAGAAGAATTTTCTTGTTCTTTTTCGAGAAAAAGAACCAAAAAGCTTTTTAATAGAACTTCGTGGCAAGATTTTGCGCAAATCGTGTCAACAAGTTGACACAAAACAATTTTGAGGGCATTTTAACAGGCGCCCTCAAAATTGTAGATTTGCTACCTTACGAATAGACACATTATTTGCACAAAAGATATTATTTTGCACAAATTATAAGTTTAGTTTACAACTTATGGCTACGAAGAAAGTAAGTAAAT
>JAZURO010000187.1:0-11270 GCA_045606265.1 Eubacteriales bacterium
ACAAATTGACGAGAGCGCAGATCCACAGCTTGTCAAGGATATAATCCTTCATAAAACTTAACGGTAAGAGTGGCGTAGAAAAATGGCTGAACCATAGCGAGAACCGTAAAAAGGCGCTCTCCCCCGGACGTAATACGCTGAAGGAACCAAAGCTCCATATAGCCAAGATTTCAATGAGAAAAAGAAATATTGCTATGACCGTTAATACCTTCAGCCGTCGGTATTTGCTGTGCTTGCTTACGTGGTTAGCTGACTGCTTCATTTTTGTTTTCTCCTAAGCTTTGTCTTTGATGTCCGTGGTGAGTGTGTTATACACCACGTTGTTCTTTGGGAACTTGTATCTGACGGAGATAGTGTTGTTCTTGAAATGCAATACCGCTTGCCCCACGTCGCTTGAGATAAGGAGCTTCTTGTGGCTCTCGTTAAGCTGTAAACGGTCAGCCAAAGCGTCCACGTTGTCGCCGTCAAGCTCGAAGGCTACGATGAACTGTGAATTTGAAAGCATCGACTCTGCCGCCGGAGAGGACAGTACCGACTTGGGGTGCTGTGTCATGGCGGTTACGATGCCGCCGAATTTACGGCACTCAGCGTAAAGCTGTTCGATAGCCTCGGCGGCGAAGCCGTTGGAATGGCGGTAATACCTATGCAGTTCATCGAAGTATACCCAAGTGTGATAGTTCTTTGATACGTTCTCAAAAAGCTTGTCTCGGATAGCTGTGATAACAGCAAGCATACCTATCTCTTTAAGCTCGTTGCCAAGAAGTGTCATGTCAAAGACCGTATACCGCTTGTCGGTTCTTACGTTCCCTTCGCCGTTAAACAGGGTTATGCTCCCCTTTACGTAACGCTCAAGGTAAAGCCTCAAGGTGACGGCTTCCGCCTCGGCAAAGGTGGCTAAGGTGTTGTAGAAGCTCTCAAGGGTGGGGATTTTCCCCGTCTCATTGTAGGCGCTGTAAACAACGGTTATGGCTCTGTCTATCACGGTCTTTTCAATGGCGGTAAGTGCGTCTCCCTTAATAGCTTCGATAAACGGCACTATATATTTTGTCTTATAGTATACCGCTTCAACAGCTCCGTACCGTTCAAGTTCAAAGGCTGACAGCTCAAAGGGATTAAGGACCTTGTCGGACTTAGGGGCAAGAGTGATTACCTCGCTTTGGTCTGCGTGCTCGTTCGCTAATCGTACAAATTCGCCGTCAGGGTCCACAACTATAATGCTGTCATTTTTGTGCTTTTCCGACCACAAAAGGGCTGACTGCTCAAGCTTGACGAAAAAGCTTTTGCCACCACCCGACTTACCGAACACGAAGCCGTTGGCGTTTTTGTCAAGCTTGCGGTCAATTACCAAAGGCTCACCGCTACGGACATTTATTCCGTAGAATAGACCGCCTTCATCAAGGAGAGAAGGAAAACTGAAGGGTGTCATAATCGCTACTTCTGAGCTTAACATTACCGTGCTAACGCCCGATTTGTTTATGCCGTAGGGCATAACGGAGAGGAAGCCTTCCTCTTGCTTTAATGCTATATCCTTAATTGTGACGAAATGCTCTGAAGCCTTAGCTTTGATTATGGCGGTCAGCTCCTCAAGCTCCTCTTTTGTCTTGGCGTTCACCGTCACAAGTACGCTGACCTCGAATAAGTCTTCAGAGTTCATAAGTCTATCTAAAAGCTTCTCGCAGGCTTCGATGTTACGCTTCAGGTTGAGAGGGATATATGAGCGCCCTTCTCGGTGGTTGTCCTTCTCTCGCTTATCCAGATCGGCATACAGAGAATTAGAACGTTTCTCTATCTGCTTTATGGCGGTGTCTTTTGGGATATGGTCTATGTGCTTTGATACAAGAATATTAGCGTTTACTTGTGTTAAGTCTGTAAAAAATGTGTCGTCAAGCACACCTCCGTAAGCTGTGACCGCAAAGGACCTTGAATACCCGTCCTCAAGCTCTATCCACTTCGGCTTAAAGGAAACACCGCCCGGTGCAACTATGTCCTTGGGGTTCAGCCCCTTAGCGTAAAGGTCCGACGGCTCCTTGTATTCTCCGGGAGAAAAAGGATTGTGTAACACATACATAGTCTTCAGGATTTCGTCAGGAAGCATAACGGTAAGCTTGCTCCCCAACTTCTCAAAGCGTTCAGCTAAGTAGGTGTAGGTCTTGTAAAGGCTCTTGTAAGGGTCGCTCAGCTTTGACTCAAACTTAGCCGATATAACCGCAATAAAGTTCTGCCTTTCAACGTTTACGGCTATGTTTTCGGCAAAGCCTGTAAGCACTTCCTTTAAGTCTGTGCCAAAGTCGCTCTCTGACACGTCTGAACTTGGGAGCATAAGCCCTTTTAGCTCTTGAGAGTTGATTGGACGGCTGTAGATAAGCTCCTGATAGTGAACCAGGGGCGACAGTCCGTTCAAAGTGGTTGTATATGCCTCATAGAGACTGTTTTGTTCATGTTCTGTCCTTGACAGGTACGGTGCGTTTTCAAAGCGCAACATCAAAGCGTAGGTCTTGTCCTCAAGCTCTATTAAGCCGTTAGAATACAGCTCTTTCCAAAGAAGCAGGTCCTGTGTTCTATTCCTCAAGCTCGGCTCTTTCTTTTTCTTTTTGAAATTCAAAAGCTTCTACCCCCTCTACTTCGTATTTGTAATTCTTACCGCCTTTAAGTAAGGCGATTATTACCTGGATGAAAGACATACCGCCGTATTGGTACACGCCGCACATTATTATGAATACGCCAACAAAAGTCCCTATCAAGGTTGCCATCATCATCGGCAAAACCTTACTTAGAGCGATTATCAGCAGTATCATCACGGCTATACCTACTACGCCAAAGCATATTTGGCGTAGCGTAAAACCGCCGGCGGCTTTAACACGGTAACGGTTAACGTCACCGTTAAGGTTTACTTTCATATCATCGTTCCTCCTAACTGCCAAAGGCTTTGCTTATGAACTTGCCTGAGCCGGCGACAGCTATCATTCCTGCGATACACAGTATAAGTCTCATAAAAAGGTTTTCGCTGTAATTGAAAAATTCACCCATTACAACGGCATACATTATCGCCGCAACAACTGCTTGTATGCAAAGCACAATGTATTCTTTAATAAAGCCCTGCGTGTATCGTTCTGTCTTTTCGCTCACGCTGAAAGCAAAGAACAGCGGAGACACGGATTGCATCACCGCAAGGCGAATAAATCTGAGATAGAGTACGACTTGCAATACAAGGCTGAAAAGCGACTCTATCGCTATGTATGCCGACAGGCGAGGTATGCTGACTACAACGTTAAAGAAGGTCATTATCGGACCAATAATCCATGTTTTGTCTATTAGTTTTTCGCTTTCTTCTACCCAATCGGCTAACAAGTGAGGGGAAATATTCGTGTCCCTGTGTATGTCTTGCAGGAAGTTATGGGAAATCCCGAAAATCAACTCCAACAAGGTCATAGACAGTCCCATTAAGCCAATGCCCCATATAATTCGGATAACCGGCTTTACCATCTTCTCCCCGGTGAATAAGTCCGTGCTTACTGCGGATTTTCCGATACCGATAACCCATATCAGTACCATTAGCACCGTGCTAAACGGGAACATTACGTTATACGCTCTTTGGATAATGCTGTCGGTGTTTTCGGTATTAAACATAGAATCCGCGGCACTTATATAATTACCGCCGAGGTTTGCAAAGTTGCTCATGGACAGTACCATAGTGTTAACATAGTTAATCAACGTACTGCTTGTGTTTGTTGCGCTTCCCAACAATTCAATATACTTTAAGATTTCTGTACGACGTCCCGCCTCGCTGAGGGAGGTTGATACTTGGAGTTCAAGCTTGGTTATACCCGTGCCGAGTCCCGTATCATAGGTTACGGTATCGCTGAAGCTTGAAAGGTTAACCTCGTCATAGGTTTCTTTTTCTTCAAGACTTACGGAAAAGGTGCGCTGAACAAAGGTAACTCTGAGGTTTAGCAGACTGCTTCCTTCTTCAAGGTACTGTGTTCTGATGTTGTTGAACAAAGCTTCACCGCCAAACACCGTAGCACTCTGAATGGCGCCGTTTGGATACTCTATCTGTACGGAGCAACCGTCAAGCCAAGATTCTACCTCTTCATCGGTAAGCCCGTTCGGAAGTACCTTGGGGGTTTTTATCTCAACGAGCAGGGCTTTCTTCCCGTCGTTTGTATAATCTATAGCAAAGACGGGGACGGTGCTGACAGCGAATACCATCAGCACCGCAATAAACGCTATAAGGCGTTTCATCTTACCCCCTCCTAAATTATAAGTTGAGTGATGGTGTAGATTATCCCGGCAACGCTAACTCCGACGATAAGGATAGTTATTCCTTGTTTCTTCTTGCCGGGTTGCTCGTCCATAAAGCCTTGCGCCAACTCCCAACCGCCATAAATAACGCCGATTAAGAGGATTACCGCACACATCCAACCCACCACAAGATTGATTATCTCGCTTTCATTGACTGCGGTAAAGCTAAGGGCGTTCATTACTATATTTTTCATTGTTTTTCCTCCTGTTTAAGATTTTTCTGAGAGAGAAATAAAAAAAGAGAACAACAACCGCTGTTCCCACTCCCAAGAGTATTGCTTCGATGTATTTTTCGTGCCACAAGCTTTTCTTCGGCGTTGCCGTCTGCGGTAACTCCGAAGTCTGAGTCTCCGTGATCCGTTCCCCCCTTACAAGAAGCCGGTGCGTGTTAATGCCGTAAGGGGTACAGGTGATAAGCGTTACGTAGTCCTTGCCTTTCTCTATTGACACGTCCTCAACCTCTTCGGGCAGTACGGTCTTGATTTGGTCCACCTTATACGTCAGCTTTTCGTCAAGGACGTACAGATGGAACAGGTCTCCGTGCTCCAACCTCTCAAGGTCGGTAAACATCTTCTGCGAGCGCATTGCGCTGTGCCCGGACAGACAAGCGTGCGAGGAAGCTACACCAACGGGTAGCGAGGAGCCGTAGACGTGACCGATGCCGTGCTCCAACACTTTATCATCACAACCGTGATAGATGGGGAGAGTCACGGAGATAACGGGGATTTCAACAACCCCCATTATCCCGTTACCGCTTATGTTGAGCAAGCTGTTGTATTCGTCAACGTCAGATTCGCCAAGTACAAGCCTTTCGTTGTATCGAACCGCCGCCGCTTTAGCTTCGACAAGCGCCTCTTTCTTTGTATCAGCTTGATTTTTCTTTTCTTCAAGCACGATTTCGGCGTTCAGCTTTGACACGAAATAATCGCTTACGACAGGATAGACCGCTGCGCCGAGCGCAACAATCAAAAGAACTATAAGTATGATTCTACGTCCTCGGCGCATAGCGTTTCACCTTTCTTTTGCTTTAGTTGTGGCTCTTCTTCTTGGAGCCAAAGAGAAGAAAGAGAATCACAAGTGCAACCGCTGCGCCGATGCCGGAAATCAATACACCGCTGTCGCCGGTGTCGGGCAAGTCAAGCTCTTTGTTGTTGACAACTGTAAGAGGTACTAAAGCGTTTTCGCTTGTACCGTCGGAATCCATCTCAATCTCTGTGTAATTGATGGAAGCAGAAGCCGTAAGAAGCTTAGCGGTGCAAGTAGTGCAAACGATGTCGCTTTCAGCAGTAGTGATATCTATGCAGATGTCCTCAGCAAGTAAACGGTAGCCGGCAGCCGTAGCGGTCTCGGTGAGAACGTAGCTGTCGTCCTCAAGACCACGGATAACGAGCTTGCCTTCAGATGTGGGTACGAACACGGTAGCATCAGCTTCAGAGGAAGCCGTGCCGGTTACGTAATAGATACCTTCTGTCTTTTCGGCGGTAACGTAGTAACCGTCTGTGCTGTTCTCAAGATAGAAGTTAACCTTAGAAAAATCGCCGTTGCCGTCGCTGAACTCTTTTGTAAGGTCAATACCGTAGGTGTTGACGTGACAGCACGCCTTCAGAGTGTCATAATAGCTTTGGCTTGTACGCTTCCAGGTGAGGGTCACTTCGTTGTCGTTGGAATCGTCACCGAGAGAAGCACCCTCTGTCACCGTGGCAGAATAGCTGATTGTAAGTAAGCTGTCGCTGTAAGCAGGATTGATTTCAGAAAGACCTGCTTCGGTCATGGCTACGGTCATAGAGTTTTCGCCGTAGGTAACGGTGAACTTCGCCGTCTCGTCTGTCTCGGTCCACGTAGCGAGGACTGCACCGTTTCCGTCGGTAAACTTGAGAACTACATCGTTCTTGTTGTAAGCTATACCGCTTTCGACGGTATCAACAAAGGTGTATGCGGTGAGGTAAGAAGCCTTAGAGGTGATGGTGGGAAGCTTGGAGTCGATTTTGTAATCGACAACGTCGCCGATGGAAGCGGTGGCTGTCTTTCCGAACTCCTCGGTTTTACCCGTAGAGCTCAAAGCTTCACGGACGCTCTTTTCGAGGGTAGGCATACCCGTCTGATTCTTGGGGTAAACGGTAACGTCATAATTCCATTCACTACCGTCAACGGTTGTCATAGGCAGGGACACGAAGAAGGGGTTCGTGGTGCAGATAACGTGTTCGGGAACCTTTGTTTCAACGACCAAGTACAATCCAAGCTCCAAGCCTTCAACTGAAACGTAGCCGTAGCTGTCGGTCTCTGCGAGGGCTGTACCGCCGTTTGCGGTAACATAGGATTCGAGGCTGTCCTTAACTGCCGTAGCGTTGGCTGCGATAGAATCTGCAAGAGCAGCGTTGAGAGCATCGGTGCGGAAGTAGAATACACCGCCCTGTGCGGTGGTAGCATCATCGAAGCTCAGACCGAGGATAGCGAGTACGTCTTCGCTGTCGAAGCCGTACAGGGTCTCGATAACTCCGTTGTTGCTAATCGTTTGAACGTCGGCAAGCTTGAGGTAGGTAAACTCCACGCCCTTAATAGCGTAGCCGTAAGAGGTGTCGCCGTTGGGGAGCGTGTTAACGATGGTGGGGTTGCCCAGGATAGCGTTAACGCCGTCGAGGTCGGTAACACCCGTAGAGGTGTAGCTGCCTGTCGTCCACACTTCGTCACGCTCAGCAGAGGTGATGTCGTATTTGTAGATAGACAAGCTCGCTGTGAGGCTCTTGTCGATGGTAGCGCCGTCAACGCTTGCCGCACCGACGGGAACTATCAAAGAGAGCAACAAAAGGGTTGAAAGTACGAGAGAGAGTAATGCTTTTTTCATAGTGGTTTTTCCTTTCTTTAAGATATTTTTATATCAATCGGCTTCTTGCGCTTCATGAGCTGACCGCCTACCAAGGTCAGCGCCACAAATGCGCTGAGGGAAACCAAGCTTGATATGCCGTTTCCGCCCGTGAAGGGCAGACTTGTTATAAGGTTGTTGCGGACCGTTACCTCAGCGTTAAGCTCGCCTTCACCGATAAGCCCTTCCCAAACGGGTCCTGCTTGTAAGGCGTAGCCCTCAGAGGCAGTTGTTTCAACAAGACGGTACATCACGCCGTATTCAAGTCCGTCAAAGTAGAGCTTGCCGCCGTAGCCCGTTGTCCTCACGCTTTCGGTTATCCAGGTAACACCGCCGTCCGTAGAGCTTTGCAATGTAAACTCAACGTCTGACAACGGCGCACCGCCTTGACCTGTCTTATATACCGTCAAGCTTCCCGTTTTAAGCTCATTATAGAACTGCGCCACAGCGTCCTCAGATTCGGGCAAGGTGACAGTTACAGACGTGGGTGCTACGTAGCGAAGTGGTACGTCAATCTCTTCGATTTGGTAAGAAATCGGCGTGTTGTCGGGTGCGTAGATTAAAAGCTCCGACGCTTCCGCACGTCCGTCTGCGTCCGTGGTGAGGGTAAAGCTTTCGCCGTAGCTCGGTACTATGCTGAACTTAAAGCCCTCGATTACGCCGTCCTCGGAGTCTTTTTCTATTCTCAAAGAACCTTTCTTCAGCTCGTTGTAAAACTCAAACACAACGCTTTCCCCTGCGGTCAAGGTCTTTGTCTGCGCTTCGGGAGCTACGTATCTGAGGGGAACGTCAAGCTCTGTCACCGTGTAGGTGATAAGCTCACCGTCGGCATCGTAGAGGTCAAGCCCGTCCTTTTCCGCACGTCCGTCTGCGTCCGTGGTGAGGGTGAAGCTTTCGCCCAAGCTCGGCACTACGCTGAACTTAAAGCCCTCACACACGCCGTCCTCGGCGGTCTTGACAAGCTCTATCTTCCCCTTTGCCAAGTAGTTTCTGAGGTTAAAGACGATGCTTCTGCCCATCGTTTCACAACTAAAGACAATGGGCTCGTTGGGAACGTAGCCGTCGGGATAAGCTATCTCGGTAAGGGTGTACTCGATGGGCGCTGTTCCCTCGTAGTTGTAAGCATAAAGCGCAGAGCTTGAAAGCACGTTTCCCTCGCCGTCATACTCGTACAAAGCATCAAAGAAGCATTCGCCCGAACGGTTTGAGGTGTAATCGCAATACATCTCTTTTCCGTCGATGTTGGCACTAAGTCTGAAAGTGAAGCCGTGTCCGGGCGCAAAGCTTCCGTCCGTCTGCTCCGCTTCCTTATTGACGATCACGCTGATAACATTACGGGTATTGTTTACAACAACGGGAATAACCGTCTCGCCTCTGATAAGGGTGGTTTGTATACGGGGCTTAGGAGCGTATCTGCCCGGCAAATAATACTCGCCTGTTTCCTCGTCGTAGAAGCCAAGCTCCTCGATGTAGTAAACACAAAGCTCACGGTCTGCGTCCTCGATGGGCAGATTTGAAAAGGTAGCCAAGCCTCGGCTGTTGGTCTTTTCTATGAGGTCATAAACCCTGTGGTTGTCCGTCAGTCTGAAATAGAAGCCCTCACGCACGCCGTCATAGGAGCTTTTTTCTATTCTCAGACCGCCTGTGGTGGGCATTTCGGGTGGCAGAGCTTTGTTCTTGGCGTTTAAGGTGATGGAGCTTAGGGTGCTTCCGTCTATGGTGACAAGCCAACCCGTCTTACCGCCCACGGTGGTATAGCTCGCTCCGCTGTCGCCCGTCACCGTCCACGCAGACGGATTGAACGGCTCGTAGCCTTCACAACTGCCCTCCACAATGAGGTACTGACCTGCGCTGAGCTCTGAGGTGGAGTCCTCGCCGGCATAGTTGGTAACAAGCCTGTCTGTAAGGTTCAGGCTCTCGCCGTTCACCTTGTATACCTCGAAGGGAACACCGCTGAGGCTTGCGCCCGTGTCCGCATCGGTCTTTTTGACTACGATGTAGCCCGGCTCTTCGGGCGGCGGCAGCAGCTTATTTCTTGCGTAGATGATGATTGCCGTGCTTGTGCTGTCGCTGACGCTTACAAGCCAACCCGTCTTACCGCCCACGGTGGTATAGCTCGCTCCGCTGTCGCCCGTCACCGTCCACGTGGACGGATTGAACGGCTCGTAGCCCTCGTAATCGCCCTCTACTACAAGGTACTGACCGATTTCCAAGCGCTCTGTCTTAGCCTCGCCTACTGTTTCTGTTACGATTATGTCCTCAATGGTTAAGCTATCACCATTCACCCTGTAGACCTCGAAGGGGACACCGCTAAGACCTGCGCCGTTGTCGGCATCGGTCTTCTTGACTACGATGGAGCCTACTTCGTAGGGATTATAATAGCTCCCATCCAAAGGTTGGCTAAGAACCACCGTCTCGGTGTCATAAAGCATTATCTTCTGCACGTCGCTGCGCTCTGTTCCCGAAGCTGTTACGGGCACGCCCTTAAACATGTTGTAGCTTGCGTTCTCATTAGTGTAGGACAGCTCTACTACCCAGTTCAACTCTTGCGGAAGGCTTGATACGGGTATGCTGACGGTAACGGTGCCGTCGTTTTCCGTTGCCGTTACACCGTATTCCGCACCCTTAGTCACCGTTACGCTTGCACCGCTTACGTTGAGGTCGTAACGGGCGAGGATATACTGTCCGCCCTCAACCACGTCTGCATCGGTCTTGGTGTACTCAAGCTTTGTGACGGGGGCTCGGTAGGTGACAGGGTTTGCTACGGCTCTGTTGTAGATGTTCTGTACCGTAACATAGAAGTCCTTGACCGTCCAACCTTGCCGTTCCAACAGCTCCTCTCCTACCGTAGAGCCGGAAAATCCGCTGTCGCTCATGGTGTCAAAGTCGAACTTTTCCACCTCCACCTCGTCGCTCTTACAGCGTATAGCCAACTCAATAGCCATCTGCCACACGTTGTTTGGGTACTTACTTGCGCCCAGGGCTTCTGCCGCCTTGATACAGCTAAGCGCCCAACTCAGGCTTATGCTCAGCCCCAAGCCGTCGTCGTAGTAGTTGCCGTCAAGCTCCTCTAAGCGGTAGAGATCCCCCGTGGCAGGGGTGGGCTCGCCGTAGGTGGCGCACCAGGCACGGTAGCTCTTTTCCGAGTTGACCGCCGTGCCGTCAGCACGCTTTGTCAGATTGGCAACCATGTACGAGGTGGCGTAATTCGCTCCTGCGCTGTAGTTGTAGTAGTGACCGCCCCTGCTGTTGATGGTGATAATGTCACCGTCTTGCAGAGAGTTACTTGTGTTTACCGCCTGCGTGGGTAATATACAAAAGCTGTTTACCGCAAGCAGGACAGCGAGAAAAAGAAATATAATCCGTTTCCTCATAAGAATCTCCTTTCTATGGAATTTTTTTATCTCAAGCGCCTTAGCACTATTGTTTTTTGGCATAAAAAAAGCACCTATCTTACGATAAGTGCTTTTAAGCGTTTATTTGGTTGTTCAATCGTTTTTTTGCACCTTGCACAAGTGCATAGCCTTGGCCAAGGAAGCTTACCCGTGCAATTTGTCCATAGTCATAACGCAAATGTGAAAGATTATATCAAGACCATCTTCCACTTCCACGCCCACGCCAACGCCCACTCCCGAATATTCGGGGTTGGTAAGATCTCTCCAATGTCCGGGGCTGATGGAAAAGTTGTTAACCCATCCGGTAGCCTCAATAGTCAAAAATTCTTCTATGTCATCGTTTTCTAAATAATGTTCATAGCCATCACCGGAACTTTTCAAGATGTTCTCACCACCACTTTCGGGGCAGTAAAAACCAATGGTAGGATAATCTTCGGGATTGCTAACAGGGGGAACATCATCGGGATTATATTTGTAATCTCTATAAATTGTACTTATTGTTCTCCCATCGGGTCTTCTGTGAGCAAAGAGGGTTTTAAGCTCTTCGGCACGTACCATAGCCATTTCGTGGGCTATCGGTGCGGTTTCAAGGGGCTGTGCGCCAAGCTTCGCACGCTCTATGTTTAAAAGCCTTATAAACTCGTCGCAGATAAACTCGATGTCCTCCTCGGTAGGTACCCAATACTCAGGCTTCGGTTCTTCGCTTGTCTCTC
>JAZURO010000188.1:0-2691 GCA_045606265.1 Eubacteriales bacterium
GCCACTTTATGTCTGTTTTCTTCGTTCATCTGAATATATTGTTTAGAATTTTACTTGTTTCCTTGTAATACCTGCACGACAGACACAAACAAACTAAAAATATCACGATGCCCATAATTATCCTGCCAATGAATTGATATATGCCATAGCTCTCGCATGCTGTCCTTCCACATGTACGCAGTCCGGCTTAACCAACAAATCACGATACCATACGGTAAAGAATGCCGTTACCCCGTCTTTGTACTGGCAATAGCCTTCGGCGAAGGTGTCCTTGTACTTGATGATGATTACCGGTGCACCCTTGAACATTCCGTGAATGCGTTCCGATGCTTGAATTCTCATGTCGTCCACATTGTAAGGCTTGATAGTGCCTGCCATTTCCATAGTTCCCATAATTCCTCCTTGTTATATATTAGTTATTAGTAATATCTGCGACCGTAAGAAACACGCCAATCGTTGCGACCCATTGTCACGTTCTTGTATTCGCGGTTGATAGTCTTGTTGAAAGACTTGTAGAAACGGTCCTTCTTTGTTTCTACCTTAGCTGCCTCGCGTGCTGTTTGTTCGGCTGCTTGCTGAGCCTTGCGTGCTTCTACTGCTTCTTGGCGAGCAACGTTTTCCTTTGCATATCTCCATGCAGCTTGCAATGCTTGACCGAAAGTCTTGTAACCGAAGATTGAAGTTCTAAACATCATCCATGCTTGCTTCATGATTTCTGATTTGTTATACTTTGTTGCTCTCATAATACGCTTTCTTTAGATTATTACTTTTATGTTCTTTTCTTGATGCAAATATAGCGTATATGTTATAAACCACCAAAAGAAAGAACAATAAAATATAACACAAGTGCAATATTTAACATTTATTTATAGCTCAAACGCTATAAAGTCTAAAATAAACTTCTTATATTTGCATCGTTAAATGTATCACACACTAAAATTGGAGGAAAAATGAAATCAAGAATTAAAGAACTTTTGAAAGAAAGAGGTATGACTATGGCAGAGCTTGCCTCTATTATCGGAACGACTCAAACAAGTATCAGTAGGATGTTAGGAGAAAATGGGAACCCTACTTATGATACCTTAATGAAGGTATCGGAAGCCTTGAAGGTAGGAATATCAGACTTGTTTATAAATGATTCCAATACCATTACCTGCCCCAAGTGCGGTGCCAAGTTCGAATTAAAAGAAGACTAAACGGCTTAATATTCGGATTTACGAAACTTTTTTCGTTAAATACTTTTGCAAACCGTTTCTTTTGCTTATCTTTGCCGTAGATAAAGACATTATGAACCAATTCCCTTGCGTGTAAATTGAGACCGCAAGGCACAGGACAAGCCAAGAGCGTCTGCACCTTCCTTATCGGGAAGGTGTGGGCGCTTGTTTTGTTTAAACAAATAGTAAATAAATGATATCAATCGCCCATAAAATAGAACTTGTACCGAACAACAAGCAGAAGACTTACTTCCGCAAAGCGTTTGGTTGCGCTCGCCTTGCTTATAACTGGGGGCTTGCCGAATGGCAGCGCCGTTATAAGGCAGGCGAGAAATGTTCTTTCTATTTACTTAACAAGGAATTTAACCGTGTTAAGGGCGAGCAGTATCCTTATGTATATGATGTGACAAAGTTTGCTTGTTCCCGTTCCTTACAAAATTTAGAAAAAGCATACAAGAAATTCTTTGAGGACTTAAAGAAAGGAATCGTTTCTTATCCTCAATTCAAGCGGAAGAAAGACAATCAAGGAAGCTTTTACTTTGCGGTAGTGAAGTTGTCCGACACCAATACCAA
Organism: Eubacteriales bacterium; assembly: GCA_045606265.1. Lineage (GTDB taxonomy): Bacteria > Bacillota > Clostridia > Oscillospirales > CAG-272 > RGIG4608. The sequence goes on from JAZURO010000188.1 coordinate 1,788, forward strand.
TTCCAAGGCGTTCAAGAAAATGGCGCACAATGAAAACTTGAAGCGTCAATACTTGAAAGTTCCTAATTTGGGTTGCGTGAAGATGACGAGACGAATCCGTTTTGACGGTAAAATAAACGGAGTAGTTATCTCTCAAGAAGGTGATAGATACTTCGCTTCGTTTAGCATGATGATTACGGAAGATGAATACAAGCGTACACATCCGCATGTGAAGGATATCCGCAAAGAAGAATCCGTTGGAGTAGATGTAGGTATCAAGTCTGCGTTGGTATTGTCCGACGGTATAGCCATAGAGAGTCCGAAACCGCTTAAAAAGAATCTGAGAAAAATAAAAAGATTGAGCAGACATCTTTCCAAACGAACCCACGCGAAAACCAAGCAGGAGCGATTGGACGGCAAGAAGAAATCGAACAACTACCGGAAGCTTTCCGTCAAGCTTTCCAATGCGCAGCGTAGGGTAGCCAATATCCGCCGTGACTTCACGCAGAAAGTGACGACCATATTGACCACTCATTACGGAAAAATCGCGTTGGAAGATTTGAACGTGAAAGGAATGGTACGGAATCACCGCTTGGCACAAGCCGTGTCGGATGTAGCTTTCGGCGAGCTTGGCAGACAGATAGAATACAAGTCGGAATACAACGGCGTGACCGTAAAGAAAGCCGACCGTTTCTATCCGTCGAGCAAGACTTGTTCGGTATGTGGCAATGTGAAGCATGATTTGACACTGAAAGACCGCACCTATCGTTGCGACAAATGCGGTGCTGTGATAGATCGTGACTACAACGCCAGTCTGAATCTGCTCAGTCTATTGTCCAATATTAAAATAGGGTCAAGTAGCCCCGAATTCACGCCTGCGGACTTGACGGCTCTGCTATCCCGTTTCAAAAGAAACAGGATAATA
>JAZURO010000189.1:0-3423 GCA_045606265.1 Eubacteriales bacterium
TGATAGCCGTCACGCTGATTATGGTCTCCATTTGCAGTGTGCCGGCTTTTGCTTTGACCGAGGAAGAGGTCGAAGCGGCAGTTAACGCTCAAGGCAGAGATGCCGTTACGGGAAATATTTTCGTTTGGTTTCTTTGTGCTATTGCCTTCTTAAAGGTAAGCCAGAAGATAGACAGCTTTCTCGCGGGACTCGGCATCAACGTAGGACACACGGGCGGTTCAATGATGGCAGAAGCTCTCATTGCTACAAGAGGTGCTTTTATGGCAAAGCAGTTTGCAGGCAGAGCCGGTGGCACAGGAGGAAAAGGCGCGTCCTCCGGTGGCGGCTTTATGAAAGGCGGTCTTGCGGGTGTTGTCAGCCGTAACTTCTCTAACAATGCCGTTAAGAAGGCTACGGGCAACGGTGGGGGCGGCCTTGGCGGAAAAGCCTTTACTTCCTCGGTCAGCAAAGGCGGCAGCTTTGCCAATAGCGTTATCGGTCGAGTAGCAACAGGAAACATTTCCTCAATGGGAACGATTTCGGGAGCAGGTTCAAGTGAGGCTTTAATGTCATATCTTGGATATACGGCTCTCGGTGAGGACGCAGAGGACGTTCCTTCCTACTCTAATGTAGAAATCGGAGGAGGCAGAATTATGGCGACCGAAACATCTGCCGACAATCCCGGTGGAATTGATGTGGGTATGTATAATACCGAGCAATATATGGCTCCTTCCGGCGAGCATACAACGATTACGGCTGCCGATGGAACAAGCTGGTATAAGCAATACGCTCAGGATTCCGTAGAAAGAACTCCGTACAAAGCTCCCAACGGTGCCATTGGGTATCACGAAAACATTGTGAAGAAACTGCCTGATCCTCCTCGAAGAAAGGATAAGGTCTGATGGCAGAAAACAACAATCCCGCTTCTGAGCCTCTACAAAAAGGAGCTCAAGCGGCAAATGCAGTACGAGGAGCTGTTAAAACAGGAAAAGCCATAGCCGCAGCTGCAAAGGGTGCATCTGCGGGTGGTTTATATGGTGCGATTGCCGCATTTGCGTGGGAAAACAGAGGGTTGATCCTCAAGATCATCATAGCGGCAACCGCTGTATTTCTAATCCCCGTAATTATTATTTGTATGTTACCATCTGTCATTTGGGGTGGCATTAAGGACGCATTTTCACCAAACAACCCTGACGTCCCTATTCTCAATGACAGCACAGTAATTACAACCAATTTAAGTGATATATCCGCATCCATCGGAACGATCATGTCCGAGGCGATGTCAGATATACTCACTCAAATAGATTTAGACTTTGGAAACTCAAGCGCAACTCATATGGAGATTGTAAACCCCTACGATAGTACAACGAATTACAGCACTGCATCTTTTGTATCTCAATACTCCGCATCTAAAAATACCGACTATCAATCGGTATCCATTCCGGATATGGAGCGTGTCCTGCGTGAAAACAAAGACAAGCTCTATTCCTATACAAAGGTCTTTGAGAACAGAACAAGAACTGTTGAAACCGTTTACGTGGATGAAGAAACCGGTGAGGAATATGTCATAGAAACCGAGGTCACGGAAACGTGGGCAGTTTATACCATTTCATACAATGGCGAGGAATACTTTGCAGATCATGTATTCGGTCTTTCGGAGGAACAAAAAAGGCTGGCTGAGGACTACACAAGCAATCTAAATCTGTTTTTGGGTGATGATACATTCAACTGATTTTCAAGGAGGTGGTGATATATATGATTCGGCTATAATGCTCTCACAAGTCTTACGAACAGGAGGTAAAATGTGAAACGGTTATTCAAAAAAGCAATCGATGTTTTGGATAACAAACGTGGAGACGGCTATATTGACGTAGCGGTAAAAATGATAATTGCCGTTGTCATCGGAGCATTACTGCTTGGCGGTCTCTATTATTTGTTCAACAACATCGTCCTGCCGGGACTTGCAGAGCGAATTCAAGATATGTTCGGCTCTCCCGGTGGAAGCGGAAATGATGGCGGTGGCGGCGGCATCATTCTTCTTTAACAAGCACGCTAAATAAAAATCAAAGAAAGATACGAGGTAAACTTTTATGAAAAAGCTTTTCAAAAACATTCAGAACAAGGCAAACGCTCTCGCAATCAAGGCAAAGTGTGCTCTTGATAACGCAAAGGCAGAGGGCTACATCGACACAGGTGTAAAAATCATCATCGGCGTCGTAGTTGGCGCAGTTATACTTGCAGGACTCTACGCCCTCTTTAGTGGCGTGATCCTTCCCACCCTCGAAGGCAGAATCGACGGAATGTTCGATTACTCCGGCGCTCCCACAACCTAATAGCAGGTTAACAAGCAAAACAAAATAAACTATTTGAAAGGAATAACATAATATGAAAAAATTCTTTAAGAAGCTTCAGGACAAGGCAAATTCTCTCGCAATCAAGGCAAAGTGTGCTGTGGAAAGCACCAAGGGCGAAGGTTACATCGATACAGGTGTAAAAATTATCATCGGCGTGGTAGTCGGTGCGGTTATCCTCGCAGGACTGTACGCCCTCTTTGATAACATCATCCTCCCTCGTCTCAACACCGAGATCACGAATATGTTCAACTACACTGCTTAATTTCTTAGGCGGTGTTTTTTGTTGGGGGCGGGTCCGCTCGCCCCCGTTTCAATTAAAAGGAGGAAAAAGTGGAAATACTATTTCAATTTTTAACCCTTTTCGGTCTGCTTCTTGCGGTGTGCGGAATAACGTGTATTCTCAACTACTATATGAGAAAACGAGGATTCTCGGTTAATGCTCTTGCCAACCATCTCATTGTTGTTCTCGTTACCGTCGCACTTTATGTGTTTGGCGGACTGAGTATTTGGACTGTAAAGGGTGTGATTATGTTGCTTGTCTTGCTGTATGCGTCAGTACAGGACATTTCCACCCACGAAGCTGATGACTCACTTTGGGTAATGCTTCTGATACTCGCCCTTGTAGGCTTTGGCGAGGTTGGTATTTGGTCAATGGTGATGGGCGGTCTGCTCGTCTTTATACCGCAAATGGCAATCGCTATGTTTACGAACGGAAACGGAATTGGCGGTGCCGATATCAAGATCTCTACTGCGGCGGCTGTCTTGCTTGGTTTATTCGGCGGGGTTCTCGGATACGTGATAGGTCTTACTTTCGCCGTGATATTTAACCTTATCTACAATAAAGTCAAAAAACAAGCCTCGAATAAGGCGTTTGCCTTGCTTCCTTTTATATCGGCAGGTCTTATGGTAGGTTATTTCATTTAACAGGAGGAAAACAAAATGAGTTTTGGAAACCAAACCCAAACAAAAGAACCGAAAGCAGTAAAAAAGCCCAGAGGTACAGGTAAAAGCGTCTTTTCTTCACGTACCGTTATCGGTATTGTCTGTATCGTGCTTGCGCTGCTCATTACATTTGGCGTAGCTCCGCTTG
>JAZURO010000190.1:0-4627 GCA_045606265.1 Eubacteriales bacterium
ACTAAAGAAACAAGTATAATACCATATAGCCGTTGCCAAATTTAAGAACGCAACATTGCAGAGTATATCAAGCGTAGAGATAACAAGGTTGCAAAGTTGAAAAGAAATCGAAATTATTTCTTGAAATGTAATATTTTAAAGATTGAGATGATGTTTGTGGTTGTGATTTTAAGAAAAAAGTGGTAAAGGGTATTGCATTTTGAAAAAGAATATGTTATAATTCTCTCGCAACAGAAACGTGTTGTTTCTTTACTTGTGCTGAAAGCATTTGAGATTTAATAAAATAAATATACTTTATAGCGAGTAAGCGGAGAGTATTTATTACTGCTACCCAAGCACCGTATAAAGACAGATGGCGGAGTTTACCGTCTTGTCTTTGTACGGTGTTTTTTATTTTGTGTTTTTTCTTCAGGAAAAATTATATAAATTATGGTTGTTAAATCGAAAAAAATTGTGGAATACAAGAGTGAGGGGGTTTTGTAATTAAAAAAACAAAATGTATTAATTCATGTGTGTTCAAATCGAAAAAAATTGTGGAATATACTAGTGAGGGGATATTTTGTGATTTTTAAAAAAAGATTCCGCTCAAAATCAAAAAAATTGTGGAATATAATAGTGAGGGACCTTTTTTGTTGCAAAAATTCTTTTGGCATTTTTTCGTCCAAACTCAAAAAAACACTAATATAAGGATGAGTGTGAAAATTTATATTCTTTCTTTTGGTTATGTCGGGAGAAAGATTTTAAAAAATATATTTTAAACTGGAGGTTCTGAATGAACAAACAAATGAAATTGATCTCGTTATCCGAGGTCGAACTTCAAGAAGTTGAGTGGTTATGGTATCCTTACATTCCATTCGGAAAAATCACAATCATTCAAGGTGATCCAGGCGAAGGAAAGACAACGCTTGGGTTACGACTTGCGGCGGCGTGTTCTAACGGTCACGGTTTCCCAGGCATGGAAGAACGTGCGCCAATAAGCGTTATCTATCAAACAGCAGAAGATGGGCTTGGTGATACCGTTAAACCAAGGTTGATAGAAGCAGAGGCAAATGAAAACATCATCTTCAACATAAGCGAAGAAACAGACGTACTTACTTTGAAGGACGAGCGAATCAAAGAAGCGATTAAAAGCACAGGTGCAAAGTTGATGATTCTTGATCCTATTCAAGGATATATTGGTGATGACACGGACATCAATCGTGCCAATGAGATACGAACTGTTATGCGTGGCATTTCAAAGGTTGCCGAGGAAACAGGTTGTGCTATTGTGTTCATAGGCCACTTGAATAAGACAAAAGGAACGAGCAGTGCATACCGCGGACTTGGAAGTATAGACTTCCGTGCAACTGCCCGTAGTGTACTTCTTGTTGGAAGGCATCGCAAATTTCCAAACGTGCGAATTATCGTTCACGACAAATCATCACTTGCTCCCGAAGGAAAGTCGATGGCGTTTAATCTTGGAAACGAAGAAGGTTTTCATTGGCTTAACGGTTATGATGACGTTACCGCGGACGAGCTTTTGTGTGGTGGTCCGAGCGAAACAAAAACGGAAATTGCAGAAGAAATGATTCGTGATATGCTCTCGACAGGTGAATTTGTTCCCGCAGAAATGATTTACACGAAAGCTAAAGAGAAAGATATTTCTGCACGTACTGTCAACGAAGCAAAGTCAAAAATCAAAGGTATTACAACAAAGAAAATAGGAAAGGGGTGGGCTTGGGCGCTTACTGATAATGCCGACAACACCGAATAACATTTAAAAAATTTTATTGAAAGGAGGAAGATTGCAGACTAAATAAGATTACGTTCTGTTTATGTTGCAATGTTGCGTTGTTAATTTAAGTGTCGAATAATGCCGATTTTACCGCAAATTAATAGAAGCAGGTTAAAGCGCTGGGGACTCACACCCACGCATTTCACATCGGACGGCAACAGCCGACCGAAAAAAGTGGCATAAAATCAGGGCTTTTGGACTCCGACCGATTTTTATTCATTGGGTGGCTATTTTGAAAATCACACTCGAAATTGTGTGATAAGGCTCTGATTATGCCGTAAACTCCGCATTTTTTGAGTGTGAGAGTGGAAAAATCAATAAATTTCAATGAAAGGAAAAATATTATGACAAAAACAAAAGAAACTATCAGAAAAACAGTTTATCTTGAAGAACAACTCGTAAGCTGTGCGGAAACTTTGTTCAAACAAGCAGAGGTGGATTCGTTTTCTGCCTTTGTCAAAAAAGCGATTGAAGCGTATATATCAAAGCTTATATTTTCAAAAAACAGCGATATTCTTTCAAAAGAAATTCGCAAAGCTATACGAGAAGAAATCTATCCAACAAATCTTCGTCTTTCAAAAGGACTTTACAAATATGCAATTGAACTTGATTTACTTGCACAGATGGTTGCATACAGAACGGATTATGAATACGGTGAAATTGATTGGATGCGCAATGAAGCCAGAAAACACGTTGCACAAAATCGCGGAATGGTTGACGTTGATGCAATTATAAACAGAATCAACGAAGAAGAAAATGAAGATTAAAAAGGAGAATAAAGAATGAGTAAAATCACAGATATTCGTTTCAAATTAAAAATAGCAGGAGGTAATATGCGAATGATTAAACAAGGAGTTTTTGAATATTTTAAAAAAGAACCTGACGTTATGCAGGTAAAAGACGTTGTGCGACTTCTTCATTGTAGCAAGAATACAATTTATAAACTTATCAAAGAAGGTCGCATTGATTCAATTAAAATTGGACGTAATATTCTTATCCCCAAAACAGCACTTGTGGAAATGATGGTAAACGAAAGATATTATCAAATAATTTCTCCATTAAATCCAGATTTGAGCTGGACTTCTAAGAAAGATTAGAGTATAATCTTGACTAAAAAAAAGAAAGGAATTCAAAAGATGAAAAGAATTACAGGACATCTCGCTGAGGATAAAGGTAGATATTATGCCGCAGTAAATCTTCGCACCACAGATGGCAAACGAAAAGTAAAGTGGTATAACCTTGACATCGATGCGAAAAAAGGAAACAAAAAAGAAGCTCAATTCCGTCTGAATCAAATTCTTGACAAGCTCAACGCAGGAGAAATGTATCTTACAGAAAATATGACTCATGCAGAACGTGAGCGTCATCGACTTGCTAATACTAACGTGCTTGATTATCTTGAAGAGTGGCTTGAAGGACATCAGCACAATATTGAGAGAGAAACTTATCATCAATACAAGAGATATATCGATGGTCGAATCAGAGAATTTTTTACACCACTCAACCTTGTTGTCAAAGACTTATCAGATGATGAAATCAACGACTTTTATATTTATCTACGTAATGAAGGACTTGCAGGTGCATCATGCCAACGCTACCACGGTGTACTTCACAAAGCGTTCAAGGATGCGGTGAAGCGCAGAATAATACCAAGTAACCCCGTTGACCAAGCCAACCGACCGAAGAAAGAACAGTATATTGCAGACTATTATAACGCCAAAGAAGTGAAACAACTGTTGGAACTGGTTAAGGATGACGAGATTTATATCCCAATACTCCTTGCTGCTTACTACGGACTCAGGCGAAGCGAGGTACTCGGATTGAAATGGTCAGCAGTCGACTTCACCGAGAACACAATAACCGTCCGCCACACCGTACATTCAACTGAAGAAGGAATCGTTGCTAAGGATAGACTGAAAACAAAATCATCCTACCGAACGTTGACACTTGAACCATTCGTCCGTGATGAACTGCTAAAGCATAGAGAGAAGCAAAAGGAGATGAAAAAGGTGATGCGTTCAGCTTACTCCAAGGAATACACCGACTACGTCTGCGTGGATGCACTCGGAAGACTTTACGAGCCCGACTTCGTTACTGGACGATTCGGACAACTTCTGAAGAAGCATAACCTAAAGAAAATCCGTTTCCACGACCTTCGCCACTCCTGCGCCTCGGTGCTACTTGCTCAGGGCGTGCCAATGAAGCAGATTCAGGAATGGCTCGGACATAGCGATATGAGTACCACGGCAAATATTTATAGCCACCTTGATGCCGTAACCAAGGCAGACACAGGTGCAGCAATGAGTAAAGCGTTGGGGTGAAAAGGTTATAGGGAAAGGGGTGAACGATTCGTTCACCCCTTGTAATTATAAACTTACTTTTTGTTTTTGTGATATTCTTTCGCGGAGATTAAAATGTTTTCAGCTTCACTATATCTGATGTCAAAATGATTAACTAACATTTGCTTGATTACTTCGTCTTTTGTTTTTGACTCTAACATGATATCAACAGATTTGCAAATTCCGTAATCTAAAGCTTTATTATAAATGACTCCAGTATAATTTCTCTGAAAAAATCTAATCCTCGTCCCACAGTAAAATCCTTTCAATACGTTGAATGCAAATAATAGTTGATAAGTAATGTAATCTATGTAAACACAAAATGTGAAAAATGCGTATGCGGGACTCGAACCCGCGACTACCCCTTTTTGAGAAGGGCGCTCTATCCACTGAGCTAATACGGTAAAAAATACTAAGCGGAGTTGCTTCTGCAACTCCGCCTTGGCGGAGACGGTGGGATTCGAACCCACGCGCCCGTTAAGGCAAACTGATTTCGAATCAGCCCCGTTATGAC
>JAZURO010000191.1:0-1627 GCA_045606265.1 Eubacteriales bacterium
GCACAATAATTTGTCTTCCTAAGACCGCTTGGCCTCCGACTTCTATATTGAGGGGCAACCTGTAAAGGATTACACAGTCGCCTATGATAGAGTTTACAATTACGGTTATAGTGCAACAATAGGTGTTGACGGCGTAAAAAAGTTGGACGGCATCAACACAGTTTTAACGGAATCGCAGATAGAGAACGCTTACGAAACGGGCAAGGCCAAGGCAGACAATGAGGCCAAGGCTCTTGAAAGCAAGCAGGCCAAAAAGGAAACAGGCAAGACGGGCCACAAAAAGGGCGTAGTCAAGGCTGACGGCGTAAAGCTATCTGACCTTAAGAAAAAATTTAACAAAAATCAAAAAAAGGCCTATAAGGTATTGGCGACCATTGCCGAGGTTACGGGCATTGATATTGTGTTGTTTGAATCCAAGGCTGACGAAGACGGATATTACGTTGGAGAGCAGGGCCGCTACGAAAGGGCCAATGCCGGCACGATCTTTTTGGATATTAATGCAGGGCTTGTTAATATTAACGAGGTTGAGGACTTGGCCAAGTACACGATGCTCAGGACTTTTGCCCACGAACTTACCCACTTTGGCGAGTATTGGAGTGCCACGGAATACAACGCATTGAGAGAACTTGTTTTCAACAGACTCCGTGAAAAAGGCGTGAACATAGACGAGCTTGTGGACAGCTTTATGGCTGACGGCTTATCTTACGATGCGGCAAGCCGTGAGGTCGTTGCCGAGGCTATGGCGGATATGCTTGAGGACTCCACTTTTATTGAGCAATTAGCCAAGAAAAAGACCATCTTTGAAAAGATCGTTGCCAAGTTAAAAGAATTCTTGGAGAACATCAAGTCATACTTTGCCAACATTGACGAAAGCAACAGCATTGCTCAAGCCGTTAAAACCGAAATGGACGGCGTTGTTAAATACTTTGAAGACATAGCCGCACAGTTTGATAAAATGGCAGTTACAGCCGTTGAGGCCTTCCAAAAGACCGTTGCAAAGGAAGAAAGAGTTGAGGCGGATGTTAAAGAAAAATTAAACGAGGTCGGTATGGATCTTGACGAAGAAACCGATACGGTTGTTATGTATTCGGCAAGGCACGCACCAAAAAACGATGAAGAAATTGAGATAGCCGCACAACGCATCAAGGAAGCCATAAACGTTCCCATAGATAAGGCAAGACAATGGGTAAATGACGAAGTGTCAATTGCAAATCTTGTGCTTAACGATAGATATTCTGAATATTTGGATTATGATTTTGATGGCAGAAGGGCGGCAATTCAAAAGAATAGCGATTATCCGCAAGGCACCGTTGACTTTAGCAACCTTTGCCGCAAAAGAATTGATTACACCAACACGATGAATAAGGTGTTGAGGAATTTCCCCAACAGAATTATCACGGCAGAAGAACTTGCCAAAATCCGCCAAATAATGGTTGAAGAAGGTGTCGAGGTTGCTTGCGGCATTTGCTATGTCGAAGACCGCCGGCAAAATGATACAAGTGTTGCCGATTTATTCATTAATGACTTGGAAAGATACCGCCAAGGCGAAACCACGCACGAAGACGGAAAGCCATTTAACGCAAGGCAGTTAAAGGCGTTTGCCGCAGTCGGCAATGAAACATATACC
>JAZURO010000192.1:0-2308 GCA_045606265.1 Eubacteriales bacterium
AAATTGAGTTTAACGAAGGGCTAAAAGAAATCGCATATGGGGTATGTGAAAATTGCACCAAGTTAGTAAATGTAACATTGCCGAACAGCATAGAACGAATAGAACAAAAGGCTTTTTCAGGGTGTTCTTCTTTAGAGGCTAATACTTTTGATAATTCGAGATATTTAGGGAACGCAAGTAATCCTTATCTTGCGCTTATTTCGCCTACTGCGGGTGATTGGGAAACAATTACTGTGCATAATATGACAAAAGTTATAGCGGGAGGGGCTTTTGCGGGGCGACGTGTCCTTAAAAAAGTCGAGATTCCCGATAGTGTAGCCACCATTGACCAGTATGCATTTAATAATTGTTACGATTTAGAAAGCCTAACAATAGGGGCAGGGATAACATATATTGGCTCGTGGGGGATTAAGGGTTGTTCTAAATTAACAAACTTATTGGTAAAGGCGATTGTTCCGCCAAAGAATTATTCAGGGTCTGCGGGTGACGGGTGGTTGCCCAGCGCTTGTTTCGTGTACGTTCCACTATCAAGCATAGATGCATACAAAACGGAATATGGTTGGAGTACACACGCATCCCAAATGTACCCCTACATCGAAACCGAAACCGAGTTATCCTCAATCGACACAAGCCTTTATACCAAGGCGAATGTCAATGGAACGGTATATAACTACGCTGACGGGGCTTGGGCGGCTGAAGCTTAAAATCCGCATTATTACTGAAAAAAAGTATGCTCCAAAAAAAATTTAAAAAAATTTAAAAATTTTTGGGGTGTGGGTGTAGAAAGTGAGGATTTTAAGGTTTATTATTAAGGTGCAAGCGGCAACAAGTGTGCCGACTTGGGAAAATTCAATAAGGAGAAAACGGCGATGTTTAATCAAAACTATGGGCTGTCACCATCCGCATACAATCCCGTAGGTACGGGTGGCTACAACAATCCTTCCAACGATTACTTTTCGCAACCTGCCCAAACCAACAAAATCTTGGTCAATGGGTTAGACGATGCGTTAAGTAGAATTGCGCCAAGAAACAGCGAGATCGTCTATTTTGACAACAATTTAGACCTTATGTACATTGTACAAACTGACTCTTGGGGCAAAAAGAAGCACCTTGTTCTTGAGATTAGGGCGCACGAAGAAAAGCCGCCTGTCGAGTATGTGGACAAAGAAACCTTTGACAAGCTCGTTGCTCAAGTAGAGGCTTTAAAAAAGGAGGATTAATCTATGCCTAATTTGATTAACAGTATGATGAATGCGGCGGCGAAGGAAATGCTTAACAGCAATCCTAAAATGAAAGCCGTTGCAAATATGTTCGATATGGCAAGAAGGAGTGGCAATCCCCAAGCCTTTGTGGCTAACATTATGCGCCAAAATCCTCAACTTGCCAATCAGCTAAACCAAATGCTTAACGGGCAGGATGCCAAGGCATTGGCAATGAATCTTGCCAAGAATTCAGGTGTTGACCCCAACGCCTTGGAGCAGATGGTTAACAAATACTGATATATCTATCTCCTTGTAGCGGCCGTATAAGGTGATTGGTATAAATAAACCTTAAGGAGTTTGCACTATGAGTGAATTTGCTGAAGGATTAGCAGTAGGACAATCAAGTAACAATGGCTTTGGAGATAGCGGAAGCTGGATTTGGATTCTTGTTATCTTTGCCCTCCTTGGATGGGGTCGTAACGGCGAAATGGGAGGTGGTAGTCAAATGTCGTACGATATCGGTAAATTAGCCACTACTAACGACGTGGCAAGCGGTTTTAGTACGAGTGCTATTATGTCTAACCAGAGAGACCTTCAGTTGGGTATGACACAGGGCTTCAGCGGCTTACAGCAGAGTATAAGCGATTGTTGTTGCAGAACGCAGGCGGCAATTGCTGATGTCAAGTACGCCAACGATCGCAACACCTGCGACATTATCCACGCCATAAAAGACGGCAACCAGAGGCTCATCGATCTCTACACTAACGACAAGATGGATGCTTTAAGGCTTGAAAATCAGGCGTTAAGATTCCAAGCGATACAGACCGCACAGAATCAGTTCATCACACAGGTTGGCAGTGACATCGTGAATAGACTCCAACCACCGCCTGTTCCTTCGTATAACGTACCCAATCCTTATTACGGTTACGGTTGGGGCGGCTGGCACGGCGGGAACAACGGCAATTGCTGTGGCTAAATTCTTTAATAGAATCTTCGGCGAGGGGGGAAACCCCCTTGCTTGATAAAAGGAGGAAATTATGACTTGTTATACCAATTGTAAAATTTGCGATAAGTTATTAGTAAGCTCTTCCGTAACGGTTGTCGGG
>JAZURO010000193.1:0-13386 GCA_045606265.1 Eubacteriales bacterium
TCTTCCATCTCGTCGGCAATAATAAGGTTGTTTTCTTTGTCGATTTGAACCTTACCAATAACGAAAAAACCGTCTTCCGTTACTTCTCTCTCATAACCAAGCCATCTGGTTATTTCTTCGACAAAGCGTTCTCTTTCGCTCTGTCTGCTTATATTGAAATGAATCTTCATAGGCAATCGCCCTCCTTTGATTTTTGTATGGGTATATTAGCTCTAAAACGGAATTATATCCAGCGAATTTGGGCGATAATTTGATAATTTTTTATTTAATTTTGATACACTTTTTTATGATTTATTTGCGTAATATTCAATGCCCGAAAGCACAAAGAATACGCATGGTAAAGCCACGCCGTTCCCCCAAAGTTTATACTCTGCAGAATCGGAATGAGGCGAGTTCAACCACTTGCGGATTTGCTTATCGGTCTTCGGCTTTCCTTCGCCCGTCAGTTTGCGATACGTCTCGAAAACCTTATACCAATAATATACATCCTCGTCCGTCGGTTTTTCCGTTTCAAGGTTTTGACACCACCAATCGGGGAAACCTTGCAATCTTGCACATTCAACAGGGGTTAATCTTCGTACCGTATAATCTGTTTTGCATACGCTGTTGTGATAGCCAGGACAAGTGCCGTTCGTGAGTGTTTTCGATTTTTCTTCAAGGAATAACGCCCCAACATCCCTGTCCGCACATTGGTCGAACCCATACGCAATTGCCCCAGGCCCCTTTGCGACCATCGTGGGTTGAAGTTCCTTTTCAAAGGTCGGCGAGAACTTGGCATTCTTTCCTTGGTTAAAGGTGTCTCTGCCTATTCCGTAACAAACAGCGTTCGGGTCTTTGTAGTCCCTTGCCATTAATGTCGGCGAACGCCCTTCTTCCACCTGTTGATAACTTCCCGTTGTCATCGCATATACAGGGTCTTTACCTTCTTTTGGAGTTTCTACGCAAACCGCAGGTTCGCCCCCGTGAGTACAAGTGAGTGTCGGTGTTTTTTCAACCGATACGTTACAAGATGACTTTCCGCCACCTTGGTCGACGCATACCACGGCGATACCACCTTGATTGCAAGCGGGATTTCCGCCATTGCCGTCAAGAGTTCGAGATGTCTTTGCTGCGTAAATACCGCTATGAGGATTGCTCGATTTCATTGCGTTGCTATCCTTTGCGGAAATACCGTAAGGTTGAAGAACGCAATTAAAATTGTCCTTGTCGGGCATTCGCTGATTGCCACCTGCGTTTTGCTTGGTTAAGGTCGGCGAAACTTCTCTACCGTCCCAACTCTTACCCACGACAAACGGTTGATTGTTCCCTCCCGTTCCATAGGTCGCAGAAATCGTAGGCGCAATTTCAATCGGCCCCGTATAGCGGACATCCTTTCCGTGGTTGTCAAAGACATCCATAATCACAGGCGGATGATGTGCTTGCGCTCTTAAAGTGCAAGTTACTTCTTCCGTGACATCCATTCTGTTCCCACCTTGGTCGTTAAGAACAACTCCGTTCCTGCCTGTGGACATTCCGCAATTCACACCGAGCGTTGCTGCCTTTTCGTCTACGCTTCCGTTGTATCCATCGAACCCAACGCCTGGCGTTCCAAAGCGTTCTTGAGTATGATTGGCAGTTCTTTGCCACGCACGGAAGCCCTCCGCAGAATACCTTGACAAGCCTTCGGACTTAAATAATACATCGCAGGCACTCCCACCTCCAAAATCTGCGACAAGGTAGATTCTACGACGTCGTTGGGGGACTCCCCAATATTGAGCGTCGAGAACTCGGTAAGCAAGGCTCCATCCGTCTCCCACGTAGCAGTCGGCGTATGCCCACTCCCCTTTTTCAGGAAAAGGCACTTCGGCTGTCTCTTCGACGATGCTGACGAGCGAGTCAAGCACCGCTTTGAAGTCTTTGCCTCCGTTGCTTGAGAATGCGCCTGGGACATTTTCCCAAACGACATATCTTGGATATTTTCCATTCGTTGCACTCCTCATTTCTTTAATAATTCGGACAGCTTCGTAAAACAAGCACGAACGACTCCCGTCAAGACCGCTACGCTTTCCCGCAACGCTCATATCTTGACAGGGGCTACCAAACGTGATTATATCCACGGGTTCGATTTTCCCGCCGTCCATTTGGGAAATATCGCCGTAATGTTTGACAAAAGGCATCCGCTTGGTCGTAACCCTTATAGCAAAAGGCTCGACCTCGGATGCCCACAAAGGAGAAATATCTGCAAGCAGACCGCCTAACGGGAATCCACCCGACCCGTCGAACAGACTGCCCAACGTCAGTTTTTTATTCATCTTTCGTAAATCCTTTAATTTTTATCTTTCGTAATTATATGAACCCGTTACTTGGGCGGACAATATTTCATATCCAAATAAAAAGCGACTTCTGGAAAAACATTCTCGAAGTCACGCATATACCTGTAACAAGCACTTGTTCGCCCATTCGCTTCCGCAAACTCACGCAAACTTTTCTTTTTGAAAAAATTCGGTTGATTGCACCACCGTGCAATCGTAATATACAACCCTCGATACGGACTTTCCACATATTGAGCGTACCTCATCACGTATGGAACGCAGCCATAACGAGCGAGAATTTCTATCCTTTTGAAAAGGTCAAAAATATCTTCTCGCCAAAAACCGTCATCCCATTTTCCTTCACGATCGAAACCGCAGAAACAATAAAATTTCAAGGCGGCGGTCGTGTACTTCCGTGCAAGTTTAATCTTTCTTTCGATGATTTCCTTGTCCGCCACGTTATCGAAGGCAAAAATATAATCGCCGTCGTATTTACTACGGAACAAAATGGAACACGACTCATCGGTCAAAAGCCTTTCATCCAACCCTTGTTTGAACTGGAATGGCTTTCCTCTGCTTTGTAATTCAAGCAACATTTCTTTCCAACAAGGATGCCCAAGGAAATTATCGTCGAGCAAGCATATTTTCGGTCGTGTTTCATCCAGGAATTCTTCTATGGGGCTGTGCTTTAATACCCGCTTATAATTTCTATTCACGCAGAACTCGCATTTGCGGAAACAGCCTCTCGTTAAGAACCCTATCGAATAATCACGGTAATAGGAAAAATCGCGCTCTTTACCACCGGCACGAAGTTGTTCGTCAACCCAATCATCGTACAAGTGATAATCTGGCTTTTGATGTTCCACTTCCTCCGGCAAGGGAGGTGCTTTATCATAAAAGAAACCCGTCCCGCCGAATGAAAGATTTTCCAAACTTAAAACCTCGTTAGGGACTACCGTGTCCGTGAATACCTTTGACAGATAAATTTTGTCGTACTCCGATAAACCGTTGTAATCTGTTTTTAGTTTTACGCTGTCCCCTTGATTTTTATGAAAGGCGGATATCTTCATACACGCCAAATTTGGAAACCTATGTTTTTTACGACCGATTAAATCCGCATCAATTATCGCTATCCGCATTGCTGTTTCTGCCTTGCACTTCTTTTACAAGGTCGGCATACGGGATTTGCTTACCATCTCTCACCACGAAGACTCCGTCTGCATTGCCAGTATCCTCGACATATCGACGAAGAATAACGGATGCGTACTTTTCGTCAAGCTCAATGGTATAGCAGATACGATTCATCCCCTCGCACGCCATAAGCGTAGAACCACTTCCGCCGAACGTATCCACAACAATAGCATTTTCCTGCGAAGAGTTCTTCAACGCATAGCCGAGCAAGTCAAGTGGCTTACTCGTGGGATGGTTTTCATTGCGTTTAGGCTTGTTAAAGTTCCAAATGGTCGTCTGTTTTCTATCCGAATACCACTTATGCTTGCCGTTCTGCAAAAAGCCGTATAAAACGGGTTCGTGTTGCCATTGATAATCCGACCTGCCAAGGACAAGGCTATTTTTCGCCCAAATGCAAACACCGGCAAGGTGGAAACCTGCATCAATAAACGCCTTTCTAAACTTTAAGCCTTCGGTGTCGGCGTGGAAAACATAAGCAGAACCGCCTGGCTCTAAATTTTCCGCCATATTCACGAAGGCTTTATATAAGAATTGATAGAACTCATCGTCCTTCATACTGTCGTTTTGGATAGTCAAGCCACTCTTACTCTTAAAGGAAACGCCATACGGCGGATCTGTCAGAATAAGGTTGGCGCGTTTGCCGTCCATTAGGGTTTTCACGTCGTCGGCATTGGTCGCATCACCGCACACGAGCCTATGCCGTCCCACCGTCCAAACATCGCCCCTTTGTACGAACGATGCTTTTTCAAGGGCGGCGGTTAAGTCAAAATCGTCATCTTCGATTTCCTTATCTTCCCCTTTGAAGAGGTCTGCAAGTTCCTTTTCATCAAACCCCGTCAACCCCACGTCAAAGTTCTCACCTTGCAAAGCCTCGATTTCTACACGCAGAAGTTCTTCATCCCATCCTGCATCTAACGCCATACGGTTGTCAGCCAAAATGTATGCTTTTTTCTGCACCTCCGTGAGATAATCCACCAACACGCACGGCACTTTTTCAATACCTTCTTCTCTCGCTGCAATCACACGACCGTGTCCCGCGATGATACCGTAGTCCTTGTCAATAATGACAGGGTTAATAAAACCAAACTCACGAAGACTCGACCGAAGTTTGTTTATCTGCTCCACCGAGTGCGTTCGCGCGTTATTAACATACGGGACCAATTTCGAGAGTTCGATCAGTTGCATTTCTGTCGTTGTTCTCGCCATTATTCCTCCTTTTTGGCATGAAAAAACCGCCCCTTTTACAGGACGGTTCCGTCAATTATTTATTTTTATCTAAAATGCTTATAGTAAACTTCATTTACCGATTCTATGTACACGTTGAAAGAAGGATGGTTTTTATCCTGCCTTCTCAAATACATATTTTTCTTGTCGAGATAGGTTTGACGAACCTCAAGCCACAAATCATTGTCTTTTAAATCGTCAACCTTATCGCGCAGACCATCGGAATGTGGTGCTTCTTGCCACCAATATTCATCCCTCTGCACATATCCCGTCTTCTTATGGATAAGTCGATACCAGTTGTCTGTGCGCCCTTCTGCAACAATAGCAAGGTCGATACTAAATTCCGTTTGATTTCCTTTCGTGAAGTGTCTTCTTTCCGTCGTTAAGGAAGAAGTTGAATCCTCGCAGTCAGACCAGCCATTTGCTTTCAACACCTTATTGAAAGTTTTTCTCACGTATTCTTTGATTGCACGACAATCGTTTATGTCATCGCACTTATAGACCCAAAGGTTATAGTCAAGGTCAACGGGTTGATTGGCATTTTGCGTTTCCATATTTCTCGCCCCGCTACCAACAAGGTGAGCTTCAACCGTCATTTTTCCTTCCCTGTTGATTTTTTGAACCAACTGGTTAATAATGTCGGCGCACAGGCTACGCATTCTCTTCAAAAATTCTTTGTCTTCGATATAGTGGTACATAATACAAAACTCCTTGTTTCCCAAGCCACCCATTTAGCACTTTCTGCACTAAATCATAGTATTATATCCACATTTTTTTATCTTGTCAAACGTTTTTAATACAATTTTTAGGAAAATTTAGAATTTTTCCCTATAATGACACCCTTCCGCAATCTTCTCGTAGTCCTTTTCTAAAAGACCGAGTTCTTCGATAATTCCACGGGGGGTCAACGAATAATATTTTCTTACTTCGTCGGAAAGGTCAAACCCTTTGTCGTTTTTTACGCAAACGGAGATGGGTTCTGCGATACCGATTGCATAACCGAGCTGTACTTCGCACCACTTAAGGTCATACGCTTCGAGCAAGTCAACAGCAATTTTTCTCGCAATATAACTCGCCGAACGGTCAACCTTCGTCGGGTCTTTACCAGAGAACGCACCGCCGCCGACAGCACAGTAACCACCGTATTGATCGCAAACAATCTTTCTACCCGTCAAGCCGCAATCCGCCGTAGCACCGCCAATTGTCCACGCTCCCGACGGATTGATAATCAGTTCGGGGAGTTCGGTATCGTCCCAAATTTCGGCAATTAACGCCCTAATTCGGCATTTTACGACATCAAGAGCAATTCCCTCTTTATGACAAGCCGAAACAAGGATGCTTTTTACCGATTCAAAGGTCGGCTCTTTGTCAAGGTCAACGACTACCTGCGTTTTCGCATCGCCCTTAAAAATCGTATCGGGGTTCGTCTCCACATCCGTTTCAATCGCCTTGATGATTTTATTCGCAAGGTCAAAACCAAACGGAAGTCTGCTTGATGTTTCCGCCGTAGCATACCCAAACATCGTGCCTTGGTCTCCTGCACCGATTTCTTCCACCGAGGATACCGCATTGTTGATTTGTGGCGATTGCTGACCAATAAGGTTTATAACCTTATCCACCGTATAACCGAGCTTGGCTGCAACTTGCTTTACAATCTGCTCAACGTCGATTTTTGCCTTGGTCGTAATCTCGCCACCGAGAACGACCGTGTTGTCCTTAACCATCGTTTCAATTCCACAATGGCTGTTTTTGTCTTGGCGCAAGCAAGCCGTCAAAATCGCATCCGAAATTTGGTCTGCGTATTTATCGGGATGATACTTGCTGACCTGTTCCGTAGAAAAAAGTCTCATTTTTCGTATCTCTCCTTTATTTTCCTCGCCTTGATGCGAGTAATTTTTCCATCATATCGTCGTGCGGACTGCCGCCGTAATCCACCGAGCAGTTCTCTTTTACTACCTGGAAGATTTGATACCAGATTTGGTTCGACTGCTTCATATACTGTTGGCTCATCGCCACATACGGACTTGCGATTGCGTTCCCTGTCGTGGGGTGTTTCGCAAGAAAACCATATTCGGAAATCGCTTCTTCACATTGCACCCAACGAGAAACGCTCATTGCGTACTGCTCGATGAGTTGCTTGCTGACGAGCTTTTCACACCGTCTTTGTTTCAGCCACAGATAGATTTCCTTGTATACTTCCTCGGCGCACATCGCCTTTCCGTTTTTCTGGGTGGCTTTCAAATATTCTTTTACGGGCGGAACGTCTACTCCGTCCAAATCAATAGGGTTCGGCAGCACCATTGCGCCGTCGTCTTTTCCCTCGGCGATTTTCTCGTGCAGAGCCTTTGGTTTCTTACCTGCACCGATACGAGCGCCACCTCGCATTGTTCCGTCTTTCGCCACAGTTTTCCTCCTTCATTTTAGGGGTGGGGTTAATACCACGTTTGAAAAGCAATTTTTGCACACGAAAGCCCGCGCCCGCTGTTCGGCAGGGAGAGCCAGAGATTTGACCTCCCCTACCCCCGATGCCCCCAAGGGAGGTTGCGTAAAAAAAATAGACCCATCCTCGCGGGAGGTTGCGCCTACTTTTTAGACCCATCCTCTGTTGGCTTGCCCCAGCGGTCTCCCATCAATGCTGTGATGCGTGAGTGACATGGCTTGCACAGAGACATCAAATTATTTTCTGCGTGTGTTCCTCCGTGGTTCAACGGAAGAATGTGATGAACTTCTTCTGCCTTCGTCAGCTTTCTGTTCTTCAAGCACTCCTCACAGTAAGGATGCTTTTTGATGTAGCGGTTTCTTATCTTCCGCCACAGACTTCCATACCTTTCCGAAGAATCGTAGGGGCGTTCATATTTATTGTACCTGTCGTTCATCACCTTGGTATGCTCTTCACAGTATCTTCCATCAGTTAATTTAGGACAACCAGGAAACGCACACGGTTTCTTCGGTTTTCTTGGCATAATTATTTCCCCATAAAAATAAGCCCTTGATTTCTCAAAGGCTTACGTTATATTTTCACAAGTATATCATACCACAAATGGCAACGGCTCATCAAGGCTCATTTCGGCTCAATTTGGATAAAAAAGGCTCAAAAGGGTTCAACTTTTAGGAATCGTCAAATTTTTTATTCCGTTCTGGTGCCAACGCTTAACGCTCGACATACTCACGTTCATTTCCGCCGCTATCTCCTCCAATTTATGGAAAAGCAGGTAGCGGTAGTCCAAAACCAATCTCTCGTCTTGATTTGCAAGCGTATTGATGACCGCACGAATCTCGTCCTTCAAATCCAGTAGCTTTGCAATCTCCACGTTGATTTCTTCTTCCTTTTGCCATATCTTTTCTAACGTTCTCACGAACGGCGGGTCGAAGTTTCTCGTACTCTTTACCTTTTCCCCAAAGCACGGCGAAGGAATGGAATCGGCTATGCTTTTTAAGTTTTCCAATTGCAACAAATCCCGCTTGATTTGCTTATCCAAATAATACGCTTGGTTCAGATATTCCTTCTTTGTCATATTCTCACTCCTCCTGTAATTTTTTTAAGAGTGCCTTCCCATCAAGGTTCGTCAAAACCGTGAACCAACTCGAAAGGAAGAACTCCTCCACTTCTGCTTTTAATTTCAAAGACAAGTCGTGTTCGGGATACTTGCGTAAGATTTTTCGCACATCACGGTAATCCCTCACCGCTTGCAATATAATGGCGTGTGCCAGGTTTTCTTGCCACTCTGCTGATTTCATACGCTACCTCCTTATCTGTGCTTTTACCGCATCAATCAATGCGTCTTGTCTTTTTTCTTTCCTGTCAAGGGAAACCAACATCAACTCATCAATCGTCCCCTCGGTTACAATGTGGTGTACCACTACCGTTTTCGTTTGCCCTTGGCGGTACAACCTTGCAATCGTTTGTTGATAAAGTTCCAAGCTCCACGTTAAGCCAAACCATATCATCGTCGAACCGCCCTGTTGTAAATTCAAGCCGTGTCCGGCGGATGCAGGATGAATAATCCCCACAAGGATTTCCCCCTTGTTCCAAGCCTTTATATCGTCGGGGTTTTTGATTTCACGAACGAAAGGAAAACGCTCCTTGATGCGTTCCAAATCGTGCTTGAACCAATACGCCACAAGGACTGGTTTGCCGTTGGCGCTCTCGATTAAATCCTCCAAAGCATCCAACTTTCCGTCGTGGATACGGATGACCTTCTTGTCCGCGCCGTAAATCGCACCGTTCGCCAACTGTTGAAGTTTATTCGACAAAGCCGCTGCATTCGCAACGTCGATTTCATCTTCACGAATATCGATGAACATATCATCCTTCAATTGCTCGTAAATCGCCCCATCTTTATCAGACATTTTAACCTTTACGGTATTCATCACGAGGTCTGGCATTTTTAAGTAGTCCTTCGCTTTCATCGAAATCGTAATATCGCCGATTTTATCGTAGATTTTCTCTTCCGCCCCAGGCAAGGGTTTGTAGGAAAATACCACTTGGGCATTCCGCTTATCGGGAGTGAAGTAGCCTTCACGGTATCTGGTTATGTACCGCCCCAGTCTTTCGCCAAGGTCAAGCAATCGGAACTGCGCCCACAAATCCATCAAGCCGTTGGAAGAAGGCGTTCCCGTCAAGCCGACAATCCTTTCCACCGTTGGTCTTGCTTTCAAAAGATATTTGAAACGCTTTGCTTTATAGGATTTGAAGGACGAAAGCTCGTCTATAACCACCATATCGTAGTCAAAGGGAACTCCGCTTTTCGCAATCAGCCATTCCACGTTTTCTCGGTTAATGATCGTGATGTCTGCATTTTTTCTTAACGCCGACTCCCTTTCCTTTACCGTCCCGATTGCAACCGAATAGGTCAAGCCTTTCAGGTGTTCCCACTTTTCAATTTCATCGGGCCAAGTTGTCTTCCCTACACGCAAAGGCGCAATGACAAGCACTTTTTTTACTTCGCCCTTTGCTATTAAATTTTTGATTGCCGTCAAGGTTATCACACTCTTCCCAAGACCGCATTCCAGGAAAATGGCTGCGACCTCGTTTTTTTCGATAAAACTTGTGGCGTATTGCTGATATTCATACGGTACGTATTTCATTGATAATCTCTCCTATGTCGTTTTCGTTGTCAAGGCAGAAAACCAAAAAACCGAGTCTTTCCAACTGCCTTTTTCTGTATTTCTGGAGAGGTCGCATTTCCTCTCCCGTTGCCTTTGTTTCTACAAAAGCAATGCGTCCTTGCGGTAGCAGTACAATCCTGTCGGGAACGCCATCAAAAGATGGGGACACGAATTTCAAGCACATACCTCCGCAATTTTTGACCGCCTTTTTAAGTTTCCTTTCTATTCGCTTTTCTTCCATACAGCCACCCTTGAAAATTGCTGTGGAGGATAATGGAGTATAAATTCATAAATTTCTATATTTTTTAATTTTTTGATTTCTTTAAGTAAATTTACTGTTTCATACTCCATTTATCTTCCACTACCCTTATTTCAGGAAATCCTCCTCTGCCGTTGTACCGTATGCTCTGTCAACCGACAAAGTCAGCCCTTTCCATACGTTTTCTTTGCTTGTTTTCTTCATTTCAAAACCTGCGACACGCAACGCATCCGCAAAATCCCTATTTCGGCGCACATACTCGCCCGTTTCCGTTGCCCACGCGCGGTAAGCCTTATAAAGCACGCCCCCGCCGACCGACTCCTTTTCGCCGACAATGCAACACTCCGAAAGGAAATGTGCAAGCCAATCGTTCTCTTCACGGTACTTGCCAATCGCATCATCCACCTTTTTGCAATGCGGTATCTTAAACCCACCGTCAATAAACATTTTTGCGCCGTCGATTATCCACTTCAAAACCGCACCGCTTGCCTTCGCCAGCAGTTCTTCGCCATAGTTGGTTCTGGGGTTCTTGATGTTTGCGTTAAACGGTGCTACAATCAGTCTTCGCCACGTGCCTTTATCGTTGCTACCTACCCTCGGCAGGTGGTTCGTATAAAGCACAGTTGTGTGCGTAGGTGTGAACGTGAACGGGTCGTGGTACTTTTTCTCGCCCGTGATGGTATCCACGCTTGCAATCTGTTTCAGCATACTGGTAGAAAGGCGTTGACCTTCTTCCGTTTCGCTTGCAAGGACAAACCGTTTTCCAAGCAGTTCTGCAAGGTCGACCTTGGTGTTTCTTGCCTTTGTGGTCAACGATTCCGCAGGGATTTTGCCCGCATAATCGCCTAAAACTTCATAAATGGTGTTAAACACGGTGCTTTTTCCGTTCGCGCCATCCCCAAAGGCAATGATGAGCGCCTCTTGATAGACTTTTCCAATGGCAATCGCTCCGGCGGCGGTTTGCAAATATAACTTGAACTCCTCGTCGTTCTGCGAAACCAAATCAAGGCATTCTTGCCACATATCCATACCGTCCATCGTCGCAGCCACCTTGGTTATTTTGGTGCAATATGACTCCGCACGGTGCGGATACACCACTCCCGTTTTCAAATCCACAATGCCAAAGGGTGTGTTCAATTCAAACGGATTGCTGTCCAATTCGCTGACACCTATTTCAAGAAAACCCTTCGCAATGCTCATCACGGCTTTTATTTTTCCGCTATCGCACATCTTGTTGACGAACTTGAAATAAGCGAGCGCCTCTTTTATCGCTCTCTCCGCATCCTCTTTTGCACTCTTTTCGCCCTCTCCCATAGCAACTTCGCCAAGAGTGCCATAAGAGTTCTGCACCTCTTTTCGAGCCTCTTTCAGCGCTCTTTTCACGAACTCGATATACTTCTGCTCCGCTTTCAGTTCAGAAGGCTCCCATCTCGTTCCATCCCAAACAATCCACCCCGTTGCAGGGCTATAACGCACCTCATTTCGGTATTCTTGCACGAACAATTCCGCCATACCAATATCGTTTTGCGTAGTCGGCTTAAGAGGGTTACCGAAGTCTTCTGCCGCAGAGCTACTCTCTACGAAATTCTCTAATGCCTCTCTTCTGGTTATCTTCTGCATCTCTTCTTCAGAGAGGCGTTCGTCAAATGCGTAGTTGTTGATAAAATACAGAATACTCTTTACCTCGGAAGGCGTATATCCGCATTTCAAAAGCAAAGCTGAATGCTTGAACAATGCACCGTTTCTTCCATCACCGTCACCCATACCCGTGAACTTCTGGGCATTGCGGACAGGTGCAAGGCATTTAGGAAATTCGTCAATCGGTCGAGACTCGTCAAAATCTCGAATAATTTCTCTTACTTTCCCCTTGCTTTTCAAGACTACGTACATATTCTTGCCCGTGCGGACGTCGAAGGAAAAACCGAGTGCATCGGTTGCCTTAACCACGCCTTTCGTGCAATAGGGACTGCTTTTGAACATAAAGTGCAATCCCCTGGTCGTTTTGTATACACGGCAGTTGTAGTTCATGTCGGTTACGAACCTAAAAACCCTTTCCGCCTCACCAGTTTCATCCACGTCTTTAACCGTAAACTCACCGTTTAATATCCCTGCGTATTCATCGAGATTTTCCACTTCTTCCAATGTCAAAAGTGGCTCTCCGTTCCCGAACTTCTGACAAGGGCTTTTGTCCTTGGTTTTTACATATCCTCTAAACGGTACAATCATCGTTTTATTTCCTCCATATCACTCGTAAAATAGCGGACTACCTTTCCGCGCCATTTTGCTTTTTGGATTTCCCTTTTCATCCCTTCCGACTTTTTCTCGCCGAACACCCAAACTTCCACACATTTGGTCATCAATACCAAACCCATGTGCAGACCTATTTCTCGCTCGTCTGGGTTCTCATCGTCCAAGAACTGCGGAAAGAGTAAATGCGGTGTTATCGGCAGATACCCTTTCTTGACCGCAAAGCGTGAATACGTTCTCGCCTTTTTCTTGTTTTCCTTCACGTCACCACTAAACGGGGAACAGATGTATACGATAGGTCGAAATTGGTGCAACATCCTTTTCCGTTCCCGTTCTTCCTTTGCCATCTTCATTTCCACAGCATAGTGAGTGGGATCGGGATAGCCTTCGCTGTTATAAAAACTTGGATTTTTCATTCCTCTCTCACTCCTTTTTATAAAATTGGCATTCATAGCCGTCGGCGCGAAGATTTAATCCTTCCGCCCATTGGGGAGCTTTCCCCATAATCCTGCACACCTGTTCCACGCTCGATACACCGTTCGGTACTTCAAGCACCACTTCGTCGTGGACGTGCATTGTAATTGCAAACCCTGCGTTATTCAGCCGTTGCATTGATTCCGCCAAAATATCCCTTGCCGTTGCCTGAACAATGTTTTCCACGAACTTGGGGCCGTAGCTTTCAATACGCTCCCATTTCTTCGATGCGCCGAGTCCTTCATAGGTCACGCACTCGCTCCCGAAATTGTTCACACCCATTCTCGGTCTTACATACGCAAGACTTCTGCCCGACGGCAATTTCACAAATAAAATCCCTTTTGCGTAGGAAAATGTAACACCGTAGCAGGAATACTGTTGCTTGGTGGAAACGACATACTTGACCGCCTTATCCACCGTCCACCAGAACTTGGTTATAGCGGGGTTAGAATTGCGCCAAGCATCCACAAGCGGTTTTAATTCTTCCTCACGTATTCCCATTGCGGTCGCACCCATCGCTTTCAAAGCGCCAACCGAACCACCATATCCAAGGGCAAGTTCAGCAATCTTACCTTTCTGCCGAAGATGACC
>JAZURO010000194.1:0-2666 GCA_045606265.1 Eubacteriales bacterium
TGTCTTCCTAAGACCGCTTGGCCTCCGACTTACAGTAACGGCACGGGGTTCTTTACCTCTTGGGATAATCATTGTGAAAGCCTTAAAACCGATGCGTTCAAGGCGGAATTTGACACCGTTATCAATATGCTCCGCTTTGATGAAAGGTACGGCGGCATCCTTAAAAACCGCAGCTCAATGGCGGGATACTGCTACGGAAAACCCGAAAGCGGCTTTGACGGCAACTACTGCCGTGAATACGCTTTTAGAGCAGACACCGATAACTACTCATACCTTATGCGGCTAAACCCCAATAAGGGCGATTACAACTTTTATATTTACGCCTATCAGCGTGAATGGCTCGACCGTCATTTGAAGAACGCCGAGAAAGGTATCCGTTTTATCAAACCCGACTATACAACGCTATTTCGCATTGAAGATTTTGACAAGGTGCGTATCACCTTTTATAACGGCGATAGCGTTGACTATACCTGCCGCTATATTGACGAGTACCACGTAGAGGTTGGCTCAAACCTCTATCATATCTGTCAATTTGCAGAGATTATGCAGAGGAACGGAAACAAGGTAATTCCGCTTCGTGCATCCCTGCCCGAAACCTGTTACAGCACCCTTGCCAATACGGGCGAAATCGTCATTATTAAGCGTGGTGAAAGTGGCTATTATCCCACCGACATTCCCGCAAAAGACCTTGCAGAAGCAAAGGAAATCGTTGATGAAATGAACGAGAAAGGCGGCGTTTCCAAAGCACAAGCAGAAGCTATGAAGGTCGGTTCAATGTTTGGCTGGGCAGCTCCTGCCGCAGATCCCGCAAATTATGATAAAAACGGCAAGTTGATACCGCCGAACAGGAACGTCCGAGGTGATGAACGATGACCGAGCAAAAACGCATTATCTGGAGTAATGACCTTGACTATGAGGATTGGCGTGAGGACTTGGAAGCGGAATATCCCGATATGACCGAGAGTGAGCGTATTGCCTTGATGTATGAAATTAACGGCAATTACCTTGATGACGAGCGCAGTAATCTTAACGTGCAGTTATCACAGCCCATCCTTGTGATTGCCGACCTTGGTTTATGGCACGGCAGGCGTATGGGATATAAGGAAATCGAAAGTGGCAACATCAAGGATTGTCTGTACTCCGATACCGACTATGTGACTTGGTATGTTGACCGCTTGGGCGATCTTCGTTGCGATGCTGCACACCACGACGGCACAAACCATTACCTCTACCGCACCTATAAAGCAGGTGTGAGCGAAGCACAAATTGACAACTTAAAAGAGAAATTATATTACGGCACGGCGACCCGCACCGATATAACGAGATTGACCCGTAGGCTTGGCGATGATATTGCCAAAGTTTACGGGTTTTCCATTCCCCGAATGGTGCAGGCCGCAGACCGAGAAAGGTAGGAACTTATTATGGGACAGTACCCCTCTATAAAACTAACAATGCACCCATCAATGTTCAATCTGCTTATGACCGTTTTGGAGAAAAATGCAGAAGCCGTACCGCAGGAGCGTGAACGGGAACGGGCAAAGGAATTGATCGAAAAGCGTATGCGGTTCAGCCGTGTGTATTCCGATGAGAACGGCGATTACGTCAGCGTTATTATGTACGACAGCGAAGCGGCGGAAACGGTATGGCAGCTCCTTGTTGCCAGCACCAA
Organism: Eubacteriales bacterium; assembly: GCA_045606265.1. GTDB lineage: Bacteria > Bacillota > Clostridia > Oscillospirales > CAG-272 > RGIG4608. The sequence goes on from JAZURO010000194.1 coordinate 1,670, forward strand.
TCACTACGAGGTCACAAAAGACTATACAGAAAAACTCAAACGAGGATAAGGAGGTGTTACGATGGCAAGCAAATATGAGATTATTACGGCGTTATACCGTGAGAGCGTAAAAGGGCTTGCTAAAAATCATCATACTTGGACGGCGTTTCTTCACTCCGCTTGTTATAACTACCGCTTACCCTTCGACGAGCAGGTGTTGATCCACGCACAGCGGCCCGATGCGACGGCTGTGCTTGAAATCGAGGGTAAAAACGGATGGAATCAGAAGTTTGGCAGATGGGTCAACCGCTATGCCACAGGTATTGCGGTGTTTGACCGTCATCACGCAGGACGGCAAAGGTTAAAATACTACTTTGATATTTCCGACACCCACGAAAGCCGCTTTGCAAGACCGGTGCCGATATGGGAATATAAACCCGAATATGAGGCGGCGGTCATTGAAGCACTTGAAAACCGCTTCGGTGAGCTGAGAGATAAATCCGATCTGCAATCGGCATTACATTCCGTTGCGAAAAATGCGGTTGAGGACAATCTTCCCGACTATCTCTCCGAACTGATCCGCTACCGTGCGGACAGTTTCTTGGAGGATTACGATGACCTTAACGTAGAGGTTATCTACCGCAGATTGCTTGAAAACAGCGTTGCCTATATGCTGATGTCAAGGTGCGGCTTGGATGTGGACGAATACTTTGGGGTTGACGATTTTAACGACGTTATCAACTTTAATTCTCCCGACACGATGAACACACTGGGCGTTTCTACAAGCGATATTGCCGAAAACTGCCTTGGTGCTATTGCCTTGACCGTAAGAAATCTGCAACGGGAAGAAAAAAAGGAAAATCGCACATTTGCGGAAAATGCCGAAAAAGAGTATCCTATTGTCAGCAAGCCGAAAACTATGAGCGAAAGGAGTATTGAAGATGGAACTGACCTACACGATGAAGAACGGCTATCGTCTGCCGAACCTGTTGCCCCCGCAAGAGCCGGAGGTTCACCT
>JAZURO010000195.1:0-12989 GCA_045606265.1 Eubacteriales bacterium
GTACGGATAGCCCGGAGGCCAGCAGCCTTTACCCAAGAGATTAAATAAGCCTTATCCATGCAAATGTACATCCTTTCCTTGTTGAATTTGATCGATTCTGCTAGAGTTTTGATCGATTCTATGGTGGGCTTGCTTCGTAGAACTTTCCACGGCAGAAAGCCGCTCCATAAACTGCATATTCGTTTGTCTTTGATCCCGCATTTCGTTTTTGATATCGTCAATACCGGACTTCACATAGCCTAGTTCTGACATTACCTGTCCGCTTTGGTGCCCTGTTTCCTCGCTATCCTTGACCTTGTTTCTGCTCATGTTGGAAATCCCGACAACGATTGCGGTTAATGTCCCAAGAATACCAATGATCCATCCGAAGGTATCACCCGTCATAATAGTTCCCTCCAAGGCTTTGAATTGTTTCTTTTCCTGCAATTCCGTCAGCCCCAAGGTTATTGTCAACTTGGTATCTTTTAACCATCTTTTCGGTGGATGGGCCATAGGATTGATTGTCGGCGGTTATGCCGATATCGTACCCTTTGGATATTAGCAGTCGTTTTAGTTTAGTCACGTCCTCGCATTTATTACCATTTCTGAGATTGTGGGAAAAATAAAGCGGTTCTGTGATGGGTTCCGGCTCTCCCTCTGGCATAGTACGAAACCATCCGTATTCAGACCAATAGTTAGCATTAAACGGTTCCTTTACTACGCCGTAAGCTCTGCCCTTTGCGTGGAACTGATATCCATCCAGATAGAACCCAACGTGCGTCCTATCATTCGGATTCTTTGAATTCACCCGAAACAGCAAACAACCGTCTTTAGGAGAGGAAATCTTTTTGCACTTGGCCCACAGCCTGTCACAATCCATCCTCCCCGTGGAAACTTCGGCGTAGTCCAACGCCTTTGAAACGAACCCGGAGCAGTCGAAAGCCTTTAATACAGGGCCATAACCCGCTTCATGCTGTTTCTTCCAGAAACCCACAGCAATACTAGCGTAGTTTCCGCCTGTGTTCTTTTCAGATTCCCGGATCCATTCCTCATTTACGGTAGGTTCCATTTGCCCCTCTGCCGCCCATACATAAATAGAATGGTTATCGACCTGCTGTTGGCAGTATTCTTTTAAACGTTCAAGTTGTGGTGTCATTCTGCTTCCTCCTGAAAGTGCGCAGGTACATCCTTGGGATCATACAGAAGCGGATCTGCGGATTGGATGCAGACATATACTTTCCCGTTTCCACTACGCACCCTCATCCCGCTTTCAGCTTTCATGTTGTAAACATACGGATGCACCCCATCAGGGCCTTGCTTCGGCCTAGCCCCGTATAATGCTTCCGTTCCAACCGAGAAAGGCGGGTAATGTGCTTGTGCTGTATGAGCTTGCCGGACAAAGCCCGGATTCCCTTGATAGACAAATAAATCGCCTTTTTCGTAAGATTTTTCGCTCATCCATTCATCATAAGAAAACAGTCCAGCTTCCACAGGAGGGTCTTCGCCCGTGACTTTTGAGTTGTTTGCAATAGCCCTTCCGCCAGCCTCCATTAACTTTCGGATATATGCAGGATGATTAACCGTATCTTTTGCAATGCTCATTCCAACACCTCCGTCATGGCCAAATAATAGGCTTCTAGCTCATCAATCTTTGCTTGGGCTTCCTCCAAAGGCGTTAAAACCTTTACACCATCTCTATAGAAGTCTGCGCCATTATAGGTGTCGCCAATGGCAACGGGCCTATCTGCTAGGTTGATTAACGTTTCGGTTTCGGCCTGCTTATCGGAGCACCATTCGATGTTCACCACAAGGCCGTTTTCAATTCGTGCCATGTTTTTAGCCATACGTTTACCCCCTGTGATTGCGGATTACAACGATGCCAGAACCACCTTTTGCGTTAACGCTACCGCCGTCCCCGGTATTATCGCCTCCGTTTTTCTCTGTGGCTGGCCCACCGTCTCCGCCAGTAGAATATAAAACACCTTCTGCATCGCCAAATTCTCTAGTGGTTGTTCCTTGTCCTGTTCCACCCGGCCAGCTACTAGAAACATCTTCTCCGTTAGCACCATCCACGCCGCCTTTGGTGACTCCCGAACTACTAGTCACGTTACGTGCCGCTCCTCCGCCAGAGCCGCCATTTCCGCCTGTATTACCGCCAGCCGTCGATTGTTGACCTGTAAGATAACCAAGTGCAGATGTTAATCCGCCGTTGCCGCTGATTGCTCCACCAGCTCCGATTACAATTTCGTAAGGGGAGTTTGCGTTTAAGGATATATCTTCTATCGTCCGTGTGTAACCAGCTCCGCCACCACCTTGATTTAAATTTATAGATGAATTAAATTTGTAATTCTTTTTACCACCGCCTGAACCGCCATCAACTAGAAAAAGATCAATATTCTTCGGTGCTTTGGTAAATGTCAGCGTGCCTGATGTCAAAAACCTTATTCGCCAATTCTTATCCCCTTCATCAATAAAGGTGTAATCCCCGGTATAGGTGAACTCGGGCAGGCCGCCTGTTGCCACTCCGCCACCAAATCTGCAAACGATAGGCATTAGGCATCACCTCCAACGATTATCCCAATCGGTATTGCAATTTCCGGCTTGTCGCCAAACGCTTTAAGTGTCAGGGAGTTTGCTGCTTGGGAAGATCCGATAATATTTGCCGCTTGTAATGCTTCAAGTTGTTCCTGAGTGATGTTTGGATCGGGGTACAGTACAACGGTATTGGTCGCTGTTACTCCTGTTACCGTCAACGTATACAAATACGGTGCTTCCGTTCCGCTCCAATTTGCAACAGCAAGGGTCGCAGTAGTCTTAGTGGGATTTGCGGGGGAGTTTAAGTTATTTCTTGCCTGAGCTTGTTGCGCACTAGATAAAGACTGCGCCACAAACTTTACTGCATTCAACTGAACATTCCCATTGGTGGCAGATACGCCATCAACCGTAGAAACATCACCCTCTGGCCCCTGTTCTAAAGAAATGTTCAAAATGGCGTTGTTTTGTGTTCCTACATTTGTAACGCTGGAACCTGTTCCGTAGGGTACTGTAGTCACAGTCCCGATCTGCACGGTAGCTGCTTGTCCGGTTTGGCCCTGTAATCCTCTGGACGCAAGAAGCATATAATAGCTCCCGTCATTTGACGGCGTAACGCCAGAAACGCTCTGCAAGACCAAATAGCTTGACCCGCTGTATACAACAATATCTAACGGCTCATATGAATTTGTAGGGCTGTATGTTCCCCGTGGGGTCGTCATTGCTTTGCCCAGGTTGTTTGTAACACTCATTCTTCGGATCCCTCCAAAAGTTCCTTTAATTCTGTTTCGCTAACAATTCGTATCAAATCGACATATGGCAAGCACAGGTCGATCTTTTCTCCTTTTTTCGACCAATAATAGTAATTTGCAACGCTCCTTGCTTTGTGCATCCAGCAGGAGGCCGTATCCCTTTTATTTGCCGTTCCAAACTTCTGGTAGTTCCAAGCGGTACACCATGAGCATCCGGCAGCAACGGGGCAATTAAAGCATTCATCCGTAGACTGAGACCGCCTTGTGATCTCAGATAATTCCTTTCGGATCTCTTTTTCTTCTCTTGTTTGGTATATCCCGGAACGGCTGTTTCCGATTCTAAGAGGCTTCCTTTCTCCGTTCAGCGAAGATTCCATATAACGCAAGCACGGATACGCATCCCCGTCCGGATCGAATGCAAGCATTAAACCATTCCCGCCGCACCAATTTTGGTTTTCCTCCGGTGGCAAAGGCTTGAAAAAGTCCTTATGGAACAGGCTGCAAGGGATCTCTTTTTCCAGGGATAAAAGCTTGTCCGCAACAATTTTCAGCTTTTTGTAGAAAACCCTGGCCTGTTCTATCGTCCAATCTGCTTCGTAAATAGTGTTTGCGTTGATTTCTTCGTATCCGTTTTGAATGAAATAATCAATGATACGGTCTAGGTATTCTAGGTTTTCCGGGGCGATTGTTACCTTCGTCCCTAGGTGGCCACCGTATACCCTGTGATAATGCATTTGAGCGGCGTTTGCAGCTTCCCAACTCCCTTTTCCATCCTGAAATACCCGACAGGAATCATGCATTTCTTTGTCACCATCGACCGTGATTGAAAGGGAAAGTCGGTTTCGGTATCTTCTGATGAACTGTTGTACCTTTTCATCGAAATACTTGGTTCCGTTTGAAGTAATAGAAACCCGGAACGTGCTTGCCCAAATGTGATTCTTTTCTAATGCGGTTTTCCAGAAATATCCAACCGCCCAATCAATTAAATCAATGGCAAGAAAAGGCTCTCCGCCAATGAATTCCAAGACCACACTCTGCGTCTTGTGGTTGATGAATCCATCCGGATCATCCGCATCGTACATGTCAAACAGATAATCGATGATTTCTTTTGCCGTTTCCTTTTGCATGATCCTGTTTCCCTTGCACTTTTGGTAACAATAGGTACAGGCAAGGTTGCAGGAATCATTTGTTTGTAGGGTCACAATACGACAACAGGACAGACGATCAACATCTGTCCCGTAAAGTCTTCCCATATCTTCGGTATAATCTCTACTCACGTTTCTCCCTCGGATATATAGATTATTCTTTCGTTTTTGAAGTCAAACTTATAGGTATATCCTATACCTTTCAACTCCACGGGTTCATACTTTCGGGATAGCTCCCTCTTTAGTAATTCCAATTCCGTGTACCGATATTCCACAACATCAATATATTGCTGTAAAATCTTCCAGTTGACTTCCTCGTCACACATCAGAAAGGCAATATTGTCCTTCCCGGCTGCGTGTTCAAAGTAGCTTCTTTCCACACGAATGCTTTCTTCGTGGTCAATTTGGATTTCGTATCTTTTCATTCGCTTCACCTGAAACTATTATGAAATTTCGGATATCACCTTTCCCTTGCAAGACAAAGAGCATGCTACAGAACATGCATCCTTGCAAGCTCCAGAACATGAACCCGTGCATTGGCCACTACATCCGCCTTTGCAGCCGCCTGTACACCCCGTGCAAGCACTTGTGCAACCACCGCTGCAACCGCCCTTGCAAGAACCGCTGCACCCGGAACAATTACCCTTGCAAGTTCCTGCGCATAATCCCGTGCAAGATGCCGCACAGTTGGACTTTGCTGCCGTCAAGGGAATGTTTTCAGATGCCGTTAAAAAGGCTTCCAGAGCGTTTAAGGCGGGTATAACATCGTGCCGTTCCTCAACATCATATCCCGTAGGCGCAATAGCGTTTAGAGGCTCCACTAATTTATTGACATGTTCCGGGAGTACAGGGTTTCCGGCTTGTGGGATCACCGTGTAGTCATAAGCAGATCCAGCGTAGGATGCAATGCTACCGCTCCCGTTTCTTCTGGAACACTCTGCCTTAACCCTTGCCTTTAACTCCACAAATTTAGGGGATAAACATATGTTCCACTTTGCAAGGCCCATATTGTCCCCTCCTTAACCAAACACAGCAACGATGGGTGTCCATTGCGTACCATCGTAGTATTTCAAGATACCGCCATTCCCGGTATCAATCCAAAGGCTATTTGTTGCTGTCGGCGCAGTTTCGGCAATAACAAATCCAGCATTGGTAAGCCCAAGATTAGCCCTGATCCCTTCCGGTGTAACGGCTCCTGTGCCTCCACAGCTAATCGGAAGTGTTCCAAACTGCGGATTTGTTGCATCCACGGCATAAAGCGCACCTGTTCCGCTGACCTCAGACATGGGGTTCGTTCCTGCACCTACCAACAACGCACCTTGCGTCACTTCGTTTACGCCTGTTCCACCGTTCTCTACAGAAACAAGCTCTAAAGCCCCTGCTAAGTCATTAAGGTTTTCTGCGTCTAAAGCAGGGGAGCTTCCGTTTACAAAATTCGGGTTTACGTATGCCATATGTTATGTGTCACTCCTTTGTTAAGACTGATTGGTAAGGTAACTGATCGTAGCAATCGGGAAGTCCGAAACAGATGTGGCATTGATTGTCATTTCCCCTGTGCTTGTTAGCGGAATGTTGAAACCCGTAACCAAATGCCGTTCCATCGGTTGCCCCGTCTTATCCGTTCTTTTTATCAGAACAAGGTTGTTTTCCGTCAAGTGAAACATTTGCTTTGACCGAATGGTTATGGACTTTTTTAGGATCGTTTTTCTTTTTAATTCGAACTCCGCAAGAGAAGCACAGATATCATTGGTGTAATAACCCGCCTTGCTTTCCCTGTCCGTTTTTAACCCTATAAGGTTAATATTGGTATCAGATGAAGGGTCGTAGTTCTGCGCTCTTGCGCCGATCAATGCGTATCCTCCAAGAGATTCGCCCACACGGATGATATCGTTTCTTACCTCGCTGTTGAGGACGGTATAGGTTGCGCCTAAAAACTCCTGTTCGGATGGAGAAAATGTCCATTCAATAGGTTTGTTCGTGTCCAAAATGTCATCCTGTGAAGGATCCAGTCTGAGAGAACCATAGGAATCATATCCAATCCATCCTGCAAGCATTTCATTTAATGCCAGGATCACATCAGCGTATGTGTTGTGGTCACTATCTACCCTTACCGTGTACGGCGTGTTGGTTAATGGAACGGTAGATCCATCAGGCAGCGTAGTGAATTTCCCGTTGTAGAAATCTGTATAGGTAGCGGGTACGCTATCAATTTCTTTCCCGTTTCCAAGCGGCAGTTTTAAAATTGCATCAACGGCTCCAAATATATTTGAGTTCACCGGGCACTCGTATGCCCCTTCCAACTCTCCGTTCAACGTTCCATCCAGATAAGCCCATTTATCTACAAGGTTATATACGGCTGTCCGTTCTCCGGGTTGTTGGTTTTCCTCCGGATTCTGGATATAGAACACGCCTTGCGGGATCAAATACTCCTGGCCGTTTGGCAGAATCATTCCCATTAGAATCCTGATTTGTTGCCCGAACCAAACGTTGTTTACGTTGTAGTCGTATTCCCCGTTCAAGTTTGAAAGCCTCACAGAGGCCGTTCTCCTTGTGCCGTTTTGTAGGTTTACAGAAAGGCTCCCGTCTTGGATAAATGTTTTGGAACGTACACCATATGGGTTGTTGTCTAAAGAAAATGCCACAGACCCGTCCGGTTGCAGAAAGTCCAGACGGGTAATCTTTGCATAATTCGTTTTCAGCGCATTTAGATACTGCGACCACAAAGAGTTAGCGGCCATTTCCTACTCCCTTAATCTTCGGTTTCCTGTTCTCTTTTCTTTTTCTTCTTCGGCTTTTCTTCTTCGGGCCGTTCAGCATCTTCCATCATCAATTCGGGCTCCGGCTCCTTATGCTCCACCTTGATAATGTCCGGGTGGGTATAGGCGTACTGTGTTCCATCCGTAAAATAGATATACTTGCCGTCAACAGCCTTAACGGTACGTTTTCTGTTCGGCTTTGTGGTTACGATATCTCCAACCTTTACTTCAATTCTCATTCTTTAATCCTTTCTTACTCGCCAACCGTGGCAATCAAGTATCCGTTTTTATCGATGTACATATTAGCTGGCTCAATATAGCCTGTACCCGTTTGGATCAATTCCCCTGCCTCATTCAACGTTAGCGTAGAGCCTTGATATCCATCGGGAGTTGTCCACATCAGGCAGCCAGTCGAAATGTCGATATATACCTGTGTTTCCACAATCTGATCGGTTTCCCAAATCGGGTCGGAAGGGGTCGCTACAATAGAAACCCTTTCGCTATCTCCAACCTCCACCCAAGGAATCGAAATCGTGATAGGCTGTGCATAGGAAGTATTCGATACTTGCGTGGATATGGCGGCACTTGTTTCGACCTTCCAAATAGCCCCCTTCATATCCCTTAAAAACTTTGGGTTCATGCTGAGAGACAATGCGGAAAGCTCGTCTGCCAACTGCCAACTGTCTTCATACCCGGTCTGGCTTTGGTTGATGCTCCCAATAAGGGCCGTTAAGATTCCGCTTTTATATAACTGCGGCACAGGCTGTCTTCCAGGATATTGCGTGAAATTTTGGAAGATCATCGGGTTATTATTGTTCGAAATCGATCCCGTGTTCACATTTCCCGCCAGCTTGTAGGCGTTGATAACCCGATACACGTTGTCCTGTGTATCATCCTTCTGGCACTCAATAAGGGTGAAGAAGTTGAATAACGGTTTTATCTGTTCAGATTGATACGGAGCGGATGTGTAAGTTTCACCGCCTCGTTGCCAAACGATGTATTCATATGCAGTTTGGCTCTTAGCACCGTAATCCCTCGCAATCAGATAGCCAGCATCTACATCTACGACATGCTGCAGATAGTTGTTTCCGATCTCCCGTCTATAGATGGATGCACCAAAAAGCGTATCGCCGTTACCACCTGTGATATCCGCTAAAAGACCGTTTTGAAACGTTGCGATTAAATAGGTGTTCGCATCATATCCAGGCTCAAACCATTCACCGCCAACTAAGTTGTTGATGGTTGTTTCCGAAAAGCTCCCGCTGTAAAGCCAGATGTATTCTGCGGTTTGTTGTCCATTTAACGTAATGGACTGAATATCCGTTTGGGTGTAAGAAATCGCACCGTCAAAATTGTTGATCTTTTGGCTAACGGGTTCCGGAAACAGGTTTGTAGAGGGATAGAGGTTCGTTGCGGGAAGCAAGCCACCCTCATATGTAACCTGTTTTAAGTAAAAGTGATCGGCGGTAACAACAACCACAATCCAGTCATTCACTTTAAGGGATACGGCCTGATTAAAAATGACCGTGCTTCCTTGTACAAACTGAATGGAAGATTGGGACACGATGATCTTGAAATCTCCTGATTCAGATCCCAGGACAGCGACAGCATTTCCGTTCGCCGCATATTCGGCTATCTGGCCACGCCAGACAAAAGACCATTCAGGCGGGAAATTGATCCCCGTAGATTGGTTGTCAGCCCAGGTCACGGAACTGCCGGAAGGAATCCTTAACAATCCTCCTATGGCTGTATAATCGCCTGTAGGGCTCCCCTGGATTGCCGTCCGGTTCGTCCATGTAATCTCTACAAACGGTGCTCCGCCACGCTTACACACGTTTACAAGGCCATCAGACGGGGCAACGGAATAGGATACTGCAAAGTCAGTCCATCCCGTGTCCACGGTGACACCGTTTTGTGTCTGTACAATCAGCCTTATGCTGTAGGTTGTCCCCGAAAACAATCCATCGTAACTGAACTGCAACAAAGAGGTGTTAATGTTCCCCGTGTCGCTAATCGGATCTGTCAGGTCGGATTTGTCCGCAAGCATCCAACGAGCCCAAGAAATCGCATCTCCCTGTGCCTGTGTGTATGTAGCCGTAACGTTTATTGTTCTGCTTGCAAGGGGGTTCGGGATGCTATCAAACGCAATAGTTGGGGTGTCTCTCGTGATGAACACATTTGCCGATGTTTGCGTAACGGATTCCGTTTCCGAATACCATTGCGTAATTACATATTTGTATCCGTTTGTGTACCCATTCACGATTCCTGCACTAGAAAGCTCGGAAGCGGTGATCTCGTTGGCAGAAAACGTTTGGAGAACTCCCAACTGATTCGAACCATAGAAGGGGGAGGCCAAAGTGACCTTCCCCGTATCGTACACCTGTGTGCTTCCGGTATCATTTTGATAAACCACGATCTGATATGCCGTCATGGGGCTGTCCCCATTCACTTGCCACGAAATATTCAGACCGTCATTCACATCTATTACGCCATCCCCTAACCCTGATAAGGTCGAGGGGATAACGTTTGTAGGCCGAAAAAGCATTAGTTCCCTCCAATATAGATCGGCAGAACGGAAAGGATCTCCGAAAGCGGTTTTTGCATCATGTCAGATCCGATCTGCACCCCGTTAATGTAAGTGTTACCGCCGTTCTGGTGAATAATGCTAGTGTTGTTGGACAGGCTGGTGGGCTTCGGTGTAATCCCGCCTGATAACCCTAGAACCATCGATTGTGTCATTTGCCCAGGATTCAGTAACCCGCTAGTAACCCATCCGTCAATTATTTCAGTCGAAATTTCTTCTCCTTCTTTCAATAATGCAGATGCCGGGTTCTCCGTGAACTCCGTAATGGAGGACAACAGTTCTTTCAATCCCTCCAAGGAATCGCTTGCGCTACTCTTAGACAACTGCTCTAACAGCTTTGCGATATCCGGCGTTTCCTCGTTCTCTAGGGCCTTTTCAATCTCGTCTTTAAGGTTCTCCCACAGTTCTTCTAGGGCTTCGTATTCTGCTTCAAGAACCTCTTTTTGTGCTTCCGCAAGTTCTTCCTGTGCCTCCAACACCTCACGCTTATCTGCCATCCATTCCCATTGTCCGGTCAGATTGTTGTAGTATCGGACGGTTCGCTCTGTGTTCGCATTCAACAGGCTTTGTTCGGCCTCCAAAAGTTCAAGCCTTGCTTCTTCCAGTTCTGTTGCCTTTTCCGATGCTTCCTTTTGGTATTTCAAATAGAATAGTTGCTTGTCAATGATCTCCAACTGTTCATCCAAAGCATCCTTGGCCTTTTCCAAAACCTCGTCAATGTACTTTTCAATGTTTTCCAGAAGATCTTCCGGGTTACTGCTTCCAGAGGATTTAGAGGATCCGCTTCCCCTCTTATTCCCGGTTCCGGAAGACAGCTTTGTCCCTGAGTTCAGGTTTGGAATCCCTCCAAGTATAACTCCGTCACTATGAGCAGGGATCGCAAATCCGCTTCTTTGGAAAATCTCCCTGGTTTCCGTGGCCGTATAGACTGTTGCTCCGGGATTCAAGTGAACAATGGTAGGATCACCGCCGCCAGCAATGTAGGCCATTCCGTTGTCCACAATCAATTCAGGGTTGTATCCGCCCGGTTCATCGTTTACAAGGGCCGTTTCTCCTGCGCTTCCCTTTACGCCCTTTGCTTTAGCTTCCGCTTTGAGCAGCCCACCGCCGCTTGTTCTATAGTGCCCGATAATATTGAAATGCTTGTCGGCAACGGTCATGTTTTGGACTTCGTTAATGGCACTAACGGCTTGACTGTTGTCTGCGGTAATCACAGCTTCCGGCTCCATTGCGTCCACTTCGTTTAGTGCATCCACAACCTCTGAAATGCTTTCGACTTCTCCTGTGATTTGGATCCCATCCATGCCTTTAAGAGATTCAATCGCAGAATGAATTTCTTCCACGGATGCCCCCGCTGCATTCATCTGTTCAATCAATGCACCCACATCGACTTCCCGAACGCCGTTTCCAAGGTCTGTTACGCCCTCAGACATTGACCCAATAATTGCCTCCATGTCTTGGGTCGTATATGCTATTTTGCTGTCCCAAATATCTAAAGCATCAACGACTGCCCATGCAAAATCCTCTGTTGTCCCCATTTTCTCGGCAAACTTTTCAACATCAGAAACCATGAGCGAAAGATTGCCATTTGCATCCTCTGTTACAGATGCAATGCCCTGCCAGGAATCGTCCGCCTTGGTCAACTCGGCAACATAATTTGCTAGGCCAGCACCGTAATCTTCGCCTCCTTGGAAAAGGGCTTCTTTTATAAAGTTGTTCCCCTTTACCATGTCGAACGCTTTTTTATAATCAAAATCTAAATCTTCAAGCGTTCCTGTTCCCAAAAGTCCGTTTATAGCAGCCTTGAAAGTGTTGCTCCCATACAACCCTTTTTCTCCGAGTTCCATTGCTGTATCGAATAGCTCGGCATATCCTTTTAGTGTATCGCCCTTTTCGCCCTGGGCCGCTGCATCTTGGAAATCTTTAAGAGCTGCGGTAGCTCCTTTTAGCTCATCTTGCAAGGAACTTGCTTTTTGTAGTATGCCGTCAAAATAATCCGATGCAGCTTCGTTGTCCCCTTCTAAGGCAGATTCCCAAGCTTTTTGCAGTTCTATTTCTTCGTTTTTGAGCGAAATATAATCTTCGTATGCACCGCTTAACTCTGTGATGGTTTCTTGTAGGTCATCGAATCGTCTTTTGTCTTCTTTGGCCTCACCACTTTCAATCATGTAATTTTTGTTTTTTACAAGTGCTTCATATATGCGTGCTACACCGGCCCCTGTGTTCCAGTCTGCGTTAATTGCTTGTCCAATAGCTTTTACAGTTTGCCTATTCCCAAACTGTTTTCCAATGTTTACTAGAGAATCTTCGGCTGCCCAAATTCCAGCTTTAATCTCGTTGGCCCGTTTTTGATACGTTTCTTTGGCTATGTTCTCAACTTCTTTTTGGTAATAACCCTCGTTAGTCTTCGAAACATAGTCTAATGCTTTAGCCTCGTTTCCTAGAGCACCAATCAAGTTGTTGGTCGCTTCCGAAAAATCTTCCTTCGTTTTTTCGCCAGACTCTAACTGCCCTTTTACTCGTTCATATTCTTTATATAACCGAATTAAATTTTCCGCTTCGTTTGCAGCCGCCTTTGCCGTCTCAATGGAATCCTCTTGTGCCCGGACTTGGGCCTGATGATACCCATTGAAAGCTGCAATTCCAATGGAAATAGCAGTCGTAATTAGCCCTATAGATGTGGTAAATGCACCAATCGCACCTGCACCACCAGACAATGATGTTATTAAGGTTTTCAAGGAGCCTGTAAATGCGTCTACTGCTCCTTTTCCCTTAAAGGCGACCAGCAACCCGGTAACAGCGGCCAACAAGATGCCGAGGCTATCCGCCGCCTCCAGCGAATAATTTGTTAAATCAATAAAAGCCTTGACGGTTTCGCTTTCTATCGTTTTTTCAACAAATTCCGTCCACGTGGCCTTTAACTGATTCGTCTTGGCTTCCCAGGAATCAAGGTAAAACGAATACTCTTGCATGGCCGAACCTGTAGATTCGGCATATGTTCCAAGCATCTGCTGATATTTATCCCAATTTTGGACAAGCGCAAGTAACTGGCTGCTTCTGAGCTTACCGCCAATATCGTTAATCATGTCCATAAGCTTCTGCTCGGTCAGTAAGCCGCTTTCCATGGACTGCGCCAATGCTCCAATGGCTTCCATGGGGTTGATGAGCGTTCCCGTGGCATCAGCAGCCGCAATTACTTCCGGGGCATACTCCCGCAGAATATCCCTGAGACCTTCAATCT
>JAZURO010000196.1:0-10490 GCA_045606265.1 Eubacteriales bacterium
CCAATGAGTTGGCACAATAATTTGTCTTCCTAAGACCGCTTGGCCTCCGACTTTGCCCGAAAATGCAAATCCACCCGCTTGGCGGGTGGATTTTTATTGAGCGCTTTTGAAAAAATGTGATTATTTAATTTTTTAACAAAACGCAAACATTTCGCAAAAAAATCAAAAACAAACGATTGATATAATTCGGGTGTAAAAAACGAAAAGGAGAAAAATTATGGAAAACATTAAAGACAAACAACAGCAGGTTGACGGATTTATCGACCTTGTGGAAAAAGCAGAAGAAAAAGCAGGTGCTGATGTAGCAAAGGGTTACACAAAAATCGAAAAGGGTGTAGTCGGGGGCTACAAGAAGATTGAGAGCGGCGTTGTTGACAGCTACAAAAAGATCGAATCAGCGATAGTTGACGGCTTCAACGGAGTGAACGACAAGATAATCGAAAAGGTATTCTCCAAGGACGGAGAGAACCTTGAAGAAAGTAAGGCAAGAACGGACGCGGCAAACGCCCGCTATGATGCAGCGAAAAAATAATAAGATTATCGTAGGCGTGGCGCATAATTGCGCCTCGCTTACGTGCGTTATGAATAAAAAAGGAGAACGACAATGAACGCTATTGAAATTAAAAATCTTTCAAAGAGCTTCCGTGGAATGTACGCAGTTGACCACCTCAACATGACTGTTCCGCAGGGAGCAATATACGGCTTTATCGGTGAAAACGGAAGCGGAAAATCCACCACAATGAAGCTTTTATGCGGACATCTTGTCCCTGCAGGGCGCTTTTTCCTTGCTTAAAGGCAGGTATGCCGACGTAAGAGAGGAAAACGGATTATGTAGCATCAAAAACGGTGGTGATGACATTTGGCGCAGCTATGATGATCTTAGCATTTATTCTCGGATCTCTTGTCGGCGGTGCGGTTTCGGGGCTTCCGTTTGATATGGATGGCTTTAACGTGATGAATCTCATAATGTGTATGCTTTCAAAAATTGTGCTTGTAAGCGTATTCGTTCCGATATATCTTGTTATGAGCGTTGCCGCAAAGCAAAAGCTCTGGCTCTCAATTTTGCTTTCAATGATGGTTGGAATGTTCCTCTTTATGATGATTCCTATGCTTACACCACTTAATGCGACTCTCGGTCACGTGCTTATTTGTGCTGTCGGCGGATTCGGTTTTTGTATGGGTCTTGGAGCCATCAGCAACCTCGTTTTGAAAAAGACGAGTCTTGTATAAGAATAAGGCAACGCATTTTGCGTTGCCTTTTACCGTAAAAAACATAAAAAATAACTTAAATTTTGATAAAAAATCAAAAACGCAAACAAAACTTTAACATTTTAGTGTTATAATAAGGTATAATTCAGAAAATTATCCTTGGAGGAATATGATATGTTCAAAATTCTGGTCGTAGAGGACGACAGGGATCTTAATCGTTCCGTGTGTTCGTTTCTGAACGGCAGCGGTTATGAGGCGATCGGCTATCTTGATGCCGAGAGTGCCTATGACGAAATGTATAAAACAACCTTTGATCTTATCGTATCGGACATTATGATGCCCGGCATTGACGGATTTGAATTTGCAAAGACCGTGCGTTCTTTGAACAGCGATATACCCATTCTGTTTATGAGTGCCCGTGACGATTTTGCATCAAAGCAGAGAGGGTATAGGATCGGCATAGACGATTATATGACAAAGCCAATAGACCTCGACGAGCTGTTTCTGCGTATCGGTGCGCTTCTTCGCCGTTCCAAGATAGCTTCAAGCCGCCGACTTGAAGTTGGAAATTTCGTTATGGATGCAGATGAGAGAAGCGCCGTGCTTGACGGGGAAGAAATATCCCTCACGGCAAGAGAATTTGATCTTCTTTATAAGATGCTTTCATATCCCAAAAAGACCTTTACACGCACTCAGCTTATGGATGAGTTCTGGGACGTTGACACTCAGACAAGCACAAGAACGGTTGACGTTTATATGACTAAGCTCCGTGCAAAGCTCTCCGGGTGTGATTCCTTTGAGATTCAGACCGTTCACGGTCTTGGCTACAAGGCGGTGATAAAATGAGAGATGAAAAGAATCGCAGAGTTCTTCATTCAGTCAACAACTTTCTCACATTCTTTTTGATAGTTGCGTTTGTTGTTACCTGCTGTATGATGCTGTTTCTCAATATTATGGCTGATGAGATGGGTATTGAGCTTAATGCGAGCGGAATTGAAACAGCGGCCAAAATAACGATGCTGAACGTGTTGCTTATAAGTCTTATTATCACTCTTTGCGACGTGATCAGAAGAAAAATCACCATTGACCGTCCTGCAAAAAAGATAATTGCTGCGGGCAGAAGGATAATGAAGGGCGATTTCAATGCAAGGGTGGACAGCATAAAGACGTTTGATCCCGAAAACAGATTTAAGGAGATATCGGAGTGTATCAACAAAATGGCAGAGGAGCTGTCAAGAACGGAAACGTTGAGAACGGATTTTATTGCAAACGTTTCCCACGAGATAAAGACACCGCTTGCCGTTATGCAGAATTACGGACGCCTTCTTCAAGAGGAGAATCTGGCTGAGGACAAACGTATAGAATACGCAAGAGCGATAAACAACGCTTCAAACCGACTTGCAAATCTTGTAAGCAATATACTCAAACTAAATAAGCTCGAAAACCAGCAGATTGTGTTAAATAAAGAAATATATAATTTGTCAGAGCAGATATGTGAGAGCATTTTGCAGTTCGAGGATTTAATTGAAAACAAGGGCTTAACCGTTGAAACGGATATTGAAGATGACGTTTACGTTGATTCGGACAGAGAAATGATGAGCATTGTCTGGAACAATCTTATTTCCAATGCCATCAAGTTCACGGATAGAGAGGGAACTATATTTGTGTCCGTTTCGTCAACTCAGAATCACGCAACCGTTACCGTGCGTGATACGGGCTGCGGAATATCCTCGCAGACGGGGGCCCATATGTTTGATAAGTTCTATCAGGGTGACACCTCACACGCAACCGAGGGGAACGGATTGGGACTTGCCCTTGTGAAACGAGTGATCGACATCACCAAAAGCACGATAAGTGTTGAGAGTGCGCTCGGAAAGGGAACTGAATTTACCGTCAGAATAAGGAAATAGAAATGGATTTCAAAAAAATAATCAAGAAAATAATATTTCCGCACGTTTCGGTAGTAATAATTTTTACCCTTCTTGCCACGGCGGGAATGGTTGTTGCAATACTTAATGGATTTTCAAACGATCCAATAAATTATTTGATTTACACAGTATCGTTTTATGCCCTTGTTATTCTCAGTATATACGTGGGCAAAAATGCATCAACAATATTCAGAAAAACGAAAAAAAGAGTATATAATACCAAATACGGCAACAAGTATATGACCGACATTGATTTCAAAACTCACGTTTCTCTTTATATTTCGCTTTTGTTGAATCTTGGAAACGTAGGATTGAACGTGTTTTACGGAATCTTCTATCGAACAAATTGGTTTTACGTTCTTGCACTTTATTATGCAACGCTCACGTCTATGCGATTTATTCTTGCACTGTATACAAGGAAAAATTCGTTAAGAGAGAACCTGCTTGGTGAGTGGAAAAGAGCAAGAATATGTGCAGCTGTTCTTACGCTCATCAATCTTTCGCTTACGGGTGTTGTGCTTATGATGATGTATCAGGACAAGGGATTTACCTATGCGGGAATGCTGATTTACGTAATGGCGGCATACTCCTTCTATCACATAACGGTTGCGATAATTGATATTATTAAACACAGAAAATATAAAAGTCCAATAGTCAACTCGGTCAAAATGGTCAAGCTTGCGGCGGCTCTTGTTTCAATGCTCTCGCTTGAAACGGCAATGCTCAATGCATTTGGCGCAGATATGCCAATGGGTGAAAAAAGAGTTATGATTGCGGCAACGGGCGCAGGCATTTGCTTTGTCGTTCTTGGACTTTCAAGCTATATGATCGTGGAATCTACAAATAAAATAAACAAATTAAAGGAAAACGGAAATGACAGAAAACAGTAATAAATTTGAATATACGTACTCTGCAAAAGAACAGGCAGAGATAAGAAAAATCCGAGAAAAATATATACCGAAAGAAAAGGAAGAATCAAATATTGAGCGTTTGCGCAGACTTGATGCAAGCGTGACTAAAACGGCGCAGATTGTTTCCTTGATTCTCGGTGTTGCCGGTTCGCTTATACTCGGATTTGGAATGAGCTTATTTATGAGCGATTTGCATACAGCACTTGGAGTTGGCGGCGATTCTGCCGTAGTGATTGGTGTAATCATTGGCATTGTGGGTGTCTTTGTTCTGACTTTGGCATATCCTGCGTATAATACCATTGTCAAAAACAAACGTGAAAAGCTCGCCCCCGAGATAATTCGCCTAACAGACGAGCTTATGAAATAATAAAAAGAGAGCAGCGTTGCCATACGGGAAGCGAGAAACAGAACCAAGAATGCTTGACGCATTCTTGCCCATAATTTTTTGCTGCGCAAAAAGATGTGTTAAATTCGACATACGAATAACAACAAAAAAAGAGAGAGTAGCGTTGCTACTCTCTCTTTTTGTTGGTGACCCGTACGGGAATCGAACCCATGTTACAGCCGTGAAAGGGCCGTGTCTTAACCGCTTGACCAACGGGCCGAAATGGTAGCGGGAATTGGACTTGAACCCATGACCTATCGGGTATGAACCGATTGCTCTAGCCAACTGAGCTATCCCGCCATATTACCGCACATCTGCGACTTGTTTATTTTATCATAAGAGTTTGCGTTTGTCAATACTTTTTTTGAAAAAAATTAAAAAATATTTCAGTAGAAAAGCAGGAGAAACAATCCCCTGCTTTCTGCCTTATTTTGAATAGCTTTCAATAACATCTTTAAGAAGATGCGGATAGTCGGTCATAATGGCATCTGCTCCGTTTTCTATAAGAGTTCTCATATCCTCCTCGTTATTTATTGTCCAATAATGGACTGCTATATTGTGCTTGTGCGCAAATTCAATAAATCTCTTGCTTGAAAGATTAAACCCGTATTCTTCCATTGGAATTTGAAGAACGCTTGTGTGCTTATCGTAGAACACGTCAAGCCCCGTATAGTAAAGAGCTACGTATTCAACAGCGCCCATAAGGGAGGGGGAGTACATAAAGCTGTCGGGCAATTCTCCCGATTTATCAAGACGTTGATATTCTTCATAAATCTCATCCTTAAAGCTGGCAAAGATAACTCTGTCGAATGCATTATGCTTTTTAACAATGCGCACTGCCTCTTTTGCTGCCGCAAGACCGATATCACCGCCTTGCTTTATCTCAATGCTGATGATATTATTGGGGAATGCGAGCAAAAGCTCTTCAAACGTGGTTGCAAGATACACCTCTGAGTCTCTGCCTTCAAGACCTTCGGGATAATTTTCAAGATCGGAGGGTTTAACTTCTTTTCCGTTATAGTCGGCATAGATCTTTCCGTGATCGTATCCGAAATTAACCTTTTGTTCCATCATATCGGTATAATTCCAATCAATGATTTCACCGCTTGCATTAGTTCTTTTGTCAAGATAGGTTTCGTGACAGAGAATAAGGACACCGTCCTTGGTTATGTTTGCGTCGGTTTCCATAATTACTCTTTCATCAACGCTATATGCGTTATAAAATGCTTCAAGTGTATTGCCGGGGAACTCACCGTCACCGCCCCTGTGTGCAACGAGTATGGGCATATCCCCCTGTTTTCTTAATGGGTTTTCACCCTGGTGATTCTGGGGCTTGGGGAGTAAAGCAAAGATAGCAAAAGCGAGGACAATAATCAGAATTATTGCAAGAACTATATAGGCAACTGCGCCTTTTTTCTTTCCGTTGATCATAAAAGCATCTCCTTTTATTTGTATTGTTGAATAAATTTTACCATAAAACATAGAAAAACGCAATACTTTTTATTTATAAATAAAACTCTTGCTATTATTTCAAAAATATGATAAAATATATTAAAGTGGGAAAATGTTTTCCAAATTCAAAAAAGGACGGATAGTTTATGGATAAAGTTCTTATAGGTTTTCTCGTTATTATTTTACTTATCGGTGCAGCATTCGGAATAGTTACGCTGTCTAACAAAATCAATCTTGACAATATGCTTGAATACGTTGATACTTTTAAGGTTGATGACGTTCAGAAATCACTTTCTGAGCATCCCGCACCTCAAATTGACGAAAACGGAAGCTGGTATTTTGAAACTGACGATGATTTCAAGATTTTGCACCTTACCGACGTACATATCGGCGGTGGAGCTTGGAGTAAGGAGTCAGATAAAAAGGCGATAGCTGCCGTAGCATCAATGGTAAAGGCAGAAAATCCCGATCTTGTTATTATTACGGGAGATATTTCCTATGCAATTCCCACAACGGGCACAATAAACAATGAATATGCCCATAAAATGTTTATTCGTCTTATGGAAAATCTCGGTGTTTATTGGACGGTAACATTCGGAAATCACGATAATGAGCCATATAATACACACAATCGCCAGGACGTTGCCAATATGTATGCGGACAAAGAGCTTGAAAGATGCTTGTTTATGGATTCACCAAGCGGTGTTTCGGGTAACGGAAACCACGTTATCAATATCAAGAACACAAGCGGTGAGGTAACCAAGAGCTTATTTATGCTTGATAGCCATTCCTATATTCATCAGGATTTCTTTGGCGGTCTTATTGATTCGCTTATGTGGAATTACGATAGCATAAAGCAGGATCAGATCGATTGGTATGAAGATATGATTAACCTTTACAATCCTCAAGAATCACTTATGTTCTTCCACATACCGCTTTCAGAGGTTAAAGCGGGATATGAGGAATACGTGGCAAACGGTCGTGAGCTTACTGAAAACGTTACGTATTTTTCGGGCAACGACGGTGAAAAAGACGAGGTTGTTTACTGTTCCAAGCTTGGCGACGGTCTTTTTGAAAAGATAATTGAGCTTAATAACACAAAATATTTGTTCTATGGCCACGATCACTTCAACAATTTCACTATGAGATACAAGGGCATTTTTATGTCATACGGATACACCATTGACTATATAGCATACGGCGATATAGGTAGTAAGGGATATCAACGTGGATGCATCGTTATCAATCTTAATGCCGACACGGGTATGGTTGATATAACATACGAAAATTATTATCAGGAAAAATATCAGTCGCTTGACGAAATGAAGGGGCTTGATATGGATCCAAATGCATACAAATAAATCATTTTAAGGGAAGTGATATGTGTGAAAAACAGAATAAGGGGACTTAGCACCACGCATATGATTTTGCTGAGCTTTTTGCTTGCGATACTTGCGGGCAGCTTGCTTTTATCCCTTCCAATAAGCACAAAAACGGGTGAGTCGGTGCCTTATATCGACGCACTTTTCACAGCCACCACAGCGACCTGCGTTACGGGACTTGTAACCTTGCCCACGTTCAGCACCTGGAGTGTTTTCGGGCAAATAGTGATACTTGTTCTCATACAGATTGGCGGGCTTGGAATAATCACCGTGCTTTCGGGTATTGCGGTGGCTATAAATCGCAAAATGGGACTGCGTGGCAGCCGTCTTATAAGTGATGCCTTCAATCTATCCTCGCTTGACGGTTTGTCGGGCTTTGTGAAAAAGGTAATGATTGGCACCTTTGTTGTGGAAGGCATTGGCGCCTTGCTGTATATGACTGTTTTCGTACCTGATTTTGGGGCGAAAGGAATATGGATTTCCATATTTAACTCTGTTTCGGCTTTCTGCAATGCGGGAATTGACATTTTAGCGTCGGACAGTCTTTGCTCCTATGCAACAAATCCAATAATCAACACCGTCACATCATTGCTCATCATTTTGGGCGGACTCGGATACATAGTATGGTGGGACATTCTGCGTGTTATTAAGGATTTCAAAAAGCAGGGTATTGGCTGCTTCAAACGGTTGACACTTCATTCAAAGATAGTGCTGAGCGTTACGGCTATACTTATTTTCGGCGGTTCGTTGCTCATATTTATCTTTGAGTTTTCAAATCCCAAGACCATTGGAGACATGTCACTGTTTGACAAAATACAGGTTTCGCTTTTCCAATCGGTTACAACGAGAACTGCGGGATTTATGAGTGTTCCGCAAGAAAATCTGACAAATCCGAGCGCAATAATATCACTGTTTCTGATGTTTGTGGGCGGTTCTCCCGTTGGAACTGCGGGCGGTGTTAAAACCGTCACGGTTGCGGTACTTATTTTTACCGCATATGCTCTGATTTCAAACAAAAATGAGATTTCGGCATTCAACCGTTCAATTTCAAAGCAGGCGATAAGAAAATCGGTTGCCGTAACTGTTATGTCATTTTCAATTATGTTTATATCAACCGTTCTTTTGTCAGCAGTTACTGATGCAAACGCACTTGACGTGATTTATGAAACGGTCAGTGCAACAGCAACGGTAGGACTTTCAAGAAGTCTTACTCCCCTTTTGGATATATGGGGTAAGCTGATAATCATCTGTACTATGTATCTTGGAAGAATCGGGCCAATCTCACTTGCCATCGCCTTTACTTATGGTAAGGAGAGCACAAACAGTATAAAAAATCCGACGGAAGAAATCAGTGTTGGATAGAAGGAGAGTTAAATTATGAGTATGAATAAATCTTATGCCGTGTTCGGACTTGGAAGATACGGTATGGCAGTCGCAAAGGAGCTTTCCAAGAACGGTGCTGACGTTATTGCCGTGGATATTGATGAAAGCATAGTGAATATGGCTATTTCCGATATTCCTTTTTGCAAATGTGCCGACGTGACTGAGCCCGAGGTGCTTCGTCAGCTTGGAATTTCAAACGTTGACGTTGTAATTATTGCAATGGCGACCAACCTTGAAGCTAACGTTATGGCAATTATGCTTTGCAAGGAGATGGGTGTTAAAACTGTTATTGCAAAATGCTCTGACGATATGCAGGGCAAAATACTTTTGAAGGTTGGTGCTGACAAGGTGGTTATTCCCGAGCGTGAATCGGGAGTGCGTCTTGCCAAGAATATGCTTTCATCCGGATTTGTTGACGTGATGGAGCTTTCTGATGATGTTTCGCTTCTTGAGCTTGACGTTAAAGAAGATTGGGTTGGCAAGAATCTTATTGAGCTCAACCTCAGAAAAAAATACGGAATCAACGTAATTGCTATGAAGCGCAGTGAGAAAGTAATGATAGATCTTGATCCCACCTTGCCTATGGACAAGGATACAAGTCTTATCATTATTGCGCACACTTCAAAGCTTGACAAATTGAAATAAAGGAGATATGACCGTGAAAAACAGATACTATATTGGAATTGACCTTGGAGGAACCTTTATTAAGGGTGGAATTGTAAACGAAAACGGAGAGATTTTGATCTCCGATAAGACTCCGACTGAGGTAGAAAAGGGAGACAAGGGTGTTGCCTTGAATATAGCAAAGCTGGCAAAATTGCTTCTTGAAAGAGCAGGAATTGATATTGCCGAGGTTGAAGGACTTGGCATTGGCTCTCCCGGTATGATAGATTCGCTCAATGGTAACGTTGTTTACGCAAACAATCTCGGATGGGAGAATTTCAAAATTTGCGACGAGCTTTCATCATTACTTGGCGGAATTAAGGTTAAAATCGGAAATGATGCCAACGTTGCTGCTCTTGGCGAGGTGAAATTCGGTGCTGCACGGTCTTTCAGCAGCGCAGTTATGATTACTCTTGGTACGGGTGTCGGCGGCGGAATCGTTATCGACGGAAAGCTCGTTGAGGGCAATATGGGTGCAGGCGCTGAGCTTGGACATATTGTTATCGTCAAGGACGGTGAACAATGCTCCTGCGGTCGCAAGGGTTGCTTTGAGGCATACAGCTCTGCAACTGCGCTTATTCGTGATACAAAAAGAGCTATGCTCGAACACAGGGATTCAAAAATGTGGGAAATCGGTGATGTTGATGCTGTTACAGGCAAAACCGTCTTCGATTATGCTCCCGTTGATATTTATGCAAAAGAGGTGCTTGATTCATATTTGGAGCATCTTGCTTGCGGACTTGTAAACTATGCAAATATTTTCCGTCCCCAAGTGATTCTTCTTGGCGGCGGTGTATGTGCGCAGGGCGATAATCTTATCGTTCCTTTGCAAAAGCTCGTGGATAAGGAAATTTATGCGGGTGACAAGGGCCCCCGTGTGCCGATTCTTATTGCTGAGCTTGAAAACAGCGCAGGCCTTCTTGGCGCTGCTGCGCTTTTGATGTGATTTTTGGAAGTTACATATTGAAGATGCGGGGGCTTTTTGGAAGTTACAGAGTAAAGATGTGGGGACATTTTTGAAAAACTGTCCCCACGCCCCCGAAAAACTTTTGCTGATGGGTTTGTACGGACTTTGCGTAAATTTTCGATAATTCACGGGTGAATTATCGGTTTAGAAATCCCAATACTGCCCTTACGTACAAGTACGACGGTCAGCATTGAGCTTTCCAAACTACGA
>JAZURO010000197.1:0-7500 GCA_045606265.1 Eubacteriales bacterium
AATGATCGAGGTATCCCTCGCTCATGTTCCTGCACCGAGGTTTTTTCCTCGGTTATAAAAAATGGTGGAAACAATAGGGCTCGAACCTATGACCCTCTGCTTGTAAGGCAGATGCTCTCCCAACTGAGCTATGCTTCCATAATTTGATGTATTTTCAACAACGGAGTTATTATATCACAACAAAAAAGCATTGTCAAGCATTTTTTTATATTTTTTTGAAAAATATTCTAAAATGCAAAAACCCGATGCCTCAGCATCGGGTTTTTATCATCAATACGGATATTTTTCAATCGTTCTGTACATCTTTCTGGGCAATTCTGAGATAATTTGTGTAACGGACGAAGCATATTTATCGTAATAATCGTCGCTTCGTTTCTCATCAATGTCAATCAGCACCATTGAGCTTACGAACATAACGGCAGGGAAGACAAATCTGTCGCAGAGGGGAAAAGTGTCCGAATTTTCGATAGCGTATTCTGAGAACGTAGGTTGATCGGGCAATCCCTTTAATAATCTGTAATCTCTGTCAATCGTTGCAAGATTTGAGCAAACAGAGGCGAGGGCAAAGGTAAACTTTTCGTCAATATCCAATCTGATTTTATCTGCGACCTCGCTCTCACTCATTCTCTCAACGGTTTCGCTGACCGTTTCGGAGTTTGTGCCGGTAACGGTTCTTGTACTGTTGCCCGTTTCACTTATCGGCTCAGAGGTTTGCGCCATTGAATTGTTTTCTTCCTCGCTCACGTTTTCGCTTGCAGTATGACTTTTAACCTTTTTTGAATAAAGATTATCAATATAGCTTGCTCTGACGTAGGTATAAACGGCATTGAAAATATCCTTGCCTTTAAGCGCACTCATAGATTACCCCGGCATTTTGATGCTGAGGACAGTGAATTCATCGGGATAAACTACCTTTGCGCCGTAGAGATGAAGACCCTTAACGGCATCAGCAAATCTCTTTTCGGGACGGTACGCTTCAACCTCTGAGATCTGTTCAGCAAATGCGATCGCACGCTTTGTACGAACATAGCACTTGTGGCAGCCGGATTCGTCAACGTAGATGTTGTTGGAAACGTAAACCTTGCAGCCGGCGATTTTACCGAGGTAGCCACATTCAAGGGCATCGTGATTGTCGGTGCCAAGCTCGATCTTCGCTTTGAGAAGAAGGGCAGCAACTGAGGGTGACAATTCAACCACAATGTCATCAGAATCCAAAACGTTTGCCATCATCAACTGAGTTTTGAGGTCGATGATGTCATTAACAAGATCCTCTGCGCTAACGTTATCTACATCGATAGTATAGCCCGCATCGGGATACAAATCGTAAACAAATTTGTCTGCCTCTCTTGCAAGAGAAGCTGCCGCAACCTTCATTGCCTGGTCCATAAGCTTGGGATTTGACTGTGCTCTGTCAACGTCGTCAATCTGGAAATTGAAGTACTTTGCCTGGTCGATGCGAAGCATACACATCTCGTCGGAGAGTGCCTCGGGCGCATTCATATCAGAGTTTTTGGAATAATCCGAAACGTTGACGTCGGTGATGCCGCAAATCTTAACGATCGAGCCCTGATTTTTAATATCGCCCTCAAATTCTCTGTTACAGTTGAGAACACCGGTATATTTTTCGTTGAGTTTCTTTAAGAGATTTTCACTCCATACTGTTGAAATAAAGTTCATAATTGCCATTTGATTTTTCCTTTCTTTTTATAAATATTTTAGTTCCAATGACGCATTGAATCTATAATGTCGTCATAATGTGCTTTTACCTGTGCGGGCGTCATTTTTTTGACCTCTGACGGAGAATAATATCTCTCATTTTCTCCACCTGAAAGGGAGCCCGTGCTCATACGGCGATTTTTTTCATTAAAATCGCTCGCTTTTTTTCTTTCGATTTCAATTTTTCTTAAATTCAGTGCAAACGAAGCCGAAAGAGACGCTCCGTTTTTTACCTTTTGCCACACCTCGTCGGGAATTTCGTGAATATCTACTTCGGGGAAGTAATCCTTGAACTCAGAAATCTCCGAAAGTATTCTCGAATTTGCCTTTTCAAGCTCGTTTTTCGAGTTCAGCTCATCCCTTAAATTTTGAATTTCGGCTCTGAGCAGGGAAATCTCGTCAAGCTCCTCTGCGTTTTCAGAAAAATCCGCTTCCTGTGTGTCGGTTTCGATGTTAGCGGGCATAGTAACCTCATCAATGAGAACGTTTTCTGTTTCATTCATATTTTACACCTCCAACAAATCAAAATTTGCGATCGTATCAAGCTTTGAAATTCTTTCAAGATACTGCTCAACCGTAATATAGCCCTTGTCAAGCAGCTTGTCGAGAAGCGATACGATAATTGATGAATTATAGGTGTTCGCATCCGTCACATTAACAGACGCCTTAGCGCTTTGAATACCGTCGGAAAGCAGAGATTGTGAAATGTATTCACCGTCTCCGTCAAGCATTGGAACAAGTCTGTCAGAGGCGAAATAAGAGAGGATCATATCCGCCCAAACGTTTGCAAGGTCCTCTATGCACTGATAAAGAGCAGCTCTGATGAGCTTCAAGGGAATCTGAGAAGCCGCCTGAATGGCAAGAATCGCGCTTGTGTTCTGAGGATTGACGTTACCAAGGGCGGTTTCGGTGGCACCGTTCATCTCTTTTGTGCTTGCGACCACGCTTTGAAGAAATTCAAGGTAATCCTCCTGCAACTTGCCCACACCAAGAACGCTGACTGCGTCTGAAACGTTTGTCGTGCCGACGGCGGCAATTGCCTCACCTACCTCGTTTGTCCACTCGGGAATCTTCGACTTATCGTAGATAACCTTTGAAAAGGCGGTGTCCCCCATATGCTTCATAACCATAGCATAGGCACGGTTGATGTACTTCTGATTGGTTATCATAGATGAAACTGCGCTTGTTCCGTGGAAGGAATTTTTTGTGCTTTGCCAATTAAAGTAGGCAACGGGATAGAGTGTGCAGGGCGTTTTAACACGGTTGATAATACAGCTTCTTGTACTTTTTTCAAAGCATACCTTACCGTCCTCGCGCCAGAATTTGATAAGATATGTTGCCTTTTCTTCAACGTCGCCCTCAAGCTCGGCATAGGAATAATCGCCTGCGTGCTCGTTATCGTTTATCTGATCGGAAACAATTTTTGCAATATCCTTATCAGTAGCTCCGTTTTCCTTTGCTTCACGGCGCAGGGAGGAAACACTTGCCCTGCCGCAAAGAATAATGTAGTCCTGCGACTGAATATCGCTCTTGTTAACGTCGGAAACGAAGAGATTTACATTGTCGATAACATCTGTCTGAATGTCGCCTGCGTATTTTCCGTCACCGTTTGCATCGTTTTTCCAATAGCAATACAGAACACCGTCACCGCTTATTGCCGCATCTGATGCAAGACGGTAGAGCTTTGACTCCATCTTGGATTTTTCCCAACGGTATCTTGCGTTGTCGGTAAGTATCCTGCAAAGTCTTTTGGAGCTTTCAGCGTCTTTAAGAAAGGGAGCATTCTCATCCGAATAGCTGATACTCACCTTTTGCGGAACAACCGAGCAGATAAGATAATCGACCACACGCTTGACCACGTTAAAGATCGGCATTGGAAGATTGCCCGAATCGGTCATATACCATTGGTCGCCACGGTAAAAGCGCTCGTTTTGTCTTACCGTGTGATAGAGACCGATCCGTCTTTTGTAATTCTTACCCGACTCATATTGAAGCCAGGTTTTGCTTAATGAATCGTTCATTTTCAGCATTTTTCCTTTCTGTAAATTAGTACGAATAAAACTAATAGGACAAAAAGCTGTCAACCTTTGATTTTTTTCTTGTAAAGTTGAAAGGCAGTTCATCCTTTTGCGGCAAAGAGTACTCAAACCTGCTCATAATCGCATATCTCAGCGCCTCGGGTGTGTGAGTCAGATGGTGCGGCTCGCTTGAAGCGTCCTCGGCTCGATTTTTGTCACAGAGCAGAGATTGCATTGAGTGAATAAGATTATGACACCCCCTGCAAATAAAGAGTCTTGGCTTGCCCTCCCTTAACGAAAGATACTCTTTAAGGGCTCTCCAACCGGGAATTCTTCTGTCGTCGGCGGGAATCATTTTCGGCATACCGAAAACGGATTGCATAATCTCAAACCCACTTCTGCCGCTGTCCTGACGGCGATTCCATAGGTCGGGTGAGGCAACTGCGTAATCAACTTTTACTCCGCAGACGAAATCGGCAATTTTCTGCGCAGCTTCACCAAGCGTGAGTCCGCTTTGACACAGCTCCTTCTCAACATAGACGTTTCCTTTTTCGTCCTTTGCCAAAAGCAATACCGCAAGCATATCAAAGCCGTAATCAAATGCTAAAAAGCGCCCTGTGTTTTTTGGAATAACGTTTGCATCAATCACGTGAAGCTCCTCGTTGAATTCGGGAAAGAACTGTCCCTCAAATACGTCCCATCTGCCATTCAGCCACGCATCACGAAGTCGCTCGGGCAGTGCCTTTAACTGATCGACGTATGAAGGATTGCTGCAAAGCAACGCCTCGTTGTCATAGACGAGAGCAGGGATAAAGCGATAGTCCATCGGATCCTCATTTTCACGGAAATCTCTGTCGATAAAGAGACGTTTTACCCACGAATGCCCGATTCCGCCGGGATTGCAGGTGAGATATATTCGCTTGGGAAAGGAATTTACGCCTCGAAGAGATGCCTTAAAAATTGAAAACTGATATTCGCTCAGCTGCGTTGCCTCGTCGATGGCAATTACGTCGTATTCCTGTCCCTGATAGCGCAAAACGTCACGGTCGCAAGAGCAGTAGCCAAATAGAATTTTGCTTCCGTTTGAAAAGGATAATGCCTTTTCGCTCTCGCTGTAAATGAGTATCTCACCGTATTCTTTAAGCATTGGCATAAGATGATTGGACTTTATCTCCGATAGAGTTCGTCTGATAAGCAGACAGCGTATTCCGGGATAATTCAGGCAAAGTCCGATCAGCTTTCGCCTCAGCGCCCAGCTTTTTCCGCCACCTCTTGCTCCGCCGTAAGCAGTGTATTTTGCTCGTGATGAGAAAAAATCCTTTTGCTTCTTGCTCGGTTTTCCCGGAATTTTCAAAATCTTCTTCCTGCTCACAAGCCGTCCTCCGAAATATCGTGCTCAAAAACAAGCTTAACGTCACCAAACGGCAAGGCGGCGCCGCCCTCTTTTTTCTCTCCGAAATTCAGGCGCTCCTTGATGTAGGTGTTAACTATCGTCGCGTTCTTGTCGGAATTGAGTGCCTCGTCTTCAAATATCGCAAGCAGGGCGCTGTACTGATTTGGCCATTTGCTCTCGATATTTCTGATACTTGACACCCCGACTCCCAGTGTCCGTGCAAAGCCCGCAAGATTAGGAAATCGCTCACTCGATTTTGTGCGTGAACTCCTTTGATCGCATAATCTGTCATTTTCCTTGCAACCTCTTACGTACTCTTCTGCAAGAGTAAGAAGCTCCCCACGGTTGCAAATTCTTTTCAGCTCGATCTCAGGATTTTTGCTGCGTTTATCTTTTCATCTTATCAATCCTCCTTTCAGTGCGCAAACAGCTCAAATCAAAAATTCAAATTGTTTATCTTTTGCCCACCGTTTTATTCGTACAAGCGCATTATACACTAAAAAAGGGTGCCAAAAGGTGCCAAAAGGTGCCACAGGGTGCCATTTTTGAGAAAAAATTTTCAAAAATTATTGTTTTTTTTATCAAAATGACTTATAATGGAAATGCATCTTCAATAGTGTAGCTTTTTTGAAAGGAGAGCAAAATGATAACCGTATATATAAGAAGAATCGAAAGCATTTCGGAAAAAGAAATGCAGAAAATAATGAAAACGCTCTCCGTGAAGGCATGTGAACGTCTTGATAAAAAAAGAAATGAAAAACTGTTTCTTGCATCTCTTTGCGCACTTTCCCTGTTGGATGACACTCAGAGAGCTGACCTTGAATATACGGACGAGGGGAGTCCGTATTTTGCAACGCTTGGGGCAAATATTTCAATCACTCACTCAAAAACGCACGCAGCAGTTGTACTGTCGGATTCACAATCCACGTTTGTCGGAATTGATGCCGAGGACTTGGATACAGCGAAATATTCCACTCGCTTCTTGACAGAAAACGAGAAGAAGCTGGCGTATAGCGAGAGGGAATTTATAGAAATATGGACAAAAAAAGAATCACTCTTCAAGTTTTTGAAGAATGATTCAACACCGTTTATTTTGCTTGATTCCACAATGCCCGAAAAATACGGCGCACGCTTTACACGGACAAATATTGACTCAACGGTAGTCAGCATTTGCGCACCGAAAAACGAGGAAATTTCAATAATCCAAAAATAAAAGCACCAACCAAAGCGCAGGTCGGTGCTTATTTTTATTCTCCCTTGCCTTCAAGGAAATAGGATGCCTCCATATCCGCAACACTTACGGCAAACGCAAGCGGGAACATTTCAAATGCCTTGCTAACGTTGTTCATCTCTTGGGGAGTAACGTCTGAAAATCCCATGTGGTAGCGAATTGCAAATGCCTCGTCACGAGTAAGACGCATAAATCCCGAAACGATATAAACGCTCTTTTCTCCGTGACCGTAAGGGAGCTTGTCGTCAATGGTATAAAAGGGAACACTCTTCCAAACCCCGTTTTCCTTAACGTTTCTGGTGCTTTCAACGTAGAAATCTACCTTGCATAAATCGTGAAGCAGACTTACGATGGCAATACTCTCGTCGGAATAATAATCGATACCGTAAACCTCTTTCATACGGGGACGTTCCATAATGTCCTTTAAGCAGTCATAAACGTTAAGACTATGCTCACAAAGGCCACCCGGATAGGAACCGTGAAAACGAGTGGATGCGGGCGCAGTGAAGAAATCGCTTGAAATTAAATAGTCAAGCAAACGGTCGGCACCGTCCCTCTTGATGTGCTGCTTGTAGATGCTTATAAATCTTTCCTTGTTTTCAAGTATGTTCATAAAAAACCTCTCAATTTCGTTCTGTAATCATTATATCACGAATGTTTACTAAAAGCAATAAGAAAATTTCACTCTGTATTATTTTTTTAATCGTGATTTATTTGAATGTTACAAAGAAAAGCGCTTTGCCACTTTTTGAGAAAGTTACAAAGAAAACCTTTTCCGTTCTTTTTTGAAAAAAAGAACCAAAAAACTTTTTAATGGAACTTTGTGGCAAAATCTTGCGCAAATCGTGTTGCGTTGCAACACATAACGGTTTTCTCGCCATTTTAACAGGCGGCTCGAAAACCTGTGATTTGCTGCTCTGTTAATAGACGTAATGTTTGTGCGAAAGATGTTGTTTGCAAGAAGTTACAAAAGGGGGATTGCCACTTTTTGAAAAAAGTGGCGCAAAAACTTTTTATGGAACTTCGTGGCAAAATCTTGCGCAAATCGTGTTGCGTTGCAACACATAACGGTTTTCTCGCCATTTTAACAGGCGGCTCGAAAACCTGTGATTTGCTACTCTGTTAATAGACGTAATGTTTGT
>JAZURO010000198.1:0-11504 GCA_045606265.1 Eubacteriales bacterium
AACGGCTGATTGCAGATGCCGCTTCCTATACTGAAATACAAAAGGAAATGGGCATCACGGTTGATGCCTCCAGCACATCTTTTGACAATATTGTCAATGCCATTGCTGTTGTC
Source organism: Eubacteriales bacterium (assembly GCA_045606265.1). Taxonomy (GTDB): domain Bacteria; phylum Bacillota; class Clostridia; order Oscillospirales; family CAG-272; genus RGIG4608. Next base: position 114 of record JAZURO010000198.1, read on the forward strand.
CAGGGCAAACTTGGAATTGCAGGCGCAACGGCTTTGGAAGCAGGAACAACGATTGAAGGCTCTGTGAACTCTATGAAGGCGGCGTGGGATAACTTAATTACTGGCGTTGCTGACAAAAACGCAGACCTTGAGGGATTGATTAACAATCTTGTTACAAGCATAGTTGGAGACGGCACGGACAGCAATTTGGGCGTTTTGGGAAATATTATGCCAGCCGTCAAACAAGCATTGAACGGCGCATCCAAACTTATTCAAGGTCTGTTGCCCAAAATCGTTCAGGAAATCCCGTCGATCATCAACGACAATTTGCCCGTTTTGGCAGAAGCGGCAATTTCTATTATTCAATCTTTGGTGGACGGTATCAGCCAAAATCAAGGAATGTTGATGACTACAGCACTTGAAACAATTGTTTTTTTGGCAAATAGCGTTATAAAAATGCTTCCAAAAATCGTAAAGCTCGGTTTGGATTTGGTTGTTTCTTTAGCCGCGGGCATAGCGGAAAACCTTGACACTTTGATCCCGACAATCGTTGATGTGATTTTGCAGATTGTTGACACATTGACATCTCCCGAACAGCTTCAAACTTTGTTAGACGCAGCATTGGTTTTGTTAACGGAATTGGCATACGGGCTTATGGATGCAATTCCACAACTTGTCAACGCTGTAAACCAAATTGTTATGAACATTGGATGGTTTTTAACCGACCCAAAAAACATAGAAATGTTGCTTAACGCAGCATTGCAAATTGTCATCGCCCTTGGCACGGGCATATTGAATGCAATTCCCGTTTTCTTGAAAAACATGGAAACATTTTATGGGAAAATATTTGAAAACTTTAAAAACACAGATTGGGGAGAACTGGGCAAAAACTTAGTGAACGGCTTCAAAAACGGCATTGCAAAGGCTTGGACAAGCCTGCAAAAATGGTTCAAAGATTTGTTTTGCGACCTTACCGACATTGCAAAAAAGATTTTGGGTATCGCCTCCCCGTCCAAGGTGTTCAAGAAAATTGGTGGTTTTACCGCTGAAGGCTTTGGCGCAGGTTTTGAGGATGAATTTGCCCGCGTCAAGGATGATATGGAAGATGCGCTAAACTTTGACGATGCAAGCGTTGGCATAAATGCTTCCGTCCGCAAAGTCGGCGCAGGAGCGGCAGGAATGGCTTATGGCGGCACTTCAATTGGCAATATTACAATCAACATTGACGGCGCAAAGTACAGCGACGAACAGAGCCTTGCCTCTGCAATCGCATTGGAAATCCAAAATATGACCGACAGGAGGGCGGCTGTTTATGCTTAACGAAACATTCTATCTTGATGGCATCGATGCTCGGTCTGCCGGTATTCAGTTACAAGCACCGATTGAGTTTAGTGAAGCCGTCCCCGTTGTCGAGGCACAGACCATTCCTGGCCGCAATGGTGATTTGATTTGGGAAACTGGCAGTTATGAAAACCGAAGCGGTTCTGCATCTTGCTTCTGCTTGCAGAAAGACGTGGAAAAAGCAATCAGTTCCGCTGGTCGGTTTTTGATGGGGAAAAAGGGGTATCGTCGCTTGGAAACGAGCGATGACCCCGACCATTATTGGATGGCAAGGGTGGAAAATAGTCCGCAGATTGCTATGAGATTGCGAACGCTTGCCCCTTTTGAAATCGGCTTTGATTGCAAACCGCAGAGATTTGTCAAGAGTGGCGAAAACCCAATTGTATTTACTTCCAACGGTTCACTTTTCAACCAGTATGGGCAAGTTGCGTTGCCGTTTATCACCCTGTGCGGACAGGGCGCAGGAAGCATTACAATAGGCGATTGTGTGGTTGAGGTAAATGCACTTGACGGCACACTTTACCTTGACAGCGACACGCAGAACGCCTATAATGATAGTGGAAATCAAAACTTGAATATCAATGCTCCCGTTTTCCCTGTTTTGGGTGATGGGGAAATCCCTATTGCATTCAGCGGTGGCATTGAACGAGTGGAAATTATACCGAGGTGGTGGGAACTGTGAGCTATCCTATATTATATAGTGCAACGGAGACTACATTTAATCACAACGGAATAGGAATTTTGGGTGATTGCGTTTCTTGTGAGGTGACGGAAGAAGCAAACGGAATGTTTGAATTGTCGATGTTGTACCCGATGGACGGTCTGCATTTTAACGAAATTTCGGATCGGTCAATTATAAAAGCAAAGCCAGACCAGTTCCGAGAACCACAGCTTTTCCGTGTATATGCAATCAGCAAGCCGATGTCTGGAATTGTTTCAATTTCTGCGGCACACATTTCCTATGAACTGTCTGGCATACCGGTTTCTCCATTTTCTGCAAACAATGTTATAGCTGCATTGCAGGGACTAAAATCAAATGCGGTTGTAGATTGTCCGTTTAATTTTTGGACTGACAAATCGACTGAAGCGGAATTTATTACATCTGTTCCTGCGTCTATTCGGTCAAGACTTGGCGGCTCTGCTGGCAGTATTCTTGACGTATACACAGGAGAATACGAGTTCGATAATTATACAGTAAAATTGCATAATAATCGAGGAACGAACCGTGGCGTTTCAATCAGGTACGGTAAAAACCTAACAAATATAAAGCAAGATCAAAATTGCTCAAACGTTGCAACCGGCATTTACCCGTATTGGGCGGGAGACGTAAACGATGAGAGCGTTTTAGTTGAACTTCCAGAAAAGATAATCAACGCACCCGGAACATACAATTTTATAAAAATCAAAACGCTGGACTTGACGGGTTATTTTGAAGAACAACCAAGCATTGAGCAGTTGAGAAATACTGCGGAAAACTATATATCCAACCATAAAATTGGAGTTCCCGATGTTTCTTGGACAGTTTCTTTTGCACAGTTGGAACAAAGCGAAGAATACAAAGGAATGAAGTTGCTGGAACGTGTCAGTTTGTTTGATACTGTCAATGTGGAGTTTCCTGCTCTAAATGTTTCAGCAAACGCAAAGGCCGTGAAAGTCGTTTATGATGTTATTGCTGATCATGTAAAGTTTGTTACCCTTGGCTCTGTTCGTGCAAACATTGCCGATACCATTGTAGAACAGCAAAAAGAAATCGAAAAAGCACCGACAATGACAGACCTCGAACGAGCAAAGGCGGCTGCAACTGCGTGGCTCACAAATGGCAAGGGATATAAAGTAGAGAGAGTAGATGCCAATGGAAACACCATCGATACACTTTATATGGACACGCCCGATATTAACACGGCAGTCAATATTTTGCGCATTGGTCAATCTGGCATAGGTTTTTCGCACAACGGAGTAAACGGCCCGTATAACTCCGCTTGGACTCTTGATGGCAATTTTGTTGCCGACTTTATTACATCGGGCACCCTTTATGGCCTTTTATTTAAGGCCGGAATGATTGAATCGCTTGACGGTGATATAAAAATAGACTTGTCAAGTGGAAACAGGGCGATTTTTAATTCTGGTTTGCAAACAAATAAAGAATTTGTTGTTATGGATACCGAAAGTGATTTTCCTTTATTGAAAATAGAGTCCCTGTTCATCGATAACAAAAAACGTTTTAGCATGAAGGGATTTAATGGTGCATACAATGAAATTTTCAGTGTTGGACAAACAAGTGATATAGACGGAAACCCGGTAGGAACCACCTTGTCCCTTACGCATGAAGACGGATCGTTGACCATTCAAGCCAGCAACGACACCCCCGGAATATACATAAACAGCGAAAATGGCGATCTCAATTTGGCCTTAAATCCAAACTGGGATGGGGCTTATTTGCAAATACCAAATGCCGCACCAATGGTTTTGTCGTGGATGGACAACGGTGACGGCACGTACACATTGATTGGAAGGGAGCCGTAAATGCTAATTACAAACACAATAACAATGGCCATTGATCGGCAACAGATGCCACCTGTTATCGATGCCGTTCAGGGTGATGCCAACTCAAGGGCAATTAAAATTAAATTAACAAATGGCGGTCAACCTTGGCAGGTTCCGTCTGATGCATCTTGCATTATTCGTTTCGGAAAACCAGACAAAACTGGTGGCGCATATGATACATTGGAAGACGGAACAAGCGCAATTGAGGTTGGAGATAATTATTTGCAGATTATTCTTGCGAAGCAAGTTATTTCCTTTCCCGGCAATGTTTTTTTGCAAGTTGAAATGGTCTCAAATGGAGCATATTTGTCTACGTTTTCGATTGTGGTAAATGTGCAAGAAGATCCGTCCATAGGCACTTTAGAATCGGATGATTATGTCAATTTGAGCAGTTATGTTTCCGATGAGATTCATCGAATTCTGAACGAAGGCGGATTCGGTGGTGCTGGCACATTCTGGGTTCATGCGACGTTGGACTATGAGGCTGGGACGGCAGAAGTTGTGGAGAGTATCGAGGAAATCTATGCCGCATATGAGGCAAACATGACTTGCTGTATGCAGGCAACAGTAACAAACCCACAAAGCAACGCAAAACAAATTCTTGTTCTACAAACTGCAGAAAAATCCAATACGACAAGCGGCGGAAAATATTACCGAATCACATTCCACCAAGTATCCTCCTTTGAAGAAATGGACAATGATACGCATCAGTGGAATACACGTGCGACGTTAGATGAAGTTGTGGTTAGCAAATTCGATGATGAAATTCAGAATGTTTGCTTCCGCACAAGGCTTCTGACTGACGATGATCTAAGCGACAGTGGCGATGGCGGCGGCTCCGGCAAGGATGGCAAGAGCGCCTACCAGTATGCGGTAGAGGCTGGCTTTGTGGGCACTGAGGAAGAGTTTGCGGAGCTGCTGATGTGCAACAGCATCAAACAGTACGGCGCAATGGGTGACGGCGTGACGGATGACACGGCGGCCTTCCAGGAGGCGCTTGCCAATGAAAGAGTGGTAAGTGTTCCCGGCGGTACTTATGTGCTGAGCGATACACTTGTGATCCGGCCCAACTGCTGCCTGGAACTAAGCCAGAACACGACGCTGAATTTCGTGAATACAAGCGGAAACTGCATCGAAATGCGCAGCTCCGCAACACTCAGAGGCAACTACGGCATCATCCGTGTTCCGTATGCGTTTAACGGCCATGTCATTGACATTAACACCACCCACGATACAGCAAGGGATACCGAACCTTATGTCCATTGGTCGCCCCAGTGGAAGCGAGGCCGATATATCCACGATGTTTGCATCGTGAAAGAAAACCCCAGCGGCCTGCATTACAGCACCGATGGCACCTGCAGCGGCACCGGCATTTACATGAGTTGTGATGGAAACAATGAAGTTCGCTTCATTTGGGGCGCACTGCTCTACGGCGTCCGCATTGCCGGTGCGTTTACCAGAGGTATCCATGCTATCAACTTTGACCTTTCTGGCAGCGAAGATAGCGCCTGGAACCATGATATGCGCATTGAGGCGGTGCTCCAGGGCTGCGAAACTGCTGTTGATCTGACCAATTGCAACGATGTGCATTTGGCTGTTGCGGTACAGCCTCAAGCTGCGGAAAACGGAACACCCTATGCAAAATGGGGCGTTTATTTGAACGATTGCCGCTATATCGATATGTCGTCTTCTGTTATTTGGGACTGGAACTCCACCAATTCCAAGTACACACCCGGTGGCCAGTATACGGCTGTTGCGATGTATGGCGATTGTTGCGGCTTGGTGTACTATGACATCGGCTATTACAGAAACAGCACGGCCACACGTGACCGAATTTACACGGACACACCCAGCAACCTGGAGAAAATGACCATTGTGCAGGAGCCTATCACCAGATGGTTCAAAGTGAAGAGCAATGAGCCGTATTACTTCGATGGGAAAACGGAAAAGAGGCTGGCAACGAAGGTGGATCTGGATGCTCACTTCGATGCGGATGTGGTGAAGAGCTTCACGGACGTTCTGGCAAATGCAACGGATACAGACGGCACAACCGTGTTTAACGGCATCGGTTACAAGGAAGGTGTGCGGTTTACCAGCCTGGGCAGTGGTACGGATTTGGCGGCAAGCGAGTATTACATGACCACCGGCTTTTTCCCGATTGCGCTGGGTGATACGCTCAACTGCAACGATTTGAGCTTTGCGGATACAGAAAAGACCTTTGCCGGCATTGTCTATTACAACAGCAACCGTGAAAGGGTTGCCAGCATGGGCATCGTCAATGTGGTTAATGGTGTTCCCGATTATGTAACTGGTTACACGGAAAAAACAAGCGGCTGCTCGTTCAAAATTGCAAGCAGCGCAACTTTGAGTAACCTGGGTGTGGCATACATCCGATTGGTGTTCCCCATGACCGGTGTCGGCTTAAATCCCATGATCGCCATTAACGAGGAGATCAAGTATACCGCTGAGGGCTTCCTATCTGACGGCGTGAAGGTCAAAGGCGACAACGTGATTTTGCACAGCCCCGGTGGGAAGGCCTTTAAGCTGACCATCGATGACAGCGGAGTGATTACGCCTGTGGAATACACAGAATAAGGAGGAGAAGCATGGATCCTATTACACGAAAAGAAATGTACCTGGCAGCGGCGGCGGGGCAGGATGTTGCCTTGCCTAAGCCTGTCACGAGGGAAGAAATGTTCCTTGCAAAGATGGCTGGGCAAGATGTTTCCGTGCCGGCTCCGATCACCAGAATGGAGATGTTTCTCAATGCGGCGGCAGAAAATGCTGGCGGTGGTGCTGCAAGTGTGCCCGAAAAGGATGTCAACTTCTACGATTATGACGGCACTTGCCTGTATGCCTATTCCGTGGAAGAAGCACAGGCATTGACCGAACTGCCCAAGTTGCCCGAGCGTGAAGGTCTTATCTGTCAAGGCTGGAACTGGTCTTTGGAAGATATTAAGGCGCACAATCGTGCTGTCGATGTGGGTGCAATGTACATCACGGACGATGGCAAGACCCGTATTTACATTACCTTGCAAGAGGGCAGAACTTCCCCCATGCTTGGCGTTTGTCCTAACGGCACAGTTACTGTCGATTGGGGTGACGGAACAGAACCCGATGTGCTGACAGGTACAAGCATAAGCACAGTTAAATGGACGCCAACCCACACATATGCCGCCCCGGGTGATTACGTCATTCAGTTAACCGTAGCTGGTGAAATGGGGCTGTCCGGTTACTCCGATGCTACATCGGGCTCATATATCCTTCGTCATACTGATGGGTCTGATAATCGGAATCGTATATATAGAAATTTCATACGTCGAGTTGAAGTTGGCGATAGTGTCACGAGCATTGGCAACAATGCATTCAGTTATTGCCACTCCCTCTCCACTATCACAATCCCCGATAGTGTTACGAGAATTAACAGCAATGCATTCGCTGGTTGCTACGGCGTTCGCTTCTACGACTTCAGCAAGTGTATCGCTGTTCCGACATTATCGAACTCTAACGCATTTGTTAGTATCTCCGCCGATTGTGAAATTCGTGTGCCTGCGGCTCTGTATGATGAATGGATTGCGGCAACGAACTGGGCAACCTACGCAAGCCAAATCGTGGCAGTATAAGGGGGTTAAAACATGATTGTAAAAACCACTAAGGAAATCAACGGCAAGGTCTACGATTACACCTATTCCGATGCTGGCATGATGATTGAGCGGGATGGTGCAATGTATGCCGAAGCCATTGACCCTATCGACAGCGGCAGAGAGTACACCGAAACCGATATTCCGATTGAGCCTGTCGAGGAAGAAACCGAGTAAAACAAGCCCCATCCGAAGTGGTGGGGCTAACACAAAAGGAGATGATCTCTATGAGTTGCACAAGAGCAAAAATTGTTGCCCAGGCACAGGATTGGGTTGGCAGGAATGAATATGACGACAGCCATGTGCTGATCATTGACACATACAATTCCCACAAGCCCTTGGCAAGAGGCTACAAGCTGAAATACACCGACTCCTGGTGCTCCGGCTTTGCATCTGCGGTGGCTATCGCCTGTATTGCTACAGACATTATCCCGACCGAAGTAGGCTGCTACTACCACGTGAAGGCGTTCAAGAGTATGGGCATTTGGGTGGAAGACGATGCCTATGTACCGCAGCCGGGCGACTACCTTTTCTACGATTGGCAGGATAGCGGAAAAGGCGACAACACCGGTACCCCCGACCATGTGGGCATCGTGGAAAAGGTGGAGAACGGCGTGATTACCGTCATTGAAGGCAACTACGAAAACGCTGTAGGCCGCAGAACGCTGGAGGTCAACGGCAGGTATATCCGCGGCTACGGCGTTCCCAAGTATGACGAGGAACCAGAAACGGATACATACACCCACGAGGATTTTCTGCGGGAGCTGCAAAAGGCGCTGGGCGCCCCTGTGACAGGCGAAGCAGACCTGGCAACGCTGGGCATGACCGTCACCGTATCCACCAAGGTCAACGCCGCTCACGCTGCCGTAAAGCCCTTGCAGAAACGACTGAACGCCCTGGGTTACACCGAAGTGGGAGCCGCTGACGGCAAAGCCGGCCCCAAGTTTACCAGCGCCATTCTTCACTTCCAGGAGGACAACGCCTGCACCCCCACCGGCGCCCTGCAGGAGTGGGACAAGACGTGGCACAAGGTTATCTGGGGTTAAGGAGGAACAAAATGAAGGAAAAATTATCCAAGCTTTTAACAATCAAAAGTATTGTTACCATTCTTTTGACGGCTGTTTTTTGCTATTTAAGCATTGTCGGAAACATTCTTGCAGACCAGTTTATGACGGTTTTTGCCGTTGTAATTGCGTTTTATTTCGGCACACAGCACGAAAAAAAGGTGGTTGAAGCAAGTTGAATATGGAACACGCGGATTATGTCGATTTGAAAAATCAATTGCAAAGCGAGTTTGACGGACGGTATGTGCTGATTGAAGATTGCGAAAAGACGGTCAAAGAGGAGAGCAAGAAAATTGATCGATTGACCTTGGAGTTCGCAAAAAGCAACACAAAGCTGAACATTTTGATCGGCATTCTGTCTGCCATCGCCGTGCCAATTCTCGGCGTATGTGTAAAGTTGCTTTTTGGTGGTTGACAATCGGCGGTTGATTTGGTAAAATCACAAACATGGGGCGGCGATTGCAACGCCGTAGGGTATGAAATGCCTCCCATACCCTTTCCCCTGTTAAAAATTTGGAGGCTATCAAGATTTGGAGGTAAAAATTATGGCAAACTGTGAAACTTGTAAGAAGGTGCAAAATGCACCCGAAAGCGTACCCTATATCGTGCATGAATCGTCTATGGCAAGGATGGAGCGGCAAATCAAGCGTCTGTGGATTGCTCTCATTGTCTGCATCTCTTTAATCTTTGCCAGTAATGCTGGCTGGCTGATCTATGAAGCACAATTTGAAACATTTGAATATTCCTATGATTACCAGCAAGACGGTCAAGGCACCAACATTATTGGTGATGGGAATGATGTAAACAATGGCGCAGAGACTGAGGATCAAAATTAAAAAGAAGAAAAAGAAAAACGGGAACGCAAAAGGCGTAAGAGTAAGACGGAGGTAACGCATTGACTGTATTTGTCGCACACGCACAAACAGAAGATAGTTCCATCCGTACATCTAAAATCGTGTTGCAGTTGCAGATGGAAAATCCCACGCATTGTTTTATTCCTGCCGCTATCGCTTTTGAGCATCTATACAACGGCGATTTTTCGCAGGATGATATTTTCGACATTGCAGCGGATTTGCTTATGAACTGCGATCAAATGCTGATCGTCAGCGACATTTCGCCCATTATGCGGCGGCAAATCGACTATTGCCGAATGGTCGGGATGGAGGAGGTAGACCTTGCGGAAAAGTACCGAAGCATATAATCTGTCAAGGTCTGAACTGCAATACCTCATTGACCAATGGATTTTTAATGAACGGCATCGGCTGATTTTGAGTGACCGGCTATTCAATGGCACGACCTACGAACGGCTGGCTGAGAAATACGACCTATCCACCCAGCAAGTGAAAAACATCGTTTACAAGGCGATGGACAGGCTGGAAAAACACCTATAAAGAACGCCCCGCCGAAAGGTGGGGTTTTCTTTTTCTCAAAATAGTTATAAAATTTTATGAAAAAGTTGTTGACAAATGGGGATGGATGGTGTATAATAAAGACAGTTAAGGGGAACACAAAACAAACTATTTAATTGGAGGCAACAATTATGACACAGTATAAAGGCTACTACATCGACCACATCTATTTCCACAGCAAGGCTGAAATTGATGCTCACATCAAGCAGAAAGCCGTTGAGGAATATCAGCGCAGAATTAGATATTTCGCAAACCACTCCACTATGGAGGCTTGCATTTTCTGCTCTGAGCAGGCTGATCTGCTTCGTAATAATTTCGGTTTCTCCTATGAAGAAATCGAGGCGATTGAGATCGCCGCTTACGCAGCATAACAGGGAGGGGCAACCCTCCCAAATTTATAAAATGGAGGTTATAAAATGGCTAAAATAAATGGTCAAATAGTTACCTGCGACCGATGTGGCAAACACATATTCCTTAAATGCACCGGAGAAGGAGAGACGGACGGCGGATTCACGAGATGGAATAATTTCGAACCCATGCCAGACGGCTGGGATTTAGTAGCTGTGCCGAAGTCTTTGGGGTGGGTCGGCAACGGAAATGCTTATAACGGCTATATTCAAGTGTGCGATGATTGTCACAAGCTGTGGGACAATATTATTATTGATGGGTTTCTAAAAGGAACTAAATTCGAGAGGAGTGCAGAAGATGGCAAGAGCATACATAGCACCACGCAAAAAGATGATGAAAAGCCGGAAATATAACGGCAAGTGCGAACATTGTGGAACACCAAAACCGTTGAGTGAGGTGTACTGCTATATTGACGATGTAAACCCGGCGATCACATACAACGCTCTATATTTGTGTATTGATTGCTATAAAAAGAAATATGGAAATGGAGGCAACCAATGAGCGATATAGAGGCTATTTATTGGCTCAAACAAATCAAAGAAAAATACATTCATGGCGGCGATGAAAGTTTTGATGAAAAGCGAAAGCAAGCCATTGACATTGCAATTGAGAATTTACAAAAATCAAACTAAAATTATACAAAAACCGTCCTTGCACTTGATTGTGCGAGGGCGGCTTTTTTGTTATGCTTTCAGCAGAAAAGGAGGCGATTTTTTGACCATCGAAGAATACATCAAGAGCAAGCCTAAATTTGAATTGATGCCATTCGTAACAATTTACACAGCCATTATGGAACTGATAAACGATGGCTTTATCGAGCAGTCAGCATTTGAGAAAGGCGGTGGCGAAAATGTGGCAGTACATAAATTTGAACCCCAAAAGAAAGAGTGTAGGCGACTGTACAGTGCGGGCGATTTCCACAGCAACAGATAACGGATGGATGGAAACATACCTTGACCTTTGTTTGTTTGGATTGCTTATGGCAGATATGCCGAGTGCCAACAG
>JAZURO010000199.1:0-7921 GCA_045606265.1 Eubacteriales bacterium
TCCTTCGGGAGCATCCGGGCACCCGGCTCATCATCATCGACACCCTCCAAAAAATCCGGGAGGTGTCCGGCGAGGCTTACAGCTACGCCAGCGACTATGATGTAATCAGCCGTCTGAAGCTGTTCGCTGACTCCAAGGGCATCTGCCTTATGCTGGTGCACCACACCCGGAAGCAGCAGTCGGGAGATAAGTTCGAGATGATCTCCGGCACCACCGGCATTCTGGGTTGCGCCGATGGTGCTTTCCTCCTGCAAAAGGAGAAGCGCACCGATCTGAGTGCCACCCTTGAAATTGTCGGCAGAGATCAGCCCGACCAAAAGCTTCATCTGACAAGGGATGCCGAGAAGCTGATATGGCAGCTCGACCATGCGGAAACAGAGCTTTGGAAAAGCCCTCCCGACCCGCTACTGGACAAGATCGCCGCTGTGATTACCGAGGATAACCCGGTATGGAACGGCAGCGCAACGGAGCTTGTGGCTCTGCTTGGGGAGGATATTCAGCCCAACATTCTGACCCGCAGGCTCAATGTCAAAGCAGGAGATTTGCTGAATGAGTGCAACATTGAATACACCGTAAAGCGCACTCGCAACGGCAGCTTCATCAGCTTGGCGAGAAAGACTGTGTGACGATTGGTGACGGTTGTGACGATTAAAATGACAGCAGGGGCGGTATCAAAAATACCGTCACAATCGTCACAACCGTCACGGAAAGGAGGGGAAAGAAGCGAATGAAAAACGTACAGATACCCTATGAGCTGTTCGTCAATCTGGTGCTTTACCATCTGAACGGCGAGGACGATTTCGACGAAGAAATCCGGCAAGGCTTGGAGCAAAAGTTGGATGCCATGCTCAACAGACAGCTCTACTCTCAATACAAGACAGCCCCCACCGAAGAACAGCGGGAACAGGCAAGGCAGGAATATCTTGACCGCCGTGGAGTGCCGCAAAGCTATCGTTGGACTACTTCTCCTTGGGAGCTATGACAGGAGCGTGCCACGCTCCTGTGGATGGCAGACAAGGCAGAGCATTGGCTGACACAGACCCCACCGCATCTCCCGTCCCCATCGAAAAATCCGCAGATTTGGAGATGGATGGCAGAGAGGATTTTCAAAATCTTCTCTGCCTGTGGGCGGCGGCATTGAAGCAAATACAGTTGCGGAAAGGTTGACGGTCACGCCGTGTTTTGAGGATGTGGGTACTACACACAAGCCGAGAAAGACGGCAGAGGCTTCCGCAGAAGCCGCATACCCCCTCGGAGAGCGCAATGCTCTTTTGATGGCTCCGCTGTCAAAAGTGCTTTTGCGTTACTTTTGACAAAAGTAACAAAACCCGCCGCTGCGGCGGCGAAAGGAATATCAATCAAACTACCGCAATTTAGGAGGTGACGCCTATCAAACGAACAATCAGCGCAATGTCCGGTGACGGTGTCGTTGCTCATAACCGCCGCACCTACCTTGCAGAAAATGTTGACCCGGAACGCACCCATCTGAATATCGAATACTGCTACACACCCATCGAAGAAGCGTACCACCAACTGTTCGATGCAGCTCTCGCAGAATTTAACGCCAAGCAAAAACGCAAAGACCGCTGCATCGAAAACTACTACGAAAAAATCCGTGACGGCAAACAGGAAAAAACTTTCTATGAAGTGATTTTCCAAGTGGGCAACAAGGACGATATGGGAGCCGCCGGAGAGAACGCAGAGCTTGCAAAGACTATCCTGGACAAGTTCTACCGCAGCTTTCTGGAACGCAATCCCCAGCTTCATGTGTACTCTGCCCACCTCCACATGGATGAAGCTACGCCCCATCTTCACATCGACTTCATCCCGTTTACCACAGGGAGCAAGCGAGGACTATCTACCCGTGTTTCGTTGAAACAGGCGCTTGCTGATCAAGGCATCACCGGAGAAGGACGATCCCTGACGGAGCGTGATTTGTGGGTACAGAAAGAGAAAGAATCACTCGCAGCGATTATGTTGGCGCATGGCATCGAGTGGGAGCAGAAAGGAGAACACAAGGAACATCTCAGCGTTCTGGAATTTAAGCGAGAGAAACGAAAAGAGGAAATTGCGGAACTGGAACAGAGCATCGAGCGAGTACAGCAACAACAGGTTTCCATTCAAGCCGTGGAGCAGATCGAAGCAAAACCCCTGCCGCTGAGTTCCAAGGTAGCAGTTGACAAAGAGGACTTCCAAAACCTCGTCACAGCGGCGCAGAAGTTTGTGGTGCAGGAGAAACAGGAAGGCAAGCTGAAAAAGCTCTTGAAGGATGCCAAGAAAACCATTGCTGATCTGAAGGCGAAAATCGAATCGCTGGTGTCAGAACTGTCGGCGGTCAAGGCAGAACTGGCACAATACAAGTCCGTCCGTGGTAAGCTCCGCACAGCGGATTTGGAACAGGAAAATGTCCGTCTCCGCAGCAGACTCCGCACCTATGAGGATGTAATTTCCCGTAATAATCTGTGGCATTTCTTTAGCGGAAGCCGTGGCAAAAACCGCAACAGGGACGAAGCCCGCTGATTCCCGTGTAGAGCTGGAAAAAGCGCAAATTGTCAAATGGGAGCGTCCAAATCGTATAGTGCATCGTTTGGACGCTCCCCATCCAAAAATCAGCCCACTTTTACAGGTGATGAGCTAAGAAAAAATCGTGAAAAACAGGAGGTTTTATGAGAACAGGTCTTTCCAAGAAACAGAAAGCTACCAACATCTATTTCAACGAAGCAGACAGCATGATCGAGGTCTGTACCTACAATACTGCACTCAAAAACAGGCTCACCGAGTTTGCTGGGAAATATCCTTCCGAGTGCCGATTGATCGACGATGACGGAAACGGCTGTCTGACCTTTGAAGTCAACAAGGGGCGCTTTGGATTCAAACTAACTGCACCCTATGACGAAAACCGCCGCAAAGCTGCCAGCGAACTGGCGAAGAAAAATACCGAAAGATTAAGGAGGCAAGCGCAATGAAAAGCTTATCCTTGCGTTCAGTTTATCAATCGCAAGCGGAAATACGCTCCATACATGAACATCTGCGTCAGAGACAGCAACAGCAGGCACAACAGAAGCGGATCAAAAAGAAAAAAGCGAGATAGTTGGGAGCGATAAATAGTAAACCGCTACGATTTCCATTCTACACGAAGATGAAAATTGTAGCGGTTTTCTTATTTTAGGAAGCAGTTACAAACTGGCTGTTATATAGTTCGGCATACATACCATTCTTCGCAATCAACTCGTTGTGCGTACCGGTTTCCTTGATATCCCCGTCACGCATATAAATGATCATATCTGCATCACGGATGGTAGAAAGACGATGAGCGATCACAAAGCTGGTTCTGCCTGCGGTAAGGGTGTCCATTGCCTTTTGGATCTTGACTTCGGTTCGGGTATCAACGGAAGATGTTGCTTCGTCCAAAATCAGCATTGGAGCATCTTCCACCATAGCACGGGCAATGGTCAAAAGCTGCTTCTGTCCTGCTGAGATGGTAACGGTATCGTTGAGAACCGTATCAAGACCGTTCGGAAGCGTGCCGATAAAATGCTTTAAGCCGCATTGCTTGCAGATGTCAAGCAGTCTTTCATCGGTAATCCCTTGTTTGCCGTAGGTTAGGTTATCACGAACGGTTCCTTCAAAAAGCCAAGTGTCTTGAAGTACCATACCGAAAATATCGTGTACGTTTTCACGAGTAATATCAGCAAGGGAAACACCGTCTACAGAGATTTTACCCTTGTTCAGTTCATAAAAACGCATCAGCAGATTAACGATGGTTGTTTTACCTGCACCTGTCGGACCAACAATGGCAACCTTACTGCCGGCCTTAACCGTGGCAGAAAAATCGTGAATGATGGTTTTGTCCGGATTGTAGCCGAAGGTAACGTGGTCAAAGGTGACGTCGCCTTTGACATTTTTCAGCTGGGCAGTTTTACCGTTTTCATCGGAGAGTTCTTCTTCCTCCAAGAACTCAGTGACACGCTCGCTTGCAGCAGCGGCGGACTGAATACTGGAGAAGCCTTGACCGATCTGACCAAGCGGAGAAGTAAACAAACGAATATAAATCATAAATGCAACGACAACGGAGAAGTTAATCGTTCCGTTAAAGGCAAGTGCGGCACCGACAATACAAACCGCAACATAACCGAAGTTACCCACAAAGGACATAATCGGCATCATCAGTCCCGAAAGGAACTCAGCTTTGAAAGTGTGCTTACGGAGTTTTTCGTTTGCAGCCTTAAAACTTGCCAGACTTTTTTCTTCGGAATTGTAGGCACGAACGATATTCTGACCTGCGTAATATTCTTCTACGTGACCGTTCACTTCCGCAAGGCTACGTTGACGGGCAACAAAGTGCTTCTGTGATTTTCCCATAATCAATCCCATTGCGATGAATCCAATGAGAGATGAAGCGATTGCTGTCAACGCCATACGCCATTCGGTAGCAAACATCATCACAACGCAGCCGACTAAGGTTGTAATAGCAGACACCAGTGTACCAATGCTCATATTCAGTGATTGACCGATCATATCAACATCGTTTGTTACACGGGAAAGGGTGTCGCCGTGATTATGGCTGTCAAAGTATTTTAGCGGAATACGGTTAATTTTGTTTGTAATATCGCTCCTCATCTTCTTGCCCACATTACAGGAAACATGAGTCATAATCAGCGATTGCAGATAGCCGAGCAACATACTTACGGCATAGATTAAAATGAGCGTTGTCGCAATACTTGCAATCTTATCCATGTCAATATTGATGCCCATAGGACTGATACCATTTGTAATGGTTTCAGTCAGCTCCGAAATGTAATCGGGACCGATAACCGAGAGCACTGCACTGACAGCAGCAAAAAGGACTGCCAGTACAATTAAAACGATATATTTTCGACAATATCCAACCAATGCGCCGAGCGCTTTTTTCATATCTTTTGCTCCGCCGGGAGCAGGCATTCCCGGACCGCCCGGACCGGGGCCTGGCACAGAGCTGTGTTTACGTTCACTCATAGCAATTCCTCCTCACTGAGCTGGCTGCGGGCAATCTCCTGATATGCCGGACAGTTCTCCAATAGTTCTTTATGTGTACCCTGACCGACCACCCTGCCGTTTTCGAGGACAAGAATAAGATCAGCATCCATAATCGTACCGATACGCTGTGCAACGATAAGACAGGTAGCATCCTGCATTTCGCCTTTCAGCGCCTGTCTGAGCTCACGGTCAGTCTTGTAGTCAAGTGCAGAAAAGGTGTCGTCAAAAATATAGATTTCTGCTTCACGGGCAATGGCACGGGCAATAGATAGACGCTGCTTCTGACCACCGGAGAAGTTGGTGCCGTTCTGTGCTACTCTGCCGTCAATGCCACCCTGTTGTGCTTCTACAAAAGAGGTGCTCTGTGCAATATCAATGGCTTTTTCAATAGTCGCTTCGTCTGCATTGTTGTCACCAAAGTCAATATTGGAACGAATATCGCCGCTAAACAACACAGCCTTTTGGGATACATAGCCAATCTTCTTAGCAAGCTCGTTTTTGCGGTATTCTCGGACGTTGTGACCATCCACAAGAACTTCGCCACCAGTAACATCGTAAAATCTTGATACGAGATTCACAACAGAGGATTTTCCACAACCGGTAGCACCGATAAAGGCCACGGTATCGCCTTTCTTTGCCTTGAAGGAAATATCAGATAGTACGTTTTCATTTCCATCTGGATAACGGAAATACACATTCTTGAATTCAACAGTTCCGGTTTCGACAGTTTTTCCTACGCCTTTTCCTTCCTCAATCAGCTCCTTTGTTTCTAAAACCTCATTAATACGTCTTGCGCTGACGAGGGAACGGGGAGCAATCATAAACATCATTGCCAGCATCATGAAGGAGGAAATGATCTGCATACCGTAAGACATAAAGACAACCATATCGCCAAAAAGACCTGCAAACTCCATCATAGAAGCGGCATTGATGAGGTATGCACCGATCCAGTAATTTGCAAGGGAGATACCGTTCATAACAAGACTCATCAGCGGATTCATAAACGCCATCACTCTGCCGGTAAACAGGTTGGTATTTGTGAAATCCTCGTTGACTCCCTCAAATTTATTCTGTTGGAAGCCTTCCGCATTATAGGCACGGACAACTCGGATACCGCTTAAATTCTCACGGGTAACTTGGTTCAGGTTATCGGTAAGTATCTGCATTTTCTTAAACTTCTTTGTAACAAGAAGCATAATAGTAATGATACCCACCAACAAAATCACTACCGCAATGGCAACCGCTAAAGACCATTGCCACTCTTTTCCTGCGATTTTGGTAATCGCCCAAACTGCGGTAATAGGAGCCTTGATAATCATTTGCAGCCCCATAGTGATCAACATCTGTACCTGCTGAACATCGTTGGTAGAACGGGTAATAAGGGATGCCGTGCTAAACTTGTTGATCTCACTCATAGAGAAGCCCTGTACCTTAGTGTAAAGGGATTCACGGAGCCGGGCGGAAAAGTCTGCCGCAATATTGACAACAAAAAAGCTCGTGATAATGGAGCATATCATACTGCCGATGGCACAAAGCAGCATATAGCCGCCGTTTGCCCAAATATCGGACATTTCGTATTGTGTGCCTGTTTCGGCATTGATACCACCTTGAGCAATTTGCGTGATCGTATTCATATAGTCGGGCATCTTGAGGTCAAGCCATACCTGAGCTACAATGAAAGCCACCGCACAGAGAGCGAATAACCACTCTCGTTTTTTCAAATGTTTCAGTAATCTGAACATAACAGCTTCCTTTCTATTGACACGGAGTTTATTTTGTGATACAATCATTTCGATGATTGATACACTTTGTATCATTACTGAAACAGTATACAACTCATACAAGACATAGTCAATGGGTTTGAGGCAAATGATACACAAGGGGGCGAATTTGTATCATGGAGAAAAAAGAAGGATATTCCGTAAAACGAGAAATCATCAATGCTGTTATGGAACTGATGGCAGAAAAATCTTATATGGATATTACTGTCACGGATATTATCAATACCGCACAGGTGGCAAGAGCCTCTTTCTACCGCAATTTCAATTCCATTAACGATGTGATTGATATGATTGCCAACGAAATGTCTGACGAGTTGATCGGAGATGTTCTGCCAACGCTTTACTGTGACGATGAACGAAAATGGAGGGAGTTTCTGTTTAACCATTTTTATCGCTTCACGAGAAAGCAACATCAGATGAAAAATCTCCACCCACAGAATATGAATGTGATTTTTGTCCGTATGGACAAAAAAGTTCATCAGAAAGAAGCAGAATATCCTAATGATACTATACGGGACAAATATTTAGTCGCCTGTAAAATCGGTCTTATCAACAGTATTACAAAAAAATGGATGGATTCAGGTATGCAGGAAACGCCGGAAGAAATGATCGACTATATTATGTCGTTTGTTTTGAAAATCTAAGAATACAAAGCAAAATCAGCAACCTCTTGATTTAACAATCGATTTTGCGTATAATATTTGATATTAAGGCAACAGCCACCCAGAGCAATTACCTTGTGTGATCCTTGACCGTTTATCACCGCTGATAAGATTTTGATAAGCATCCATCGTACAGCTAAGATAATATGGGCAATCAAAATAATCAGAATAGCAGGTGCAATATCTTCTAAACAAAATTGTTTAAGATGCAAGTCCCTGCATCGAGTGGGAGTAAACAACATGTCACCTCGCACCCGGCTTTATCCACTTTTGAGTAAAGTCGCTTAGCCTCAATGACATAGCAAAAAGCAGACCTTGAAGGACAAAATCCTTCAGGGTCTGTTTCTTTGTTTATAGAGCGCAAAACCTTGAAATTACTGGCTTTCGAGCACTTAAAATTCCAATTTTATGGGGAAATCTGGTTTGGAAATCACCTTGAAACAAGGCTGTGTTCATTTTCGC
>JAZURO010000200.1:0-3026 GCA_045606265.1 Eubacteriales bacterium
GCCAAGGAGTTGGCACAATAATTTGTCTTCCTAAGACCGCTTGGCCTCCGACTTAGAACATCACAGGTATGCAGGAACGGGATGCAATGCGAGTTTTGGAAACTGAGCGAACCCGTGTGATTGGTATGGCACAGCAAAGCACCGCCGAAGAATACACCGCCAAAACTGGACGGAAAGCAAAGAAACGGTGGATTTGTTCATTCCACAATTCAAGAGAAAGCCATATTGCCTTGCACGGAACTGTGGTAGATGTTGATATGGAATTTGCTCCAAATTTGCGGTATCCAGGCGACGAAAACGCTCCCGCTTCCGAAACTGTGAATTGCCGTTGCAGAATGGAGATTTTTGACGATGGCGAATAACAACTACGTTTTCAAAGATAATACAGAATTGGTGCTGAATGGATTGCATAGTGCAACCAAAGAAGGCGCACAGAAAATGGCTGATTGCGCCGTTGATTCCGTCCAGTATCAAATTCTGTATGGCTACAAAGACCCACACGGCAAGGATGGGCATACAGAAATTGTGGACACGGGCGCATTGTTCGACTCCATCAAGGGCGATGTGAAAAGGCAATCGCAAAACCTTTACACAATCACCGTTGGAACTGACCGTCCTTATGCTGTCTATGTTCACAATGGCACACGCTACCTAAAAGCACGGCGGTTCATTACTGACGGCATCAACCGTGCAAGGGGAAAATTTAAAAGTATATTTGAATCATTGATGAAAAACGCCTAAACCGAGGGGCATTGACAAACTGCACAAATGTTTGTATAATATGCGTGTGAAAAACCACAAACAAATGTTTATATAAACGAATGTTCGCGTATGAACACCGTGAAAGGAGATTTATATGGCAGAATTTGATCGTGCGGCTCTGCGAAAGATTTTCGAGGGTGCGGAAATTGAAGTACCGAAGGATGTGCTGGGTCAGATTTGTGAACTGCATACCTCCAGTATGGATAACCTACCCGAAACAATCAAGGAGCTGAAAAGCAAGCTGAAAACCGCTGAACAGGAACGGGATGCGGCAAAGGCAAAAGTGCCTGTTGAGGGTGAAGAAACCGTCAGCAAGGCAGAATACGACAAGCTGAAGGGCGAATTTGACAAGTACAAGGGCGATATTGAAGCCAAGGAAACCAAGGCGAACAAGGAAAAGGCTGTTCGTGCCTTTTACGAAAGCAAGGGTATTACTGGCAAGAACCTTGAAATTGCTATGCGTGGCAGTCGAGCCGAAATTGACGGCATCGAACTGGACGGCGACAAAATCAAGGACAATTCCGCTTTGGATGCGCTTGTCAGGGGTGATTTCTCCAGCTTAGTCGCAACTACCACCACGAAGGGTGCGAATACCGCTAACCCTCCGGCAAATAATGGCAACTCCGGCGTTACAAAGGCAGATTTCCAGAAGATGTCCTATAAGGATCGTCTGCAAATCTACAATGAAAACCCGGATTTGTACAACGAATTGACTACCTAAAAAAGGAGAATGAAAAATGGCAGTTACTAAACTGGCAAATCTGATTAATCCCGAAGTTATGGCGGATATGATTTCCGCAAAGATTGAAGATGCTATCGTTGTTACCCCTTTCGCAAAGGTTGACAACACCCTTGCAGGTCAGCCCGGTAGCACTATCACCGTCCCCCGTTACAACTACATCGGCGATGCCGTGGATGTTGCCGAAGGTGCTGAGGTTGAGGCTGCTCTGCTGACCGCTGAGGCTGTGGAATACACCGTCAAGAAGGCTGCAAAGGGCGTTGACATTACCGATGAGGCTGTTCTGTCTGCACACGGCAACCCCGTGGGCGAGGCTACTTCTCAGTTGGCTATGTCCATCCGTGGCAAGGTCGAGGGTGATTGCATTTCTGCCCTGCTGGAGTCTGAGAACACTCACGATGCTGGCGCCGCTATCAGCTATGCCGGTATCGTTGACGCTATCGATAAGTTTAACGAGGAACTGAACACTGAAAAGGTTATGTTCATCAACCCCCATCAGGTGTCCACCCTGCGGAAAGACCCCGATTTTATTTCCGCTGACAAGTACAACAATCAGGTTATGATGCGCGGCGAAATTGGTATGGTTGCCAATACCCGTATTGTCCCCTCTCGTCGTGTTGTCGCTGGTGAGGACGGTTACAAGTGTCCTATCGTTTCCCTGGAAGCTGATACCCGTACCGAAGACGATGTTCCTGCGATCACCATTTACACCAAGCGTGAGACAAATGTGGAAACCGAGCGTGACACCCACTTCAAGAAGACCTTTATCAGCGCAGACAAGCACTATGTCGCTGCTCTGACCAACGCTTCCAAGGTTGTTGTCGCTACCTTCACCGCTGGCGGTGCGACTGGCGGCGATGATAGTCCCGATGCTGGTGGCGAAGATGCTGGTGGCGAAGAAGAGCAGGGCGCGTAATGTACAGAGTTGTACATAAGTTCTACGACCTGAAGGACAACAATCACGCCTATTCCGTGGGGGACACATTCCCCCACAATGGCGTTGATGTTGATGCTGAACGGGTCGCAGAACTGGCAAGCGATAAGAACCGGCTTGGCGTTCCTCTGATTGAAGAAATCGCAGAAAAGCCGAAGCGGACACGGAAAAAGAAAGACGAAGAATAAAAGACACCGACAGAGATTGCCGTTCGGCGAGGGGAGAGCGGCATATAAACCGACCCCACCGAAAAAGTTGCTTAACAGTGACAACAAACACTGTTGCCGTTACTAATCATTGACGGTTGGTGTAACACAAGAACAAAGAAAGGCGGCGTTTATGCTTACCGAATTACTTGCGGAAATCCGCAATTATTTTGAAGTGCCGAATGGTCGGCATTTTGGAAAGTTTACTATCAGCGGTGGAAGCATTGCGCCGCTGGACTTTTTACAGGAGGATCAGTACTTCCGTATCGTTGGCTCTGTCTTTAATGACGGAGTTTACCAATACCCTGCCACATCTTTGACTGATGAGGTATTCGAGGGGGCGGTTTGGGCGATGGCGGTGCCTCCTACGCTGATCGCCCTTGCC
>JAZURO010000201.1:0-10521 GCA_045606265.1 Eubacteriales bacterium
CTGTTAAAATAGAATGTCCCTACACCTTCAATGTTTACGCCGGACAACGCTTCTACGATTGCCTGTGCTATTCCCCATGACCTTGACAACGCAGAGTCTTTTGTGTTCGTGTCATAGGAAGTGTTACACAAGATTCTGAAGCAAAGAGATATGTCAGACTGGTAATCGTTTGTTGCATCTACAAAACCCATGAAAGCATAAAGCCTTGTCTGTGCATCTTCCTGTGCTTCCGTAATTGCAATCTGTGGGAAAATTCGATACCCTTTCTCTGTGGGAGCATCTGCTGGCTTTTCCGGGTCAAAGAATATCGACAGTTTCTGCTGTGGAGTCGGTATGTCCTGGTCAAGCGGCCTTTGGCAATCGTGATACAAATACTTTGATATCCTCGTTCTTGGGCATCTGTTGTCCGTGAACGGTTGATGCGTTGCCGTTGGCATATCAATCAGATAATACAGGACTTTTCTGAGGATTTCATCGGCGTTTGGTAATGTTACATACCCTATAATCCGATTATATGGCTCGTACCAATTCTCAAAAGCCATAAGTTACTCCTCCTTCTTGTCAAGTTTCTCCTGCAACTCGCTCAGTTCATCTATCGTTTTCTGCATGTCTTCTGGATTTGTGTTGGAGATCAGATATTTTACAAGCCACGCAAACCGTCCAACGATATCGTTTCTTATCTGCAACTCCTGCTCAATCTCAATGCTAACCATGCGGCAAAAGGCATGGTAGTCATTCAGAATGTCATAGCACTTATCGGCAACAGACTTATCCTTGCTCCGTTTTAGACGGTCAAGCTGAGTTTCAAAGTTGCCCCAGGCATCCGCTTCGTCTGCCGCCATAAGATAGGGAACCTCTTCCCCGTTTGCGTCCTGAACAGGGTCAAACGGTTTGCCCATATATTCCTTTACAAAGACCCCTGTTTTGAACTGCGATTCAAACAGAGTGTTTCTCTGCACCATATCCGGCACAACTACAGTTTCTGTTCCTTCTTCTTTTATAGCAATCTGCTTTTTCTCTGTGCTGAACTCCGCTATATACTTTGCTAAAGTATATTTGAGGACAAGAGAAATACTGTCTTTTGCGTTAAGGATATCCTGTTCAGTAATAATTACTTTATCCATATATCACCTCAGAACGGGATATCATCAGAAGAAATGTCAGTAAATCCGTCCTGATATTGAACGGGCTTCTGCGGATTCTCCGCTACAGGAGATTCGTTCTTGGGGGAAAGGAACTCAACCTCGTCAGCATTCACATCAAGGGATAGCTTTGTGGTTCCGTCCTTTACTTCGTACATGGATGCCTGAAGTTCCCCAACTACTCCGACTTTTCTGCCTTTAACAAGATGTTTTGCGCACAAGTCGGCAAGCTGTCTCCATGCCTTAACGCGGAAGAAGTCCGTAACTTTCTCGCCGCCGCTTTTAAACTTGCGGTCAACCGCAACCGTAAAAGTGCAGTAGGACGTTCCAGTAGATGTAGCGCCGGACTCCGGGTCTCTGACCAAATTGCCTGTAATAATCAACTTCTGCATTGTTTTCCCTTTCTTTTACACACTTTTTAGGGGTATTTTATATTTTTAGTATTATCGAACCTTTGGAAGCCTATCAACATCTTCCATAACGCCGTCTAAAAAACCGTTTCCGTGAAGATCATTGTGATAGATCGAGTGCATCTGTTTGATGATTTCGTAGTCTGAAAAACTTATCTCTCCGTTTTCACAATACTTTGCCGCAAGCCTTTTGATCCGCTCGTGCATCGTTATACGCTGCGCACGTTCAAGACCACCAAGACGGCTTTCCAAATTATTCAGCTTGGTTTCCATCTCGTTCAGCTTGTCTAAAATCTGCTTCGTGTTGTCTTCTTCTTCTTTCTTTTTCTTCCTGGCTTCTATCCTGCTGTTGACAAAAGCTGTGATAGCGCCGGAAGATGCGGCAATTACGGCAATAATGATGCCTTGCCAAAAATCCATTACTCTTCCCCCCGTTGCTTCTTTATTAAGCACCCCTTGGCGCTATCTGTGTTCTCATAACGCTGCGACAATGCGCAAAACCGTTGAAAGTTACAAATGTATTTTGACGCCTCCTGCCCTCCTGTAGGAATCTTCCCATCGGACAGTTTCGTACATACAAGGAACTTGTAGCCGCTACCGTTGTGTGCGTATTCACATTTCTCGGCCATATCAGAATCCTACCAGCTTTGTTTCTTGCGATGCTTCCTGCCCATTGCAGAACGCCCAAACGGTCAAAGGAGTGTTGGAAGGTTCATAACATGTGATAGTTAGTCTGTTTCCGTCCTTCTCCGTAGCAAAGCAGTTAATATCAGCGCCGCTGAATGCGTAGACGATTTCGTTTTCTTTCTTTACGCCATCATCGAAGAATGCCGCTTCAACTGTTACGGAACTGTATGCCGCAATCTGATCGGGTAAATCTGTAACAAACTCCACATGTTCTCCCAAGTGCGTTTGTGCGGCTGTAATTTCTATTGTAGCTGTAATATTGGTATTCTCTTGCAGATAGCACGTAATCGTTGCCGTACCTTCTCCTACAGCCTCACAGACTCCGTTCTCGTCAACTGCCACAACTGAATAGTCAGAAGACTCCCAAAGGTAATCATATGGGTGGTTTGTGGCATCAGGAATCTCGTTGTTCCGCAAAGAAGATGCGATAAGCGCCTGTGTGGTTCCAATGTTCATCTTCTCAGAACCAGTTATTGACACTACCCACTTGAAATCTAATCCCCCAGCCACCTCGTTCACAAGGTCATCGTTTGCATGTTGCGCTTCTCCAAGACGGCATTCTGCTCTGATGATGTGACAGCTCTTCGGATCGAGGGTGTAGTCGAGAATGAAGTTCGTGATACCAGTTAGGTAGTAACCTTCGCCGCCAAGGATAAGTCGGCTGTTGTTGTGAAGGTCTTTCGTGTACTCATTTAACTGGATAATGATATGCTGATAAGTGGACGGTAGGTTGATGTACTCGTTCACATCGTTAGCAGATGCGAGGGCCATGCCCTTCTGATAGGACATGGGAACTCTGACTACATTTCCGTAGTAATCGTAGGTGTTGTAGGTGCAGTTGCAACGCTTTACGATGGCATCTCCGGTAACGCATCCGATTCCATCAGGATTCACGACAATCCAAATGTTATCGTTGAACTTAACATAGGCTCCAAGAGGAATCTCGTCTATGTTCGTGTTCTCAAGGATTATCTCCTGCCAATCGTCCGTAAGGTGTTCGCCTGTTGTCGGGTTTATCAAATCGGAAGAGCGAAGCTTCACGGGAGTCCATGCGTAGAAGTCATCGTAGTCAACTCCCTGTATCTCGCCATCGTACAATGCGGATGTCATGCCAATCTTCTGTCGCATAAACTCCCTTGTTTCATTGGCGAAA
This sequence comes from Eubacteriales bacterium, assembly GCA_045606265.1. GTDB lineage: Bacteria > Bacillota > Clostridia > Oscillospirales > CAG-272 > RGIG4608. The sequence goes on from JAZURO010000201.1 coordinate 3,393, forward strand.
TACTGCTTCAGCAATCCGTCATTCCTCTTTCCGTTTGACCCATAGTTTGCGGCGGGAGTGCCAGCCGTGGCCGTGCGGATGTTTTTTTGAATGCTCATGCTCCCTCCGTCACGGGTTAAACTGCTGATTCTTGTATGTCACAACTTGCCGATAATGTGCGTTCTGCTCGTATTTCATCAGCCTGTCATTCAATGCAGTTTCCATAGCCCTGCGCTTATGCTCCTGCGCTTCCGTCCAGGCAGACTCGGTGGATGCTCTTCTGAATGTCTTATCCTGGAGGATGGGAGTTCTGTTCAACCACTCTCCGCTGAATCCGGTTTCCCATACCATTGCCAAGCACAGGCACAGGATTTCCTTGATCTCTGCATTAAGTTCATTATCGAACACGCCGTCCGTATAGAAGTCGAACTGAATCTCGGTTCTTGCGGCATAATCTCCGTTAATCGTAACGATTCCGGTTTCCGCATCGTAGCTGAAGTCCGTGATAGGAGTGTATTCCGGCTCGTTGTACTTGTTGATGGAAAGAATCCCCACATTGCACAACTCGTACCCTATCGCCCCGGTATCAAAAGAGCCGCTGCCCGTGACAGCAGTTTCCAAATACTCATAGTAGCTGTCGAACGATGGGGCCGTGTAGGAAAGGAACTCCCTGATCTCCGGAGGTCTGTTGAACTTCGGAATCGCAAGTTCCATCGCTACGGATTTTTGGCGCAGAAAAAGGGCGGCATTCTCCCGAAAGTCCTGCTCCCACCGCAAGTCGTTGATTATCTTAGACGCCAACGAAAGCGTGATAATGTCGGAAAATGTTGTAGCCACCCTTATTCCTCCTGCTTATTCTTCGTCTTTCTTGTTAATGCCCCGCACGATGTTAGACAGGAGTCCGTCCTTACGAGGATCGCCGTCAGGTGCATTAGCATAGTCTTTCTTGGAAATCTTGTTGAGTTTCACGAGAATGTCTCTGTTCCCCATGACTCTCGGATCGTTGGAATCGTATCCGTTCTGAAGTCTTGCCGCAACCACGGCACGGACGGACGGACATAGTTTCTTGAATATTTCAGGTAGTTCTTCCATGTGATCGAACAGATTCCTGAACATCTTCTCATCGAGGTATTCGCCCTGTTTGTAGTCCAACCCGTGCATGATACGCTCTTCATCGGTAAGACCGTCAAGAACAATCAGCTTGCGTTCCTTGAGGAGCATCTGCTGCTGATTGTCACGGAACTCGCCAAGCCATTCATCCTTGGGAACATTGATGTATCCGACAGGGCCAGTAACAGTTCCGTACTTTCCGTTCACACCGAAAGTTATGACGTTATCATCGGAGCAATCGTCAATGAACAGCATCTTGACGAGCGGCTTTTCAGTAGATACCTGAACCACGTTCGTCTGTGCTTTTGCAAGGGCATCCGCTACCGCTTTTGCAACAGCTTCAGCAATCAGATTGTTTACCTCTTCTTTAGTGAAGGTCTTTTCCTCGGCCACTTCCGTCTTCACTTCCTCTGCGACTTCCTTTTTAGTCGTTTTCCTTGTTGCCATGCTTGCTTGACTCCTTTTTCATGGTTTAATCGTATATGAAGATAAATCCGTGTGCCGTGTGCTGTATGCCTGTCAGCACGGCGGATATATCTGATCTCTTCACGCCTGTCTTCTCTGATGCTTCTACGATTGACTTGAAGGATTGAATGTAGGTCCCATCCGTATCGTATTGAGATACTGGTTTGAACCTCTTCTCCATGTTTAATGGCTTCCTCGGAGGCTGTTTCTCGCAGTTGTCGCACTCGTCTTCATAAAGGCAGAAGAACTTTCGTTTTACTGTGCTTGTGGTCTTATTAATAGCCTCGGAAAGCGTTCCGCTTGTTACCCCAATGTAATTTGCTGCATCAGCAAGCGTTGAAAACTTTGCGTTGAATGTTCCATCTAAATTGAATACAATAACCGATCTTGACTTGTGGTTTTCCGCTCCCCGCATTATGGGATTGCTGTCCCCGCCGTCTGTAATGTTGTATCCTCTTGATGGGTCTTGTGTTTGGAACTCCCTAATCAAATCCCTCTCCATCTGCTTGGCTTCATATTCGGTAAGCCCGGTAAATAGGATGATGTGTTCAAATCCGTCCCATCCGTACTTATCGATAGCCCTTCCAAACAGATGTTGGCCTTTATAGCCTTTGCCTTTAGACCACCTTCTGCGAACGGATGTCTTCGTGATCCCGAAGTACAGCTTTCCGTTCTTTTTGTTTTCGTGACAATATACTGTGTATGCCATTCTTTTTAAGGTGGGGAGGGCGGAAAACCGCCCTTTCCCCACTGTTTTTGTGCTTGTTAGGAGACAGAGGACATGACGCCAATTTTGCTGCCAAAAACCCCGGCCGCCTCAACGGAGATGGTCATGTTGATGTCGATGGTCATATCGCCAGTCTCATCGGGGGACATCTCAAGGACAATGGGATCATCCTCGAAGATGATGTACACGGGGGCAAAGCCCTCACCCGCACGAGGCAGCATGTAGATGGTGGAGGCGGACAGCATCTCGGTAGGAGAAGCCAGGTTGACCTGACCCGCAACATAGGCGTTCTGAAGGGGAGCCAGAGGCACACCCATGCAAGTCCCCATGTAACCCTTGGAGAACCACTCGGAACCAAGGCCATAGGTCAGAGCCGCATCCACAGCAGTGCCGCTGGGCAGAACCTTCGCAAGAGCCGCCCAATCGCCGTAAGCCACAATGCTCTCACGGGGCAGACCGTTCGCCTGGGACACAGCCTTGGCGAGGGCGATCCAGTTCGCCGTGTTGTAGCCGGACTTCTTCAGGTAGGTAGGCACAAAGGCGGAGTTCGCAATGCCAGCGGTCATAGCACCGTTCCACAGAGCGAGAACCTTGTTGTTGGAGCCGCCAGCGAGGGCCAGGTAGTACCGACCGATATCCGCACCACCCTGCTCGTTACCGACCAGCTGATACCACTTGATCTTGGCAGCGGCGGAACGGGGCTTGGGGTTGATGGTGATGGACTTGCTGTACAGATAGTTCTTAGGAACGCTGCGGCTTGCACCCCAGGCGCTATCCTGGAACAGGAACACATCATTGGACAGCACGTTCACTTCGTAGGACTTGCCGATGCCGACCTTATCCACATGGGCAAGGGCGCCCAGGGCATTGGAAGTGGTGTAGGCAATCATGGGGCTGATGACATCAGCTGTGATGCCCTGCAAGCAACGGAGGAAGTTGGGGTCCTTCGCCCACTTGCGGCCACTCTTTAGGAACTCGTTGTAGTCGGCCGGAGCTTCCTCACCACGAGCGGCGGCGGCGATCTTAGCGCAGAACATCATCGTGCGCTGAGTCAGCTTTTCATTGGTTTCCTGATACTCGGTATCATTCAGCCGGGTCTGGAACTTCTCGCCGCGAACTTCGGCAGCCTTGCGGCCATGAGCCTCGGAGAGGATCAGGCGGCCACCAGCAACGAGGTCTTTCCGCTCGTCAACGGCGGAACCGACAAACAGGGACGCAGGAGCGTTATTGAGCTTCAAACTTTCCATTGTTTACCTCCATTACGCCTCAACCACAACATCACGGCAAGCCATGACATCATAGGCGGTCATGGACGCATAAGCGCCCTCAGTGGTGGTCACGGCGGCAATCAGCTTGAAATAGGGCTTGCCAGCCTTGGCAGGGGCGGAAGCGGCAGGAACCAACAGACCGTTCGCAATGGTGAAGAAGGTGTTGGTGCTGATGGCGGTGGAAAGGTTGCCAGCGCCGAACCGATAGATCGACTTGTTATCAAACTCGATCTTGGTGAAGGTGTCCACTTCGCCAGCAGGAATGCCAAGGCCAAGAGTCTCAGCGCCGATCTTATACACGTTACCACGCTGGCTGGAACCTTCCTGAACCTGGAAGGGGTTGCAAGCGTAGATGCCATCGTAATCGGTGGCGGCGGCTGCGTTGAAGATGTAGGCATTGGTGTTATACAGACCGCTGTATCCCTCGTTGGGGAGGGCGCTTGCACGGACGCACAGCAGACCAGCGGAGCAATCAGCATCAGCAGCGGAATACTGATACTTACCAGCCACGTTCAGGGTCTCGTCAAAGACCGCATTCGTGACTTTGGTTTCAAACATGGTGTTTGCGATGAAAGCCATGATGTGACTTCTCCTTTACTTAATTCTTGATCCGGGAAAGCAAGCCCTCAATGGAATCGCTGTTCTCGTTTTTGTTTTTCCTAAGACCGTCCAGCCAGCTATGCACTGCGGCATTGGCGGCAGCCTTCTTGTTGCGGATAGCCTGTTCGTGATCGAAGATGCGGGCCTTGATAAGAGCGCAAGCCTTTTCCTCACCGCAGAACTCACCGTCAGCGTTGTTGCAATCGCTGAACTCGCCGTTCTCAGCGGCAGCCACGATATCGGCGCACTCCTTCTCGTCCATAGCCTCTTCGGCTTCGGCATTGTAGGCGGACATAAGAGCCTTGATAGCATCGACCGTAGCCTTGTTGCGGCGCTTGGTTTCGCGCTCTTTCAGACTCTTGCACTCTGCCTCGGCGTTCTCGGCTCTCTTTTCAGCATCAGCAATGCGGGCGGAAAGACTCTTGATTTCGTCCACATACACGCCGATGACATCCAGGGCAACCTTCTCGTCCTCGCCAAAGTCGGCTTCCGCATTAAGGCTCACAGGCTTAATGTTCTCGGCATTGATCTCGTCTTCGCCGTTGAACGTGTAGCCATAGAAGCAGTTGTCGGACTCAGACAGCAGGGCGATATGCTTACCGTCCTCGGAAGTACCAACAAGCTTATAGCCGTTGAACTTCTGGCCCAGTTCTTCCAACTGAACTTTATTAAAAGCCATATGCTTCACGTTTCCTTTCTGGATAGTTTCTTTTGCGGTTTCCATATATGAAGCGACCCTTAACTTGAAATCTTTCAGGTCATCTTCTAAAGACAATGCGCGAATATGCGCTCCGGCAACTGCGGGGCTGACTCCCTTGCCAAGAATGGTAGTGCCTAAAATCTGATAATCTTCAAAGACCTCTACCCCATTCTCGACTCGGATGTCTTCCACGAGAGTTTCAATCGACACATCCATTCCTTCGGCTCCCTGTTCCGTCAGAAGGTCTGCCAATTCTCTCGCATAGTAGCTCCAGATTGTGCCGTTTCCAACAATCCAACGCACTCCGTCTTTCTCTTCAATGCGGATATCGTCATCGTTTTTGAACCAACCGACAATCCGCTCTGCGTTCGCATCCGTAAAGGAAGCATACGCATCTCCGTTCTCGTCCCGCTTCATGCGGAAGTTGTGTCCATCACCGACCTTGTTCCCTGTATATGCAACCAGTATCGGCGTATCCACAAACAGTTTCCGGTGTTCGTCAAGGTTCAGATACTGCCAGTTGTTGCGGTTGACTTCGCTGTTCAGTAGCCAAACTTCTACCTTGTACAGAAACTCGTCCTCTTTTGCAAGAACCCTAAGTTTCCCGGTGAAAGAATTATAGGTCTTTCCGCCCACTGCAATCCTCGGTTCGTCCATAGGTAAATCTCCTGTCATGTTTGTTACCCATGCCCGTTTGCATTGGGTTGAGAATCCCTTTATTGCTCATCGCATGGGATTATAGATTTAATCTTCAGTTTCTGCTCGTACACAATGTACACGAGCTTTCCGTCACGCTTCTTCTTGCGGATAACTACATCGTCACCGTCTTCGATGATCTTCTTCAGTTTGTCATCAAGTTTGATGTCACTCATCGCCAATTCTTCCAATCGTCTTTTATTGCTCGTTCGTACCGGATTCGGCGCGGAGTGATGCTCTTTATGTTCCCATCATTGTCCAACCGAATCTCTACGATATACCCTCCGATGGCAACTTGGATGTTCTTTCCTACCGTGAATGGAGTATCACCTTGGAAACACGGAACCATAAACGCTTCAACTCCGCCGAAGTAAAACTCACCACCTTTATGGTAGTGTCCGACAGCAAGCACCTTGGGGCGGTTGTAAATGTCCATCCCATCGATTATGCGTTGGACTTTATGAGAGATTCCGTAAACAGACCCGTCCCACGGATGTCTTAGTTCCAAGTCAACAGTAGGGGTCAGCCAAACTCTTGCCGTGTCAGAGCCAATGTACTCCATATCTTGTCTTTCTTTGGCAATCACGGGGCCGATGTTATGTCCGCACCGCTTCATCATAGAAGCATCGTGGTTTCCTGTAATGAACCTGGTCTTGATTCCTGTGCGTTTAGGGTACACTCGAACTATCTCGTCAACATGCTCGTCAGCACCTTGCGAATAGAGATCATACTGATGCCCGGTTCTCATTCCTTCGCCGTCATCGATGTCTCCGCAGTGGTACACGGTTTCTATTCCCTCTCTCGCACATTCATCATAGAAGTCATGCAGGAATGTCAACTGCGTGTATTTACTGTTGATGTGGGTATCACCGACAATGCCAAACCTAACGATTTTTTCACCGTTGTACTGGTTGTGTATATCATTCGGAATCGGATTGTACCGTGGGGTTATCTTACCTTCGCTCTCTTTCGCCGCTTTATATTGCGGCATTCGGCGAACGGCTGTTCGTATTCTCTCCTTTACCCGCTCACGGCTGTCATCTGGTAAAAGATACGAAAGCTCGTCAGCTATCTCCGTCCAACTGAATCCACGCTCAAAATGCAAATGAGCCGCCAATTCTTTCCAGTTATCCACTAAAGGCCGTCTCCTTTATTATTTTCCGTAGCTGTCCGCATCGTCTTCAGCACCCTCAGACTTTGCGGCTCCTTCATCCGGTCTTCCGCCCTGCGGATTCTCCTTCGTGGGGTCTGTTCCATCCGGGTTCTTCGGCTTTCCGTCAACAGGAGGAAGATTCCCCTCCCCCGCCTTTGCGCTGTATGTGCTGATAAGCGGCAACCTCTTTTCCATCAGTTTGCTGCCGATAACAGCGTTGCTGATAGAGATATCATCGAGGATGGAGTGGCCGCGCATAGCATCGTAACGAAGCGTGTCGATCAGGATACCAAGAGTCATGCCGTCTTTTGCGGATTTCAGTTCGTCTTCTTCGGAGAAGATGTCACCAAACATCTTGAATGCCCAATCGTACTTTAGACCCAAAGTGCTGTAGAAATGGGTCATCATGTTCTCGAACTGTCCGTAGACAA
>JAZURO010000202.1:0-21690 GCA_045606265.1 Eubacteriales bacterium
AACAAAGAAGAAGATCGTCGCCGTCTTCTGATCACGGACAAGACTCCCATTCACGACCAAGCAGGTAATGTATGGTCATACCGAATCGGAACAAAGAGCCTTGGTAGTGGAAAGACTGCGAGGTTAACGGTTAAAGCACCCGTATACGACAAGATGCCCATATCGGTTGGCGATATCGTCTATGCCGCCGAATTATACAAGAACCAAACAGGTTATTGGTACTTGCTATCCTACAACATCGAAGGTTCTGATAAGAAGCAAAAGAACTACACCTTCGAGGATATTCTTAACGGAGTAAAGGAGAAAAAATGAGATTTGAAAATACTGACGTGTGGGGCTTCAAAGGAGCCCTACGCGGAATGAGAAACCCAAAAAACAGTTGGGACAGAAGCGACACTGTTTTTGAACCCACGCTGGTAATTGGAGAAAACGATATGAAGCTTGCAACGAGCCTCATTCGTGCCGGCTCGGAGCATCGCAAATTCTTGCGTCAGATCTTCGTATCGGTAGACATCACCGCACCTCTCTATTGGTGGAAAGAGTTTGATACATACAAGGTTGGAACCACCGCCAACTCGACATCAACGATGCACAAGCTTGCATCTAAACCTATCACAATCGACTGCTTTGAAATTGACGATTTGGGAGATATGTCTATGATGATCCCATTCGTGGGATTGGAAGAATCCTTAAAGTCGTTCACCAACGTCATCGTTGATGGATGCGAGGGATTGCGCCAGAAGTATCTCGAAACAGGTGATAAGAAGTACTGGAAAGAACTTATCCGCTGGCTTCCCGAGAGTTGGTTGCAGACACGTACCGTCACAATGACTTACGAGAACCTTCTCTCTATCGGCAAGCAAAGAAGAAACCACAAGCTTAACGAGTGGTCTGGTAAGGATGATGCGACTAAGCCCAATATGATCGCTTGGATGCGTACTCTTCCCTACGCCCAAGAGTTCATCTTCTATGACGAGGTAGCGGAATGAAAGAGATACTGATTATCAACGGTTCCGGCGGAGTTGGGAAAGACACCTTTGTAGGTTGTCTTTCTCGCTTCAAAAAAGTCTACCATACAAGCATCGTTAACCCCGTTAAGGAACTTGCAAAGCAAGCAGGATGGGATGGCGGTAAAACCGAGCGCGACAGAAAGTTTCTTTCCGACTTGAAAGTGCTCATTGATACATACAACGACAACAATTATAAGTCTATGGAAAAGGTTATGCAGGATTTCCGTAGCGGCATCATTGACGCAGACATTTTGTGCATCGATATGAGGGAGAAATTCCAAATTGAAAAAGCACAAAAAGATTTCGGTGCTAAAACGGTTCTTGTTAAAAGAGATGCCGTGGCACACATTGTCAGCAACATCGCTGATGCTGGAGTTTTCGACCTGACCTATGACTACGTCGTAGAGAACAATGGCACAATCGAGGATTTGGCAGTAACAGCACAAAGATTTCTTGCGAAACTTGAGTTTCCTTACGATAAGGTAATTTACGTAAGTCATCCGTTCCAAGGCAAAGAAGAAAACTTGCGCGAGATTGAGTCTATTGTTGCAAACCTTATGGACTCACATCCCAACTACCTATTCCTCTCCCCCGTCCACGCATTTGGTTATCACTACCATTCACTTGATTACAATAAGGGGCTCAAGGAATGTTTGTGGTTGTTGGCGAGATCCACAGAAATGTGGGTGTTCGGCGATAGCGAAAGCAGTACAGGTTGCAAAGCGGAAATCGAATTCTGCAAAACGCACAATATCCCTTATTCAATTTTCAATACCGAAAGGAGCGAATAACATTGAAAGTTATTTTGTTCACTCAGGAAGGTTGCAACAAATGTGACCTTCTCAAAGCCCAGCTCGTAAAGAAGAAGATTGACTTCGAAGAAGTTACCGATGTTAATACGATGGTTTCTCTCGGGCTTACTAAGACTCCGGCTCTTAAAGTCGGCGACGAACTCCTCGATTACAACAAGGCAGTCGAGTGGGTATTCAAACAGTAAAGGAGAAAGAAATATGAAAAGCAGTAAAAACATCGTTGAGTCCTACTTGAAACAGGCGGACTGGCGCGTAAAAGAAAACTCAAATGCTCCGTTCAGCTTCGGAGCGATGAACAAATACATCACCGCAGAAGTCAGCAAGGACTACTGGCTTCGTGAGGTTTATCCCGAGCATATCGCTAAAGCGTATGTCGATGGTTATATGCACCTTCACGACCTCGGCGGTCTCACCCTATATTGCACAGGTTATTCTCTCAAGGACATCTTGATGAAGGGTGTTCGCGGAGTTCCCAACATCCCTACCTCTGCTCCTGCAAAGCACTTTGATTCTATCTTGAACCAGTGTGCGAACTTGGTCACTGTTTTTCAGAACGAGATTATGGGTGCCGTTGCGTTCAACGGTTTCGATACTCTTCTCGCTCCGTTCGTTAAGCAAGACCGTCTGTCTTATGCAGAAGTTAAGCAGTCTATGCAGAACTTCGTGTTCAGCGTAAACAGTAACAGCCGTGCCGGCGCAGAACCCGCGTTCTTCAATCTTACATTCGACCTTACTCCTCCCGCAGATATGATGGACGAGTACTGTGTTATCGGTGGCGAGCTTGTAAGCTTTACATACGGCTCCTGCCAGAGGGAGATTGACCTTATCAACAGAGTCTTCTTTGAGATTATGCTTGAGGGCGACGCAGAAGGAAAACTCTTTGCTTATCCTATCCCCACATACAACATCCATTCCCGCTTCGATTGGGACAACCCCAACAACAAGCTTCTCTGGGAAATGGCGGGCAAGTATGGCACACCTTATTTCGCTAACTTCGTAAACAGCGATCTCGATATCAGCGATGTACGCTCTATGTGCTGTCGTCTCCGCCTTGATTTGACTGAGCTTCGCCACCGTAACGGCGGTTTGTTTGGTGCTGGCGACTCCACTGGTTCTATCGGCGTTGTTACCATTAACCTTCCCCGTATCGCTTACGAAAACAACGCAAGCAAGGAATCGTTCTTCGCTTGTCTGGACTGGTACCTCAATCTTGCGAAAGAGAGTTTGGAAATCAAACGTGCTTGGTTGCAGGCAAACGTAATCGACACCAAGCTCATCCCCGCTTATATGGAGTACGTTGGCACCATCAACAATCATTTCAGTACTATCGGTATTCTCGGAATGAATGAGATGTGCGAAAACTTTATGGGTAAGAACATCTTGGATGATGAAGCACACGCATTCTGCGTTGAGGTCGGCGAACACATCCGCCAGAAGCTTCTTGAGTTCCAAGAGGAAACAGGTCACTTGTTCAATTACGAAGCAACACCTGCGGAGTCAACGTGTTATCGTCTTGCATTGCTTGATAAGAAGAAGCATCCCGATATCATCACTCAGGGCGAAGGCAATGACGTGTACTACACCAACAGTTGTCATATTCCCGTAAAAGATATCGTTGACATCAACACCACATTCAAGCATCAGGAAGATCTCCAGAGCCAGTTCACTGGCGGTACGGTTATTCACTGCTACCTCAAGGGCGCAATCCCCGGCGAGCACGCAAAGAAAATCGTAAAAGCTATGTTTGATAACTACCGTGTTCCCTATATGAGTCTTTCGCCGATCTCCCGCTACTGCGACGAGCACGGATACATCGTAGATATCACAAACAAGTGTCCTACCTGTAAGAAGCGCCTCAAGCTCTTCCAGAGAATTACTGGGTACTTGAGATGCATCGATAACTTCAACCGCGGTAAGGCGGCGGAGTTTGAGGACAGAGTGCAGCTATGATAGTCAAACGCATTGAAAGCGAATGGTTCCAAGACTATCGGCTTCCTTCGATGCTCGTAGCCTTTCCCCACTGTAGCTTCAAATGCGAAAAAGAAAACGAGGGTTGCTGTTGCCAAAACAGCGCCCTCGCCACCGCACCAAACATCGATGTAAGTATCGATGAGATTGTCAAGACGTATATGAACGACCATATAACCTCGGCAATCATTATGGGCGGGCTTGAACCGTTTGACTCTTGGGATGACCTCTACAGCCTCATAAAAGCCCTCAGAGAGCACACGAATGATTTGGTAATCATCTACACGGGTTACTATCCCAACGAAGTTAGAGAGTACGTCAGCAAGCTCAGAGAGCTTAATAATATCGTAGTTAAATGGGGGCGTTTCGTTCCCTATCAAAACAAGCATTGGGACAACATTCTCGGGGTGAAACTTGCCTCGGACAACCAATATGCGGAAAGGATTTCAGAATGAAGGTAAGATTAACCGATAACAAAGAAAGACTCAAAAAAATAACTGACAAACTTAAAGAGAACGGTGGCTATTGCCCCTGCTCTCTTATCAAGAGCGAAGACACCAAGTGCAAATGCAAAGAGTTTCGTGAACAGGTAGCTCGCGGAGAAAGTGGTGAATGTCACTGTGGGTTATACATTGCAACAAATGATTAAGGATCCGTTCCCACGCTATTTGTTAGAGCCAATCCTCGTACAAACAATGGCAGAGCCGGGCTTTCGATACGGAGTTGTGGCGGCTGACGAAAAGCGTCGGAAGATAGTATATAGAGCACTTCTCGACTTACTCGAAAAACTGGTTGATACAGTGGAGCAAATTGTAGAGAAGGTTGTAGCAGATGCCATCTATTTCAAGAACGGAAGCTACATAAGAGTATATTCACCCGCCTCATACGAATACAGAGGGCGCGGTTATCGTTTCGATAGAACGTTCTTTGACGAAGGAACTATGCAATTATATGAAAAATACTACATCAGCTCAGAGCGCTATCAGCCACACGTTTACGAAACACCATTCGATGCCTGTGTTGTAACCACTGCTCCGCCTGAATGGAGCCAACCAGCCATCAACTGCGAGCCTCACATAGATGAAAAGGCTTGGGAAGAAATGATATTAAACGGCATCACAAAAGAAAGGATGAACCATTACATATGAACAGATTTGAAATCATCTCGCAGGAACAGTTCAACAAAGACTTCGAACAGTTTCCGCAGACAAGCTATAACGACCTAAAGAAGCCCGCCCGTGCAACGATGGGTAGCGCTGGATATGACCTCTACGCACCCTTTGACATCACTCTCGCACCGGGCGAAACAATCAAAATTCCGACTGGTATCCGTGTTATTCTCGACGGGGACAAGTTCTTGGCTATCGCGCCGAGAAGTGGACTTGGCTTCAAGTTCCGTCTTCAGCTCGATAACACAATCGGAATTATCGACTCTGACTACTGCGGTTCCTCTAACGAGGGGCACATCTGGGCTAAAATTACCAACGACGGACGCGAGGGCAAAACCCTCAACATCGCCAAGGGCGAAGGCTTTGCACAGGCTATCGTTCTTCCCTTCTTCCTTATGGATGACGATGATGCCAGCGGAGTCCGCGACGGCGGTTTCGGAAGCACCACGCAGAAGGCAAAATAAGCCCGTTTAAGCCTCATTCTTTTTGGGGTTAGTAAACGGTCACAGAAGCTCTAAAAGCCCGTCCTGCGTAGCCCTCGTTGGCGTGGGCGGGCTTTAATGCTATGAATAACAAGGTAGGTGTAAATGCAAACAAATGAAGAACTAAAATACTACCGCGTTAACGTGCCAAGAGGTCACGTTGGCGCTGGAAGATCACGAGATATTATTTTTTACATAAAAGCAAGGAACATCACGATGGCTACATCAATTGCCAGAAAGATGCCCGGCGTAAAACATTCGAGGTCTGTCTTTGCTGCGCAAGAGATAACCCGAGACGAATACATAGCTGGCAGACAAGTCAGCGCATATGAAAGGTAAGATACATAATGAAAATTGCATTAACTGGTCACAGACCTCAACGTCTGTTTGGCAACAATTTGAGCAATACCAAATGGCAGGCTGTTTCTGCGTGGATAAAAGATGTGCTTATTAGGAATAATTGCACAGTCGCTTTTTCTGGAATGGCTAAGGGGAGCGATTTGCTTTATGCTCTCGCAGTAAAGGATCTGGCTGAGAAGGGATATAACATCAACCTTAACCTTATATTCCCCTGCAAGGGATACGGAAGCAACTCACTCGACAAAAGGTATCTAATGTGGTATCAGCAGGCAATAAATGCGGCGAATAAAATCACCTATATCCATAAAGAGTGGACTCCTACGGCAGATGACGACAGAGATAAATATATGGTGGATAACTGTGATATGCTTATCGCCATCTTCGACGGCATAGAAGCGGGTGGCGTTTTCAAAACAATCGAATACGCAAAATCACTCGGCAAACCAATCATCTTTTGCCCGCAGGCGCTACTCGCAAAGGACTAAAGATATGACTTACTATCACGGAACATCAACCGCTTGCCAAGTGGGAGATATTCTGCTCCCACCTTCAGATACACAACGCCTTCGCGAAGACTTCCGTAAGAAACATCTTGACTCTGTATTTCTTACGATAAGCTTACGCTCCGCAGAGATGTATGCCAAGAAAGCTTGTGCTTACTTCGGCGGAACCCCTATCGTCTATAAAGCCACTCCAATGGGGACGGTCGTGATGAACGGCATAGAGTGTATCTGCGACAAGGCAAGAATCAAAGGAGTTGTAAATACATAATGAAACCAGTCAAGAACTATATAGTGCTGGTGGACAACCACCGCCGACCTCAGCGCCAGAGAAATACAGCAGGAAGATACAGAGTTGGCGCAAAGACACCAAAGGAAGCCGAACAGCTCTTGAGAGAGAAAATTGGTTTCGGCGCGATTCAAGTTTATTACGAATGCGATGCAGACGACAAAAATAATGTGGGATACAAGGAAGTTGTCAAGGAACGTTTCGACGGAATAAAGCTAACGTTTGAAGAACCACGCCACGCTACCGCACCACAAAATGGACGCATCTATTTCAAAGTAAAAAGCTGACAATAAAAGAAGAGTTTGATATAAAATTTTGGAGGTAAATATGACCGTAGAACAGATTGAACTTAGGAAAATCCTAACGCAAATGCTCGCCGATAACGGTATCGACAGAAGTACTCTGCCCGGCATCGTTAAGGAAGCTTTGGAAGAAAAGATTACCAAGGCAGTCCACGTCGCTCTGGACGGCAAGGATTTGCAACCCGCAATCGATAAAGCCGTCGATGCACAGATCAGACTAATCATCGACAAAGAGATTGAACGCAGAGTCCGCCGCATTCTCGGGATGACAACCATCTCAATCACCCACAGAAAGGACGAACCTGATGCCACAACTTAACGAAGAAAAATGCCCGATCTGCGACTACCACCTCAAGCATTGCCAATGCTTATTTGGTGGCAGTGGACACCCCGACCGTTCCAAGCGGAGAGAGGTTGTTGTAGATCACTTATACTTACTCACACCAAGGCAGGTGGAACATATTATCTATCTGCAGCGTCACTGGCAAACATCCTATAAGGATGATGAAATGAACCGTATCTTTGATGAAATGAGAAAGGGGAAATAATATGGATGAAAACATTTTCATTTCCCGAGCTACAATCCCTCTGACCTTCCCCACTGTCCCCAACAGAGAGCGCGTAGTTTTCTCTGAGGAGTGTGTAAGAAACTCTATGAGATATGCCAAAGGAAAACCTGTGCTTGGGAACAACCGCACCCCAATCGGGTTCGTTGACAGTGAAAGAGAAATCACCTATGACATCCTTGAAGATAGAATCATCTGCAACGTCCCAGTGATATTCATCAACACCAGCGTTTCAATGTCACAGGCAATCACAAAGAGCGAAAGCTCCGATACCGTCAGAGTAAGCTGGTTTGACCTTGGATCAATTCAGCTTGACAAATAAAAAAATTTTGCGCTCCAATGCATCAGCAAAGGAGCGCTTTTTTATAAAGAGGTCTTGCAATTTTTCGCCTCGCGTGTTATACTATACATACTGCATATCAACAGAGAAACCATAGTTGCAAAGTTGCAAAAAAGTTGCAAACAAATGCTTCCGTCCTATGGTAGGATTGTTTCGTATGTAAATTAAAACATTTGAAAATATAGGGTTTTATGCCTGTTTTCGTATGATAGGACACGATTTGACACCGTGGTTCAAGTGTTCAAGTCTTGTCACTCAGACCAAAACAGAAAGGTCATCTGTTTCAAAATGACCAAGATATGGGCTTATAGCCGTCATAAAACACTATATTTAGTGTTTATTGATGACTGTAAGCTCATTTTCTTTTTCTCCATATTCCCCGAGTTGCAAAAATAGTTGCAAAATTGAAATTTCATAAAAACTCTTGACAAGTGTCTAAATATGGTGTATAATAATATGTAGCAGAGGATCTCAAATAAACACGGAAAGGAAGCTATGACGAAAAATGAAGACGTAAAAGAATTAACAAGGACTCAACAAGGTAAAAAAGGAACAGGCGAACGAGAAACAGTTAAGAGAAATATTGCTCGTAATAAAAAGACTGGCAAGTACATCGTAACATTGTACCTCGGCGCCGAACTTGGTAAGCCACAGAGAACGTTCAAGACGTGTGATACCCTCAAGGAAGCAGAGGCTCTCCTGAAGAAACACGAATACGAAAGAACTAATCTTGGCAAGCACAGTACCAATACACAAATCACTATCGAAGAATGTGCTAAGGCTTATATCGAAAACAAACCCCTCGCTCCTACCACTCAAGAGGATTACTACAACATCCTGCGAAGAATTGTGGCGCGTGGACTCGGAAAGAAAAAGCTTATCCGGGTGAAAAAGATTGATGTACAGGAGTACATCGACGGACTCGTAAAAGAAGGAAAACTTAAAGCCAAAACAATTAACTCCGACAGAACTTTCCTGTGCGCCGTTTTTAACTACGCAAAGGACTGTGAGTATATCAGCGATAATGTTGTCGAGAGGATAAGGAAACTCCCCGTCGAAGAATTCGAAGGGACTGCTTACACTGCGCAAGAAGTAAAAGAGTTGCTCGCCCTCATAGATAAAAGTCAAGACTTACGGCTGAAGGCATTTGTGTATTTAGGAATGTGGGAAGGGCTACGTCGCGGCGAAATAGCGGGGTTGACGTGGGATAACATCGACTTCGAAACAGGACGCATTTATATAGCCCAAGTGAGAACACCGATCAAAGGGAAGATTATTACCAAGGAACCAAAAACAAAGAAGAGCCGCAGAGCGTTAGTAATGGATCCTCTACTAAAAGATTGTTTGCTCGAATATCGTAAACAGCAAGAAGAAAAAGGAATACTCGGAGAATATGTTATCGTCAGCGAAAAGGGACTTCCCTTGCGCCCGAACCAGATGAACAACAAGTTCTCGCGTTTCCTCGCTAAACACAACCTGAAGCACATCCGTATACACGACCTTAGACACACATTCTGCACGCTCGGTATTGAGCGCGGAATTGACTATGCCCATATGGCTAAATACTTAGGTCACTCCAACTCTCGTATTACTGAGAAAATATACACCCACCTCAAGGATGACAGCATCAGTAGGGTTGCATCAATAATGCAAAGTACTTTAACGGATATACTAAGCGAATAATCAAAAAAATAAGCGACTTATGGTTAATTCCATAGGTCGCTTTTTTATTTCCCGCGCGCTCAGGCGCGATTTTTAGTTGGCTTTATCGCTCGTCGGTTTGTTCTTCAGATCGTACAAGCTCGACTCAATCGCATTCTGAATCCATCCTTCGAGGTCGCCAAAATTGGTTGTAATGAATGTTTGGAGTTCCTGCGATAGCTGTGACATTGCCAAGGTTGTTGCGCGAGTCAAGGCTTCTTTCTGAGCTTCCTCAGTAAACATATTCTTGTCCTTCAACGCTTCTACATATGTCTGATATGTAGACTTCACTGCGCGGGTAACGATTTCCACCGCGTCCGTGAGATAGTTGGCGTACTTGGTGTTAGTGATCTTTGTGTTGAGATAAGAAATCAATCTCTCCGATGCCCACGTTACCAACGCGGTCAATACGATACTAAGTACCGAAAGTAAAACTGTTTGCCAATCCATTTGTGTTTCCTCCTGTGTAAAATAAATTATTGAATAAAGAACAGACTCTTCGTCTTGCCCAGTATCCGTGAAATTGTTTGTGATAACCAAGCCACGATTGGAACGGTGTCCAAACGTCAGCAAAGGTTACGAGCCCTGCATCAAGCTTCAGCTTTAATGCTTTGAGCTTCTTACGCATTTTCGTTGCGCTCTTGGCATACGGCTTCCTTATGACTCGTCCACTCTTCGTCAGAATAAAACGAGCTTTAAGGAACTTGATGCCAGATTTTATCTTTACAATTTGCGTTTTCTTTTCATTGATTATTATTCCAAGCTCACTGCATACGGATTTAATCTCTTGAAGACAATAACGCAAATAATCTTTGTTGGGGTGGATAATGCAACCATCATCCATATAGCGGCAATAATACTTTATCTTTAGCTTCTCTTTGATGAGGTGATCGAGCTTGTCCGGGAGCGCTAATGCACAACATTGCGACACTTGGCTACCAAGCCCCAACCCTTCATTGCCATATTGCTTTATGATAAGTCCTGCAAGCCTAACCAACCGCTTGTCTGGTATCTTTTCATCAAGTATTGATAGAGCCACGTCGTGCCTGATGTTCTTAAAATATTGCGAGAAATCAAAGAGTAATGCATATCCCTCATTACTTCCCTGCTCTCTGTAATACTTCTCTAAATGCCGAGTCATTCTCTTTATGGTAAAACTCAATCCGCGTCCTTTGACGCAGGCGGTATTATCATAGATAATTGTCCTGCAAATAATCGGCATCAAGCTATAATCGCAAAAGCATCTTTGCACTATCCTATCGTTCATCGTAGGACTTTGTATGTGACGTTGCTTCCCGCGTTCAATGATGTCGAATTCATTTAGCTTTCTCGGAACATAGCTTTCTTCTCGTAGGCTCTTATATGTTCGATTTATATTCATCAAGGCATTCGCCTTATAGAGTTGTGTGCTGGGCTTCCAACTGACGCCCGCGCAACATTTCTCATAGCTACGATAAAGGTTCTCGAACGTAAACACCTTATCGTAATCATAACAATCCTGATAACGCTTTTTCTTTTCAAGGCGCTTTTGTTTGCGCCGCTGATATCTCAACTCGTGTCTTTCCTTACTATTCATTTTTAATTCCTTTATACCCCGTACAGTAAAATATTGTGGGAATAACTGCATAGTGGTACCTATCATTAAACTCGCTACCACAATCGCGAGCAATGCAAGAAGCGTCCGATAGACCACATCAACGTATTTCTTTATCCCGAAGGAAGGGTTATATGCCCCTTTTGCACACGCACAGATTTCACCTTGAAGGCTACTTTGTCGGGCATATTGTGCAAGATCCGAAGGCGACAGCGTAGTGATTGCTGGCGTAGTTGTAATTGAAGTCACCGCCATACACGTAGCAGAAGTAGTTACTGTTACCACGGTAAGGGGAACGCAAAACAAAGACAAAACGGCTTATAACCCATATAAAAAGAACGCCTAAAGAGGTAAGTCCTTATAGCGTTCTTTATCTATTTTCTTGATAGCTGAAATTAGCTTTGCTTCTTCCTCTATCAAATCCATCCATTGGCACCAAGTTCCTACCTTGACCTCTTCTCCGAACATAACCTTGGCAACGTCCAGTTGGGACACCAAACATTGAAGATCGCAATTTGCCTTCGTAAAGAAGTTGCGGCGCATTTGTACCTCTGATTGATTTGTAGGAAATATGCTATTCGCAGACTTTACATTGTTGTAAATGCTTCTGGATAGCTGAGCTATCTCAGCAGTAATTAAAAATGTATAACGCTTTGGAAATTTGGCACAAGTTCTGAGGGTGAATATTTCTAAATTCCGCGCAGTTTCCAAGAACTGAACCGCGCTTTCGCCTCTGTCCTTTTTAAGTACCGACATTTCTACTCCTGTTAATGTTTAAATTTGTATGTATAGTGTGGCTTCTCTTCTTTGAAAAGCCAGTAACGCAAGTAGTCATCCAAGACAATCCCGAAATGTGCTATCACAAACCAGATGATTGCAAAAGGTAAACATACCTGCCCTAATATGTTGAGTGGAGTGTTGCTATAGTCCCAGACATTCCACCCGAGCGCCAGATTGACTATGCACCCGCATATAAACTCAAGCGCCGTGATGATTACAGCGCCTATTCCAGCCTGTAACCATAGTGGCATTTCCCACGGAATGTATTCGTTCACGCCGCCAATCAGCACGAAGCACAGACCGCCGAGCAAGAACATTGTCCAGTGAGAATAACCTCTATATACAAGTTCGATAAGTACATAGATTGCCCCTCCGATTAAGAAGAGGCAACCCATTTTAAGTGTGTTTTTCATAGTTACTGTTCGGCGATTGAAAGCAGTATTTCAGAGCAATACTCCGCAGGAATTTCAATTCCATACTGTACGCCGTCTACCTCGCTGATTTCGTTGATATTCATTATGTAATTCTTGAGAGAATTGAAATAAGTGAGATGATACGTCTTGTGAGCCGAAGCCGTATCCATAACGATAGTAATGTCTTCTGCACTATACATTTTGCATAGACAGCCTTTTTCGTGGTAAGGCACTTTGGTTGCGCCCGCTGCAATCATTTCCTTAAGAGAAATGAGGTTCAACTGGTCTTCGATTGTCAAATCAAAGTGGTGAACCAATCCGTCAGCCAAGACGACATCAAAGCCATTAGTAACAGCCTTGTTGCACTCTACGCTCATAGCGTTGATCTTGGCGCTTCTGACATATTCGATGGTTGCCTTATCAGCAGGAGAAATCTCCGGCTCAACAGGAGTTACCACTTCTTCTTGGGGAGGCGTAACCTCAACCTCTTCGCCCGATTCAATGGCATTTTTCAGAGCATTATACTCTTCTTCGTTGATTTCGATGATCTCAACAATCGTATATGTGTTTGCGGTGTTGTTCACAGGAAGCATCCAAGTGGCACGATAAAGCTCGTCTTTGTATTGGATATACTGTGCTTTGCTTTCATCACATCTCAGGATTATTTTGTGCTTCAACTGGAAGCATCTCATATCAAGCGACGTTCCAATTCCAACGAAATTCTCGCCATTTATCATTTTGTAAAATTTCATTTTTAACCCATCCTTGTTTCGTATATTTTCTGTGGGCTCTATACCCACCAAAGAGCTTGTAATATAGACTCAGCATACTTCGCAATGTGTGATACGATCTCGCCACTCTTGAATGTGCCACCCACGACTGCATTGAGTTATACACATCGTCAAGTGTTATCGTACCGTTCTTTACCAAGTGTGCTAACTTTTTAAGCTTTCGGCGCATTCGTGTAATGCCTGAGCGCGTCAGCTTCTTTATTACTTTCCCTTCTGCCGTTACCCAGTATCTTACCTTCATAAAGGTAAAACCTCTGGATATTCTGACAACGCGAGTCTTTCTCTCGTTGAACGTAAGACCGAGCTCGGTTGCTACCTCACGCATCTTTGCGCGAAGTTCGTGCAAGAACTCTTTATCGTTCGAGAAAATAACCCCATCATCCATATATCGGATATAATGCTTCACGCGCATCTTATCCTTAATAAAATGATCTAATTTACTGGGGACGGATAAAGCCATCACCTGAGATATTTGACTTCCCAAGCAAATGCCCTTTCCCTGAAAGCCATGTAATATCCTAAGCTTCTCTTCCCTTTCTCTCCTATCCTGTATCTCCATTATCTCTGGCTCTTGATAGGAGCAAATTATGTTCATAACTAATTTCTTAATACGCTCATCTTCGAAGTGTTCGTTCAGAACCTTCCAGCAAGTTCGATGAGGTATGCTGTCGAAAAAGCTCTTGAAATCAAAAACAAGAGCGTGAAAATCGTTCCCGTATTCCGCAATGGCACGTCTTAAATGAAATTCCAGCCTGTCGCGCGTAAATTCTACGCCCTTCCCTGCAAGACTGGCTCCGTTGTCGTATATCAACGACCTGCATAAAACGGGAGTCAACGCTTTGTCGCATAGAACGCGCTGTGTCATTCTATCTTTAATAGTAACCGGAACGATAATTCTTTTCTTGCCTCTTTCATAGATTTCAATTCGTCTACTACTCGCCAGCTTAGGAATCTCTCCCTTTCTAAGCGCTGTCGTTACTTTGTGCATTTCAGTTACTCCATTCTGGAGATACTCCTGAACTGTACCTTTCCAAGCGACTCCTTTCCGACATTTGCCTAACGCCTCGACATAATTCTGAGTCCGGATAACCTTATCAAAATTGTCGTACTCGGCGTTTAATTTTTCCTTTTTCGCCCGTCTTCTTGCTTTATCACGGGCTATCCTTACTTGTATTCGTCCGTAATTGTCCATATAAATCCTTTTTAAATCCTTATAATATATCGATTTTCCTCTCGTCGATTATTATGTTCGGTTATTATATCAATCGCGCGTTTATCTGGGTATGTAAAGAAATCAGCTTAATAACCAATGACTGATCCATGCACGTTAGCGATCCACCCGATAAACCGAGAATGCTATCAAAGCATACCTGCTTTAACCCAAGCAGATGTAATATTTACTGTTATTCCTAACAGATGGTCATATTCTCCTTCTCATCCATACCTTTATAGATAAAGCGTTCACTCTTATTCATAGCTACTTAATGTATGAGAATCAGGGGCACACGCCATTGACGTTGTTCGCGTTGTTGTTGTTGTTGGCGTTACCGTTGTTGTTGACATTCATAAAGTTCGTGGAGTTGCTCGCATTCGGAGAGCGCTCCCACCAGTTCGTGGCAATAATGCAGAATATAACCAACCCAAATTTATTTATTATTCAAGCTTTCCAAATCTGGTCTTATCTGATTTATTCAAAGCATACAGCATCTTCAACTCTTCACTGATTTTTTCAGATATTTCATTCAAAGATCGCTCGCTGTATCCCATCACGTTAAAGAAAAACACAAGTGGTCGTTGCATTTTTCTTAAGCAGGATATGGCGTTGGAGATGTGTTTCTTTCTTGTATCGTATTCCTTCTTTGTCGTCGGCATTTTCCGGTTTGCCTTAACTAAGGAATACAACGCCTCATCAATCAAATCAATCAGCAAAGATGAATAGGTATCATCGTACTTACTTGGAACCCTTACTACCTTGCCGTGAATTATTCGGTGAAGCTCGAAAA
Organism: Eubacteriales bacterium; assembly: GCA_045606265.1. Classification (GTDB taxonomy): domain Bacteria; phylum Bacillota; class Clostridia; order Oscillospirales; family CAG-272; genus RGIG4608. The sequence goes on from JAZURO010000202.1 coordinate 15,081, forward strand.
TGTTGCTTAAAAACTTTACATTCAAAATCGTTCTCCAATCTAAAACCTGTACCTTCTCGGCTGGGGCTACTGTGCTTCGCATTGAAGATAGTATATCTATTTCTGCATTCAGCATCGATGCCCACGCCACCATTCGTCTGATTTCGTATTGTTCGATATTCCAAAACACCATCATCGGCTTTTCGAGATCTCTCAGATCTTCTATTGCTGTTTTGATTATTTCATCTATCTCTTCTCTTTTGGTCGCACTCTCGAAATAGCCTTCGTTAATTTCCATCAGCTCGTTGAATATCTTATTGAGCTTGACTTCCATCTTCCAACAAATCCATCTGTGCCTGCGCTTGGCGACGGACGCCATTCTTTCGGCAGAAAATTGATAGAATGTTGCGAAAGTATGTTCGAATTCAAATTTCGATAGTGTTCTCCTGCTTTTTAAAACCGACATTTTTTATTTTCCTTTTCTTCCTTATTTATGACAGCATTACTGGTGGGCAAGCCACCAGATATTTCTGATAGCTTGCCACCAATTGATAGCTGTTTGTTTTACGCTCGACACCGAAGTCGAGAATTTATATGTTGCCTATCCGCTTTAGATTGAGAAGCAGGGGCACACGCCATAGACGCCGTTCGCGAGGCTGGTGACGTTGGCGTTACCGGTGGTGCCGACATACATAAAGGTCGTGGAGTTGCTCGCAAGCGGAGAGCGCTCCCACCAGGTCGTGGCAATAATCCATCCGCCTCCAATAGAAGCCGTATAAGCGGGTGTTAGATTATATTTATCCAACTCGCTCTGAGGCAAGTACATATAACCAATAGATTGGTTACCGGTGTTGATCCAGATGTCCCCTTCTTTGACGGTATTAGCGCCATCAGCACTCGGATCGGATGCCGCAGTGAAGAACTGCGCATCGTCCTCAACCATACGCCCTTTGAACTTTATACGGCTTGCATTGCTCGTAAACCACGAAATAGGAGTACCTTCATCTCCGTAAGGAGAGGTGGTGTAACCACCGACTTCCGTGTTTGCCGCAAGGTAAATCTTGTCTTCCGTAACATAAATTTCGGTAGACTGGTTACCCGCGCTCGCACTGATTCTGACCGTCTTCAAGATATTGCGCCACTGAATGGGAAGTGCCTTGAATAGACGCTCATTACAGAATGTGCGCATCAAGCTGTCTCTCCAACCGCCTGCGTTAGTGGCTGTACTGTTCATCCAATAACCACGACCAGTGAGCTGGTTGTTTGCGATGAAGGACATCTGAGCTTTCGAGCTTGAACCGCCCGCAAGTCTATATCTTTCAGTTCCGCAGAACTCCATTCTCAAAGGTTCACGGCACCAAGATGCCAATTCGTATGCATTGGTTTCTCCGAGGTCATCGTACCAAACCTTGCACCAGTGGATAACGCCCTTACCGTAGTAATCGTGTCCACCATCGGGGAATCTTATTGCGCCCAAAGTAATAGGCATATTCGTGTTAGTTGCTCTTGTTCTCGTAAGAAGAGTACGAGTAACTTCAGTCGCAAATCTTGCACCATTTCCGTTTGTGGTCTGACAACCGCTATATACATAGAGGTTGTTTTCGCCAGCGCGGTGTCTGATAACAACGATGTCGCGGTAGTGATTCGGGCTAACGTAGTTACCAGCGATCTGAGTTTTATCTCCCCACTGGATGTTAGGATAGCTGTTGAATCTCAATCTGAAGCCCTCTTGCCCGTCTTCTTCGAAGTTGGACACAAGAGTTCCGTTTGCTTCATTGGAAGCGAACGTAAAGTCAATCGCCATAGTAAAGGACTTCTCGTTATCGCCAAAAAGATACACATCAGTATCAATGGCTGTTTCTCCGTCCAAAATGAGAGGCGTATTGACAGGTACGATTTCCTTACTCTCGATGTTCGAGAAATGCAAATCCGTACCCATAGTAATATCGTGATAGTCCTTATCAACGAAATATTCGTCAACGTTTGCAAGCCCATTTGCCGCAGCAGTTGCCACCGCATAGATTTCTGCAACGTTCATTTCGCTAAGGTCTTTCGTGCCGGGTGAAGGAAGATTTGCTACTTCCCAAACGGCATATACACTCATATTACCGCGCACATAACCTGTGCTCTTATCCCAACCTGCAAACATCTTACCCGAATATACACTCGTATCGAATTCGTTTGCGGGTGTTTCTCCTGCATAAACCGCATCTGAACCGTATTCCACGGTTTGCTCGTCAAGCTTCAAGCCACCTTCGGCATCATACCAAGCGACGGTATAAGTGCGAACGGTAGCAGTAAATACAGCAGTAACAACTCTTGCTTCCAGAACGGGGCTTGTAAGCTCGTTCCAAGATGCGAAAGCATAGCTGTACTGAGGCGTGCTTGCCTTAGTGGGAACATCGTCAAGAAGTCCTGTTGCGACAGGATCAGGCGGAGTCTGTCCTCTATCTACATAGCAGGAACAAAGCTCTGCGCCAGTATCATCGACGTATGTTACTTTATACTGCTCAATAAGGTTGGCGGAGTTATATCTTACAACGAGACCGTCCCAAGCTTCCTCGTAGTTAGCCAGCTCTTGGCTTCTTACCTGTCCGCTGATGTAGACTTGTCCCGAGAGACTTGATTCATTGAGGTCGAAAATGTCGTTCAGCAACTTCGTGGTTGCCAAAGCATTATCGCCCGTCCAGTCGATACCTGCGAGCGTCAAGGTTCTCAGCGTATCAACAGATTCCTCAACCATCGTCTTTTCGTCAATCAACGAATGTTCGATAGTCAAGTGCTGAAGACTGTCCGTAGACATCTGGAAGTCCGTGAGGTTCTGGAGGTTCTGCATTCTCAACGTGTTGATAGTGTCAGGCAGATGTGCCGTTGTTACCTTACCGTTTTTAGCGAATGCAACGCCGCTGATAGAAGAACCCTCGGCATACAGTTCAAGAAGGTTATAACACTTCGTCAAGTCAACGATAGAGTTCAAACCTGTCATATTTCTGATGTCCAGATACTCAAGCAACTTGTTGTTACCAAGCGCGAGAGTAGTCATAAATGTGTTGGTGTAGCCTGCGGTCGTACTACCAATCGTAAGTCTCTGCAAGCGCGATGCCTTAGAGAAATCGTTATCGCCGACATAACACTTGGAAAGGTCACCGATACCTTGGATGAACGATGCACCGTAGATCAGCGTAATATCCGCGGCTTCGAGTCCTTCGGGATAAGGAATGGTGTATTCAACGCCAGCCTTTGCTCTTACGTTATCCTTGTGTCCGTTGTAGAAGCTGAAGCCGATATACATATCGGAATAAGGAGTCAGATAGAGTGTGAAGTCTTTGGGAACTACTGCGCCAACAGGGTTATTGAAACGCAACATTATTTGGTCAGCCGTTGCCGTCTTACCAAAATACTTAGTTGCGAAGTAGATTTCTTGGTTTCTCTCAAATTGTCTACGCTGATACTTCTTTCTACCGTTCATCATTTCTCTGAAGAAACGAGGGTTAGAAGCGCCTGCGATACTGTTATCGATAGAAACACCTTTGTAAGTACGAAGGTACTTACGCTCAATGTCAATTCTCCACAATTCCTCGGGGAACTGATTCTGAGAGTTATCCCATTGAGTGATAAGTCCGTTAGAACTCCAAGCGTTAACGTCTTCGCGGTTAACATACATAGCCATAAGCTCTGTCTTGAAGAGGTCACGGATTCTGCAGAAGAACTTGCTTTCCGCAGCTCTGTAGATATAAGAAGATGAAGGATCTCCGTCAACGTAGAAGTCAACGTCTTCTTTACCATAAGGCAACACAAGCTTACCGGTGTTGTCAATACCCAGAGAAGTATCAAAGTCGTATCCGAAGGTCAAGTCCCATCTGTAAACGCCATCGTCGCACTTTCCGTAGTGCCAGAAGCTGTTCTTTGCACGGTTATCAACCATCGTATAGCGCTCGGTAAACAGATAGTAATAAAGCGCAGAATCAACGACGAAGTAGTTACCAAGGTTCGCGTGGAATTCTTCATCCGTAGAAGTAACTACAAACTTATAGAAGTCTCTCCAAGCGTCGATATTGGCTTGTCTTTCCTCGTCTGTAATGCCCTTCTTCTCGTAACGGAACTCGTAAGAGCCATTACCGAAGGATTTAAATTCGCCCTCTTTGTATTTGTATTCCGCATACAAATCATCGTAAGCAGTATTTCCAGCCTTCCAGTTTGCGGGAGTACAGATAGCGTCACCGTAACCAGTGGGGAATTCTGCAAGAGCGACGTTGTAGTCAACAATTTCGATTACGCACTCTTTGGGATCGTTCTTATCGTTTACACGTGTATCGTCCGTCTTCTTAGAGTCGCCCACGTTACCAAATGCATAGAAGTGCCAATTGGTATCATTGAACTCTCTGTGAGTGCTAAGGTCTTCGTCAGCTTCTCTGATGAAAACTACGCAGTTGTGGAACTCCATACAGTCTTTAACCTTGGAGTCTGCGACCTTCGCTGAACGCTTGAAGGGGTTGAATGCGTTATATCTGTTAGCCATCAACGCATTGTTTGCGTTCTCAGAAGATGCGATATTAACCTTAACGTTGAGGTAGTCGGTAGGAACGGAATCTCTTGTGAGAGTGATTGTCTTGCCGGTTGTACCGTCGCTGAAAGTGAACAGTGATGTATCTCTGTCCATAATAAGGTCAAGGTTTCTTCCCGCGTATCCGTATTCGTTAGACGATGTACCCTGTCCAGAGTGGCGTGCGCCGGTGCAAGTCCAGTTGTCGAGAACGGGATCTCCGTTCTTGTAAATCATCTGAACCGTAGTGCCGTCAACCTTATTATCCTTGTCATTTGTAAACCAAGGAGCCTCAACCTTGATAATTCTTAGGTCAGGGCATCTCTCAGCGAGAATCTCGGGAGTAAGGTTGCCGTTTTCATCATAGATTTCGTTTCTGTCGTGGCGAGAAATCATCTCGTCAGAAGTACGTGCGTCAGTGATGAAGTTCTGAAGAATGTCGCTATCCGTCAAGTTGAACTCATAAGCTCTCATTCTGTAGATGTAAACATCGCAGTCAGGAGAGCCAATAACGATTTCGACAGGCTCGTACTGCTTGATAACGTGGTTGTTATCGTAGAGTAAAGGTCTCAAGCCAACGCCGTCTTCGTAGGTCATAATGTAGGAAGTAACATCTTCGCCGTCCCCAATGGGGCAAATATTATATTCAAACTCGATTGCATCTTCCTCACTGTAAGGAACATACAACTCGTCTGCGCTGGTGTTAATGTATGCCTCGTGGACATTCATAACAAGTCCAACTTTATCGTCCGCCAAGCCGTTAGAGCAGGTCAGGAACCTTGCGTTGTCTTTGCGAACATTTGTAGTTTTAAAGATTACCTTGAAAGCAGAACCACTTTCCTTGGCATCCTTTGCGAACATCTTATAGTTGATTGTCGCATATGTGCCAGACTTAATGCAGAAATATTCCTCACCCGGAATAGCATTTCCCTCTTCATCTCTGCTAATCTGATATCCGCCGTTTTGCCAGTCGAAGTTATCAGAAACACTCATACTGATGGCGGGGTTGTTTTCGTCAGACCAAAGCCTGTTTGCGCTACTGTTGGTGCGTCCAACGGGGTTAAAGTCAAAGACGTATCCGTCAACGGTTTCGACGTCGAATCCGATATCGGTCGTGTTGATTACGATCTCAAGGTATGTAGCGCCGCAACGAATGATGAGGTGATGCTCACCAACCTCGGTAAGCTTAACGCTCCATTCGCCTTCGGAATTTTCCAGAGTATCCTCGTCAACAACTTCACCATCGATCTCTTTCGTAACTGTGGGAGTGCTGGTATCAGGATCAACCACGTAGAAAGGAATATTCATCGTGTTGAATTGCTTTAGAGTAATCGCGCCGTATAGGTCATTACGATATTTACATCCGATGACAGGTGTCCCCACTGCTTCATCGAACCAAACAAGGTCGTAGTAGATATGCTCTGTTTCCACGTCTTTACCGCTGATAGATGCGGTGATATAACACTCAAACAAGTGTGCGCCATGATCTTGCGCAGGGATTGTATATCTATCTGAACTACCAGAAGCGGAAGTTACCTTGCTTCCGATTTCTGTGCCGTCCAATTTGAAGTGTATAGTTTTCTCAACAGAGCCAAAAGGAACAAAGTTAAAGAGAACGCTTTCGCCAATAGAATATGTTTTCTTGTCGATGTTTTTGGACGATTCTGCAGGCTCCAGACGAATATCTACGACCTGAACGTTCCAGATACGGGTAAGCATACTACCCGCGTCATCGTTAACCGTCAGTGAGAACTTTGTGGTACCGATAGGAAGTTCCTGACCGAGCAGTTGTCTTGCGTCAAAACTGTTGTAACCCTGATTAAGAGTACCGCTTGCAAGAACCTTCGAGCCATTCTTCCAAGTGTAATAACCGTCAACAGTCTGTCCGTCGGTATCTACAGACGAGAAGTTAAACTCGATGTCTGCCGAATCGGTAGGTGTGATAATCAAGGGAGAAGGTGTAATTCTCTCAACGGTAATAGTGGTTGAACCACCACCGCCACCGCCGCCACCAGAACCTGCGGCAAAGCGCGTCTCGCTTCCCTCAATCTTTTCGCCGTTCTTATCCTTCAGCCAGACCTCTACCAT
>JAZURO010000203.1:0-6900 GCA_045606265.1 Eubacteriales bacterium
GTCTAACAAATCTTGATATCAAAAGGGTTTAGCCGCTTTTCTTTGAAACCAGAAGCGCAAAGAAAAGCTCCAAAAGAAACGCTGTTGCACAGGGCTACTCGCCCCGTACCCTCGGTCGCTTTTTGAAAAAAGCTCCGCAAAAACTTTTTTAATCGCTTGGTTTGTGCGACCTCCCCGATAAATCAAAATTTGAAACACAATCAAATAGACTTAACTAAGGAGATCAATATGAAAATTTTATCTCTTGACTCAACTGCAATCGTTTCTACGGTTGCTATAACAGAGGACGAAAAGCTACTTGCTCAGTTCTCAATCAACAACGGAAACACGCATAGTGAAACATTGTTACCTATGATTGAATCATCACTTAACGTGCTAAATTTAACAGTTGACGATATAGATCTTTTCGCCTGCTCTGCGGGTCCCGGATCCTTCACAGGCGTAAGAATAGGCGCTGCTACTATAAAGGGCCTTGCATTTAATAAAAACAAGCCCTGCGCCCCGGTGTCAAGTCTTGACGCACTTGCGCACAATCTTTTATATGCCGACGGAATCGTTTGCCCCGTAATGAATGCAAGAAGAAGTCAGCTGTACAATGCGCTTTTCCTTTGCAAAAACGGTAAGCTCACACGACTTTGCGAGGATAGACTAATATCCGTTTTTGATCTTGAAGAAGAACTTAAAAAATTCACCGACAAGAGAATTTACCTCTGCGGTGACGGTTACGATATAGCTAAAAATTCTTTCACAAAGATAAAAACAGAAGATACACCCCTCATTCACCAATATCAGAGTGCATATTCAGTTGCTCTTTGCGCACTTGTTGCAGCAAAGCAGGAGCTTCTTACAACCGATATTGAGCTTTCCCCTGTGTATCTACGAGCATCACAAGCTGAGAGAGAACGTCTTGAACGTCTTGAAGCTGAAAAGAAAGGCAAGGAATAATTATGAAAATTATAGCTCTTGGCGCCGACCACGGCGGATTTCAACTGAAAAACAAAATCAAAGCATATCTTGAAAGCAATAACTACACGGTAATAGACGTCGGAACAAATACAGATGAAAGCTGTGACTATCCCATCTACGCATCAAAGGTATGTCAGCATATTCTTGACGGAAAAGCTGACCTTGGCGTTCTTGTTTGCGGAACAGGTATAGGTATGAGTATGGCTGCAAACAAACACAAAGGCATACGTGCCGCTTGTTGCAGTGATACCTTCTCTGCCCGTCTTACCCGCCTTCACAATGATGCAAACGTGCTTTGCATTGGCGCTCGTGTGGTTGGCGAAGGACTTGCCTATGACCTTGTTAACGAATTCGTGAGTGCTGAGTTCGAGGGTGACAGACACACAAGAAGATTATCCCTCATTGAAGATATCGAAAACGAAAAGGCACTTTAATATCCCTTTTCGAGAAAGGAGTCCCGAATGGGCAACGTCATTAACAAAATCACAGATACCGTCCGTGCGATTTGCGGAATTAAAGACAGATTACAGCCCACAAGCGCTATAATCGTAGCATCGGGCAACTCCACACGAATGGGTGAAGGAATTTCAAAGCAGATGATAATGCTCGACAATATTCCCGTGGTAGCCCGTACTATAATGGCTTTTGACAGCTGCGAGTGCATTGATGAGATCGTTGTAGTAGCAAAGCAAGAGGAATTTTATCTCTACAAGGAATTTCAGAAGCTGTATAAATTCAAAAAATTCGTTCGACTTGTCAGCGGCGGGACAACCCGTCAGGAGTCGGTCAAAAACGGGTTTTCCGCTATTAACAAAAATTCCAAATTTGTAGCAATTCACGACGGCGCCCGCTGTCTGATAACACCTTCACAAATTGAAGAGATATGTTCTGCCGCATACAAGTCGGGAGCCGCAACTGCCGCAACGAGAGCCGTTGACTCTATTAAGCTCTCAAACGGCAAGAATCAATTTATATCGGGCTCTGCAAACAGAAACAGAGTTTGGCTTGCACAAACACCGCAGGTTTTTAAGGTCGAAACCTATGAGCTTGCTCTCAAAAAAGCAGAAATAGAAAAGCTCGAGGTTACTGACGACAATTCACTCGTTGAAAACCTCGGAGCCGATATAAAGCTTGTAGAGTGCGGAAGAAATAACATCAAAATCACCACTCGTGATGACATTCCCATCGCTCTTGCTATAATAAGATCAAGGGAGGAACAGATATGAATATCAGAATCGGACACGGTTATGACGTGCATCAACTGACAGAGGGCAGAGATTTGATAATAGGCGGTGTTAATATTCCCCACTCCAAAGGGCTTCTCGGTCATTCGGATGCAGACGTTCTTCTTCACGCAATAAGCGATTCGCTTCTTGGCGCACTTGCCCTTGGCGATATTGGAAAGCATTTCCCGGATACCGACGAGCAATACAAAGGAGCAGACAGTCTTATACTTCTTGCGTGCGTATATGAGCTGATTAAACACAATGGATATGAAGTTGGTAACGTGGATGCCACCATACTTGCACAGGCGCCAAAGCTTGCTCCCTTTATTCCTCAGATGAGACTCAATATTGCACGTGCGCTTGAAATTGAGCTTGACGCAGTAAGTGTTAAAGCAACAACAGAGGAAAAACTCGGTTTTACAGGTGAAGAAAAAGGAATAGCTGCCCACGCAGTTTGCCTTTTGACAAAGATTCAATAGACAAGCAAACGATTGATTACATTGAATATATTAAGCACAAAAATTTACGCAAATCACAGCACACTTCCAAATTTTGAACTTCGCAAGCGCAAATTCTTGTGCGGATTTTCAATAACATCTTATGAAAATAATTTCATTTTCGACATAAATTTTCAAAAAGAAAAGGAGATAATTATGATACATATTGCGCCTTCACTACTTGCAGCAGATTTTGCCAATCTTGAAAAAGAAATAGAAAAAGTGCGTCAGGCAGGGGCACATTTCTTGCATCTTGACGTTATGGACGGAGCATTTGTTCCAAATATCAGCTTTGGCCCACCAGTGATCGCATCAATAAGAAAGAAAACAAAGCTGTTCTTTGACGTTCATTTAATGATAAAAAATCCTCAGCGCTATATTGAAAGCTTTGTTCGTGCAGGAGCTGACTGTATCACAATTCACTATGAAAGCACCTCACGTCCCAAGGATGCAATTCAAAAAATTAAGGATTATGATATGAAGGCGGGAATCGCCATTTCACCAAGAACTCCCGCTGAGGCAGTTCTTCCCTATCTTAATATGGTTGATATGGTTTTGATTATGACGGTTGAGCCCGGCTTTGGCGGTCAGGAGATGATTCCGGAGATGCTTGAAAAAGTACGGATCATCAGAAAATACCTTAACGATAACAAGCTTGACGTTGACATTGAGGTTGACGGCGGAATCAATGATAAAAATGCAATTTTGGCTGTTGAAGCAGGTGCTAACGTGCTTGTTGCGGGTTCTGCAATATTCAATTCAAGGACACCTGCTCAGGTAATAAAGAAAATGCGTGAGGAGCCTCAGCCCATAACCGAGCAAACTACCATTATTACAAAAACTTCAAAATCTACTAAAATTGTAAAACGTCGATAAGACTTGACTTATCACATCTTTTGTGATATACTGAAATACAGAAAATAAACGGAGGAATATATATGGAACTTGTAGAAGGAAAATATTTAGAATATAAAGACAGACCCCTTGTGCGTGAGGGTAACACAATTTGCTACGGCGATAAAACCGAAAAATGCTTTTTGCTTCTTGAAATTATGTCCTACAAAAAGGATGAAGCAACGGGAGAAGAGCTTCCCGAAAACATTTTCATTCAGATCATCGACTCAAAGGACCCTAACAACATTATAAAGCAGGGTGAAAAGAACGGTCTTTATGATGCATTCTCACTCGGTCTTGTATGGCTTGAGCTTGAAAACAACTCAAAATAATAAAAATACAGCCCACTCACAAAACGGAGTGGGCTTTTTTTAGATTTTAGCAAGCGTCAAATTCTTATAAGCTTCGTCATTCGTAACTTCAAAAAGAACGTTAACAAATTCGGGAAAAATAATTTCTGCGCTCTCGGAGCTCTGCTCAATTTCGATAATCGCTTTATCATTCCAGAACGGATAAACATCAATCTCAAAGTACTGATTCTTATAGGTCAAGCAATATCTTGTCTTTCTGATCGGACGGCAAGATGGATCTGCATCCATAAGCAAACGAATGTACTCATCCTTTGAAAGTCTTCGTTCAAGACGGATTCTTTGCGACTCGGTTACATATTTTTTCTTAGTTTGGAAATATATATAATTTCCGTTCATACCTCTTTGACGCACACGGTTCTCTTCTCCGTCCTGCGAAATAAGATACGTTTGACTTATCTCAACTCTCTGGCAGTTCGGCAAGCTTTCAAGATAAGCAATATCCGGATAATCAATAAGAAATCTTCTCTTGATATCTCTTGGACTTTCTTCTCCAAGGAAAGATGTCATCTCATCAAGCAACCTCTTGATCTTGTATTCAAAATCAGTGGCATTATCAATTATTTTGAGATGTGGATGTCCTGTCCAAGCGGCGATAATTTTGTCGTCAAGTGCAGATGCTTCTTCAACAGTTTCGGTTCTTGCACCGTTGTTTTCAAGTGTATAGAACTCCTGCGCTCCCTTTGCACAGGTTACAAGATGGAACACGGCATCATAACTATCTCTCAGTTCTACCTCATTGTGTCCGACTGCATCAAGGACAAGATCGAAATCCTCCTGAGTCATATATGCTTTATTGTCAAGAGCTCCGCGGTCGCAAACAAGAAGGATCTTCTCTGTTGGCATAGTCAGTGCTCCTTGAGTGAAAATTCTCTCTTTTTCAAGTTGGAGCTGCATCTGACACTTTTGATATTCCACGTTTGTGCCGCAGGTCCAAGGAGCTACTCCTCCCGTGATAAGCTCGGTTGCAGTTTCGGGAACGAAAAGCACCGTATATCCAAGCTTTGTGAAAACGCCCTGAATTCTATTCATTGCAGTGGTCTTGCCTGCACAGGGACCACCGGTAATTACTATCTTCTTTATTTCCATTGTTTTTCTCCAAAAACACATTATTGTATTGACAATTGCCAATACGTGATTATTATACTACATTTTTTGAGGTTTTTCAAGGGATTTATAATAAAATACAGTTAAAATACAATCAAAAAAGGACACTGCAATGTCCTTTTTATGTACATATCACTCTATTTCTTTATGATGATTATAAATTTCTGCAGGAATATATTTACCAATAAATGCTTCCCACTCAGCATCATCACAACTCCAATGATGCCCGCTTACCCATTCATTATTTGAATCGTAGGTCTCGCCGTAACCCCCATTGGAAATCAGTTCATACGTGCCATCACTATAGTTTATTCTTACTGTCCATTCGCCATAATTAAAGCTTGGATCAATGGCTGCAATCACGATTATTATATAATCAGAAAACTCGATACTGTTAAGCTCCGCTACAAAATTTGCAGTTTGTTCCTTAGGAATTTCATAAACCGGTGTTTCTGTTTCCAAAAATCGACTGCTATAATCTTCGTTTTCACATAAATCATATATCTGTATTGACGAAACTGTGCTTGTATCTATTTCAAAATGATGATATCTGGGTATTATAATACAACTTGAAAGGCAGCACATAATCAGAATAATACTTACGGTTAATAACACTATTCTTTTCATTTTTATTCCTCCAAACAACATATCTTTAATAAGATGATACCATAAACAATTAGAGAATGCAAGTATAATTTTAGATAATTCAATAGTATTGTTTTTTATAGTGGATGTGGATTAGAGATTGTCCACTCGCATTTTTTAGTCTCAACGGGTGGAGAGAGGGATTCGCTCTTGAATTTTGCAAAACATCCGATTGAATTAATATGTTATGTTTTGCAAAATTCTTCGGTCACCGTTCAAATCCCAATATATTCTCACACAGAAATAAATAACCCACCCGGTTGGGTGGGTTATTTATTTGTGGCGGAGAGAGAGGGATTCCCCCACTCGAAAATATAGTCGTCTCTGGCACACGCTAAAGCATATGCCCGATACTCCTTATTTTCTCCCTTCTCGTTTTCCCTTTTTCCGCCATCGGCGGCGGTCTAACTCGAAGCCCGGTACTCCTCGGGTTCGAATCCCAATATATTCTCACACAGAAATAAAGAACCCACCCGGTTGGGTGGGTTCTTTATTTGTGGCGGAGAGAGAGGGATTCGAACCCTCGGAACGGTATTAGCGTTCACACGATTTCCAATCGTGCGCCTTAGACCAGCTCAGCCATCTCTCCATAACGGCATATCTTCGCTCGACTTTTATATTATATCACAAAAATATAAAAAATCAATACCTTTTTTGAATTTTTTTCTTGTTTTTACACACTTTTTCGAAAAAACATTAAAAAAAGTTAAAAATATTTTCAAAAAACACTTGACATTTACTTTTCACTATGCTATAATATCAACGTTCCGTAAAAATGCACGCTGGTGTGGCTCAATGGCAGAGCAGCTGATTTGTAATCAGCAGGTTGTTGGTTCGACTCCGATCACCAGCTCCATTTTTTTGGGGGATTTCCCGAGCGGCCAAAGGGGGCAGACTGTAAATCTGTTGTCACTGACTTCGGTGGTCCGAATCCACCATCCCCCACCAACAAAAAAGCCTAATTTGTCTACCGGACAAATTAGGCTTTTTTGAATGATGTTTGCCTGCGGCAAATGATGACGGCTACGCCTAATGATGTGTGGCTGCGCCACATTTTATGGCAAACATCGCATCATTGCGACCAACGGGAGCAACATCATTATGCGAAGCATAACATCATATCGCCATAGGCGATGCATCATCTAAGATATTACAATGCTACGCCTTGATTTATTTGCGGAGGTGTGTTGTTATAAA
>JAZURO010000204.1:0-4560 GCA_045606265.1 Eubacteriales bacterium
TTGAAGCTCGTCCACCGAATAAAAGCTACCCACAAATTTTTTCTCTTGCGGTCGCTCCACTCGATTCATAGGATTGAATTTAAAAATCTCTTGGCGTACCGCATATTCAAATGCTGTATGTAGCAGATTATGGTAGTGCAGCACTGTTCGTTCGGTTACACCGTCAGAACGAAGAAATTCGTAAAAACCGTGAATAAGCCTCGGCTTGCAATCGTCAAGCGTTATTTTTTCGCCAAAATAAGCCTTGATTTTTCCGTTTATTTTGTTTTGATAGTCTTGATAGGTTGTTTGCTGAATTTTGTACTTGTGTACGGTTTCAAGCCAATTTGTCAAGAATTCGATTAGCGGATAGTTTTCGGGGTTATTGTAGCCCTCGCGCAATCTTATTTCCTCGGCTTCAAGCGTGTGCAAAAGCTCGCGGCGAGTCTTTTCTATTATCGTCTTTTTCTCGCCGACTAAAAGTCCCATGCCTTTCCACTTGTATTTTGTGACCTTTTTTATCGGGTCATAGTGCGGATAGACGAGGTAGAGCTTTCCGTGCTTTTTCTGCACGCTGCCCGACAGTGCAAAGTCGGTTTTCTTTGCCATTATGATACCTCCTTTTTAGGTGTTTTTTCGGTATCTACAACCATACCACAAAGGTTGCCACAAGTCCAGTCTTTTGGGTTTGAAGTTTCACTTTGGACACATTTTTCTTTTGATTGCTCTCCAAGTAAAAATTTAATTGCGTTAACCTTTGCTATACGGTATTCGCGACCTACCTTGATAGCCTTTATTTCTCCGTTTCGAATAAGCCTTGACGCAAGCTTTTGACTGATGCCAAGCATCTTTGCAAGCTCTTTAAGGGTTAAGGCGTCGGGATAGCTTTTGAATGTATTTTTTGCTTTGCTTTTAGTCATTAAGTTCCTCCTTTTTTTACATTTTTATATCAAAGTCCTCCGAATTGTCGGGATTGTCGGAGCTTGACTCTACTAATTCAAGAAGCTTTGATGAAGCATAATCAAGAGCCGCTAAATTACTTTCGGTTCTTTTTGCTCGTTCCTCCGCTTCTATTTCCTCGGGCGTTTTGTTTGAATTATCGCTCGTTAAAGCAAAAAGTCCAGCAAATGGTAGAAGAGCAATACCAGCAGAGGGGGCAACGTGCTTAACAGAAGATGAAGTATCCATAGTTCTTTCTCTTTCTTTTCTTGCTTCTCTACCATTAAAATAAGCTTCTCGCTCGTGTTCCCAACCTGTTTTTGATTCTCGGTTATTGTCTTGCTTACTTCCTTTATGAGCTTCTCCATTCTCGTAATATGCGCCTGACTCGTCGTGAACATATCCTTGCGCTCCTTGCTCATTCTTTGCAAAAGAGCTTCCATATCTTCTATCGCTATATCCAGACGCTCCCATTCCTCTTGACTGATTTGCAGTATCGGCGCTTCCTCTGTCGGTCTGATTTCGTGCATCGCTGTCATCTCGTCCAGCGAGAATTTCTTGCCTGATTTTGAATTCATTTTCTATATTCTCCTTTAAATATTTTTCGTCCGAGAGCTTATTATCTCGGCATTTTCTGTATGTTCCGTCTTTGAATTTCGGCTCACGGTAGCAGATGTAGGTAATGTGCTTTCGGTTGTCCTCCCATCGTACACCGTAGCCAAGCCTTTTCATTTGTGATATAAATTCTTCACGGTTTCCGCTATTCTTCATCGCATAATTGATGGCGGCACGCAGACGGAATTTCCAGCTTTCTCTCTTGCTGCCGGAACGGTATTCTCTTGTGCTTATGGATTTTGTTTTGCCTTTTTCAAAAGGCGGAAGGACAGAAAGACCGTGCTTGGAGCAAATTTCATCATTGATTTTTCGTAGCCTTTCGATATTTTTTCTATCCTCGTGAAGCTTCTTTCCGTTGTCAATATTAACCGTATCAATGATAAAATGATTGTGTATATGCTCTTGGTCGATATGCGTTGCAACTATAACTCCATATCCTTTCCACGCTCGGTTGGCAAATTCTAACCCTATTTCAAGAGCTTTGTCGGGTGTGATTTCTTCGTCGGGGGAGAAGGACTGAACGTAGTGACGAAAGCAAAGTCCGTCATTTTTTTGCCAAACCGATTTGTTTGCCATAAATTCTTGATAGGCTGTTTTGGGATTACAGCCTACTCCCGATACAGTCCAAGCCCTTTCATTGGTATGAGTTTTTTGCGGTTGCATACAGTATGCCATTACGGCTTTCATAACGCTTGGCAGGTGGTCTTTTTGATTTGAATATTTGATTTTTATGAGTGTTGCCATGTGCTGCCTTTCCTTTTTGCAAGCTTGTGAATTGCCTCGTAGGTTCGCTCTAACATCTCGGCACACTCGTCGAGATTTACGGCTCTAATTTGGTTCATATTGGCGAGGCGGGTTAGTTGGTTTAAGTTATTGCCAACTCGCCGGAGATCGGCTAAAATCGGCTTCAAGTCCTCGATTAGTGTTATCTCCTTGCCAAGGGCGCAGGTGATGAGATAATCGGTTCTTGAAAGTCGTGCTTTTTCAGCCTTTTTGTTTATAGTATTAAGCTCTTTTTCGGTTACACGAATGGGTATTGATATGTTTCTTTTTCTCATGGTTTTTCCTTTCTCTGATGTAAATGTTGAATGGGGTTTGGGTACTCCCGATTTTTGTGCGATTGGCGGAAAGCCACGCGCTCTGCTTGCCACAGCAAAGCTGTGATAATATTTTCTTCCGTTCAAAATCTTTGCTTTACGTAGGAACGCAAGGGACGGACGGAACGGAAAGATTGCACACCGAAGATGTTCCGTCATTTACGGCACTTTCGTCACCGTCGGCAGTGCCGACACCCAAAAATCGCCCTTCGCATGTGCTGATTTTTTCGTCATCACCCGATGGCATTGTTTGCGTGTTACCGTTTACGATTGAGGAAGGAATATACCTGATTTCCAAGAAGCGTTGACCGTTGCTTCGGCTGCTTTTGAAATACACATATTTTTCTTCTAACTGATACCGCCAACGGTTCATTAACTGTTTGAGTGCTTTTGCAGAAATTTCAACACCCGAAAAGGCACAAAACTGTTCGGCAAATTCTGTGTTTCCTCCTTTAAATTGTTCAATACTTTTCATAAATTCTGCGAGCTTTAAAATCTCGTCGGGCAGAGTTAAATCGGGTTTGTCTAACGTGTCGGAAATCAATTCCCACGCACAAGTTTCACGTGACATATTAAGCTCTATTTCTCGGCTTTCAATATCTCGCCCCGTGCAGAAAAGCGTTGCTCCACGTGCGTGACGCTTGCTCACGTCAAGAATGAACACAGCGTCCATAGCACCGCTGATACCCGTTGTACCCGATAATTTGTTAACGGGGTCATTGTCCCCTTGCTTTCGCAGATGATGCACAAGCAGAAGGGAAATATGTAATTTGTCGGCAAGCGCTTTGAGTATTTGTACCTCTGAATAATCGTTTGCATACGACGTGTCAACTCCGCCTATACGCACAAGCTGAAAGGTGTCGATGATAACGAGAACGGTGTCGGTATGCTCGGATATAAATTGCTCAATTTGAAAGCAAAGATCGTCTGAAAGCGTGCCTGCTACAGTCGTGAAAAATAACTTGCTTGGAACATCGTCTGTGAGCTTGCAAAGCCTTTCTTGAATTCTTGATAACGAATCTTCAAGCGCAAGATAAAGAACAGTTCCTTGCTTTGTAGATAAATTCCAAATAGACTCTCCTTTGGCTATACGAACACCAAAATCAAGTACCATCCACGACTTGCCTATCTTCGGTGCACCCCCGAGCATTGAGATACCCTCGGGCAAAAGTGTATCAATACAAAAGCTACGCTTAGGTAACCTTGTATCTAAAAGTGTTTCTCCGTCAATGACGGTGAGTGGTTTTCGGTTTTGTTGCATTTTTTACTCCTTTGTATTTTTTACTGTGATTTTAAATTGATAGATTTATATTATTTGAATATAAAAAAGCCCCCTTTCTTTCTGCTTAAAAAGCTTCGGAAAGGGGGCGTTCTTTTGTATTGTGCCTTTTAACTACTGATACCCCACAAAAATATTTCCACACCTAAGCAGAATTACATTTTATGCGGCACGTAGAGAGTCATCGATTTTTTATCGGCCTCAAGGCACAACACAATAATATTTAATTGTTTTGTTTAGCCCAAATTTCTTGGAACATCTATATTGTACTACAAGAAAATTGATTTGTCAATAGATTTATACAAAAATCTTGGATAAAATTATTGACTTGTACAAATTTCTATGATATAATTGATTCATCATACCAACGGAGGTATTAATATGAGAACAATCGGAGATCGAATTAAAGAATTACGTGACCTTAGAAATATGACACAACAACAGCTTGCGGACCTTATGGGCGAGAGCTCGGGACGAGTTATTTATAATTGGGAGAAAAGTATCAGCCGTCCTGATTCCGATAAAATCGTAAAGCTTTGTGCTGCTTTGCAAGTATCGGCTGATGAGCTGCTTGGTTGCAATATAGAAATGCAAAAGCCTACGGTTGCAGAGTGGAACACCATTCTTAAATATCGTGCCATTGACGACTAC
>JAZURO010000205.1:0-8018 GCA_045606265.1 Eubacteriales bacterium
TTGACAGTTCCCCCACTTCTGACACATTCTTCATTTTTTTATCAAAATCCACCGATTTCTATCAAAAATTATATAAAAATACACCGAAAATATCAAAATCTTATGATACCTATGTCGGGACCAGATCGGGACCATGTTTCACGTGAAACATGATAGAACATTCGTTTGTCTATATCAAAAATCTGTGAAGTTATATCAAAAAACTTTGGACTTGTGTCAAAACTATTGTAAAAATATTTCAATTTTGATAGAATGGGTATTGTCAATAAAACATGGTTGCCGTTGATCGGCAGAAAGTGAGGATATTATGGAGTATTGGATAGTGTACGTAGGAGTATGGCAGGCTTGCTATGAGGTTAGGATGTATGATAAAAAAATGAAAGATGTAAATCAGCCACATTTCACATTATTAAAAGCAAGTTTTGAGGATTGTTTACAATATTGTTTTGATAATAAATTTGATTTCGATATTATTGATTAAGAACAGGAGAAACAAACAATGATTAAACGCATCCTATTAGAAACCCTAAAAACGGTCACAGCGTCACTATTTATAGTGACGTTAGGCATAGCAATAACGCTCTTTGGGGCGTGGTTGCAAACACTATAAATCAAGCAAGCGCAGTAGCGCAGAAAGTGAGGTCAATTATGGCTAAAACAAGCGACGCACAGAGCAACCCCGAAACTATCATGCTGAACGCTGTTATCAAGTCAGCGTTTACGCATACAGAGAAAGACGAGGCAGGACAGCCAACAGGCAAGTCAACAAACGTTATTTTGTTGTATCCTGATGCAGAGAGTGACCCCGATATATGGGAACTGCTGACAAAACTATATGAGCATACTGCCGATAAGTGGATACCGAAATGGTTTAAAGACAGATCAGGCATTACGCTGAAGAGTGTTTATAACATTCCGATACAGATTGCAGACGAGCAGGCAGTCGACCTTGAGGAGATCAAGGCACAGTCTGACAAGTGTATCTTGACTTTTTCGGAGTTCGTACAGCGTGGATATATTGAGGGCGCACGCTGTTTCATACAGTGTAATGTCAAGGAGTCCGCTATATATCCAAAAGCAGTTCGCATCATGTGTGACGGTAAGGAATATGACCCGTTCAAAGATTTTTGAAGACAAAGGCGGACAGATTGCAGGGCAACGAGGAGCGCATACTTTTATTGAGTGTGCGCTCTATTATTAGAAAGCGAGGATGTAATATGGATTTCGATTTCATTAGAGTACTAAACATTTTTAAAGAAGTAAGAACAGGGCAAGGCTTAACCGATTATAAAGTTATTATCTATTCATTAGAACCATTGCGCATGTCAAAACCCATGGTATATAAAGATATATCTGACTGTTTCAATTGTAAGGTTCAAGCTTTTGATATCGATTTTGATAAAAAGATGATATATATTAGAAGTGAGGTGATTTAAATGAAATGTCCGTATTTGAAAAAAGTTATTCATAAATCAGAAGTTTATGATATGGAGTCAGTTAGAACGACACATTATGTAGAATTTTGCGATTGCATAAAAAGTGAATGTCCGTTTTACTGGGTGCGTAGAACAGTAGAGCGTTGTCGCAAGGCAGAAAGCGAGGTGGTAAACAATGAATAAATGCACAAGGACTGACTGTCTGCATCACAAAGGTACGTTTGGGTGCTACTTGTTATCACAGCTATACGATGATGAGAGCAAGTGCAAATTCTTTTGTGATAGCAACAAGTATTATTTTACGCATACGACGTATCAGGGCGCAAAATGTGTCTATATTTCAAAGATAAAAGGAGATAAAAACAATGAGTAAAGGACATTTCAACAAAAAGATAGCAGGCTACACATTTGATTACGTTCGCAAAGCAAAGCACATATCATATGGAGGTTTGAGACTCAAAAAGAACATAATCGGAGTCGCCTTGCACTGGACTGAGGGAAGTCATGACACGGCACAAAATGAATGCGACTATTTTGCAACAGGCAACACACGGAGCGCAGGAGCGCATATTTATATCGACCGTCAGGGAACTGTCGGCTTGTCAATACCATTAAAATATACTGCATACGCTGTCATGTCACGTGGTTATACATCAGGAGCATATGACGGCATCCTTGACAACACGAACACTATTAGTATCGAATTATGCGGATGCAATGACGGAAACGGTAACGGCTTGATTATGAATATTGCACAGGAAACAGCTTTATATGACGTGCTACGATGGATAAAAAAGAAATGCCCAAACGTCAAGCATTTTGTTAGGCATTTTGACATCAAGCGTAAACCATGCCCGAAGTACTACGTAGATAACCATGAGGATTGGCAACAGCTAAAAAAATATGTTGAAAAGGTGGTGTTTAGATGAACAAACGACAAGCAAAGAAGTTAGCAAAACAACGAGCGCAGGCAAGAGCGGAGCGTTCAAGAACATACGCATCTAACTATTTTAATACAGGTGCTGAGGTGCAATCTGCTGTTAACCGTATCAATTCACGTATAAGGACAGCTGAGGAGCATTTCGGGGCAGATAGTAAGATTGTGCAGGACATGTATACTAAACTTGATTTACTCATTCCGCAGGAGAATTTACGCTATAATGCAGATGGTGTCTTGCAGATCGCACGACCTTATGACCTTTTTAAAAACGCTGATGCTCACGAGGTTTTATATAATTTTGACACGCATGATATCAAAACATATGGTGATATAAAAGCCGAGTATCAAAAAGGGTATGACAGTTTTAAAGAGTCAAGCGAATTTTTTGAGCCGAGTGTAGGAGCATCTATGTCAATAGATGAATTCATAACTACATTTTCAACGCTTACGGATGCGTTGCAATGGGCATATGATTATTCAGACTCACCCGAGGGTCAAAGCATCTTGACAATAATGCAACAGAGTAAGAAAACATACGGAGATTTACAAGCAGTTATCAACCTATATAAAGAGGGTGTTACGAAAAATGACTAACCAAAATGACGTATCATATACGGTTATAACCGTTAGTGAGTTCCTGAACTGCCCCATCGCATACCTTGATTATGACCGTATCATATGGGTGCATAAGCAAGGTAAAAACAAGTATGGTTACGTACAATTATACTGTGGTTTTGATATCGAGACATATACAACATCAGATCATTACGCATATATGTATATATGGCAGTTCTCTATATATGGCAAAGAAAACTATATCATCTATGGCAGGACGTGGAAAGAGTTCCAACAGTTCATATATGCGCTGATTGAAAACCTACATCTAACCCACGAGCGCCGCTTGTGTGTCGGTGTCGCTAACTTATCATATGAACATCAATTTATGAAAGGGTGGTTTGAATGGGGTTATTGTTTCGCAAGGGAATTAAGAAAGCCTATAATAGCATCACTTAAGAACGAGGTTATAGAGTTTCGTGACGTTCTCATGATAACAGGTGGTGGCTTGAAACAACTTGCTAAAGAGTATACAGTCACTCAAAAAGTTGATGGCGCTGATTTAGGTTATAACATTCCACGTAATTATAAAACACCGCTCACCGATAAAGAATTAAATTATTGCGTGAAAGATGTTGCTATAGTCTCTGAATATATGTTTTATCTGTTCGATAAATATTTAATACCCGGGCATTATATACCTATGACAAAGACAGGACTACTCAGAAGAGAAGTCAAGAAAGCAATGGGTAAAAAGTATATTATCAAACAAGAGATTTACAGAGCATATCCAATAGACTATAAGTGGTATAAAATACTCATGCAATGGTGCTTTAGAGGTGGATACACACACGGCAATGCAAGACATATGGGGCGCAAGATATCAGGTTTTAGATCACGTGATATTACGTCAAGTTATCCATATGCGATGCTTTGCTATGATGGTTATCCAAATAGCCCACTAAAACAAGAACCTGTCAAGTATTTTAATGAGCGCATAAAAACACATTGTTGCATCTTTTGTGCAACATTTACTAACTTACGTTGTCTCACTGACCATGCTATAGAGAGCAAGTCAAAATGTGTTGACATTGCAGGAGCGGTTATTGACAATGGTAGAGTGCGGAGAGCATCGAGCGTTACCGTGTGGCTGACCGAGATTGATTACTTTTGTTACACACGTTTTTATGAATGGGACACTATGGACGTATCGCACCTGTTTACAAGTGTAAAGGGTAAACTTCCGAAATATCTAAGGTTGCCACTTGCCAAAGCATACGAGAAAAAAGCCGAAATGAAACATGCGGGGAAGGGGGGTACATCAGAATACGCACTTTACAAGTCACTTGTAAATAGTGCGTATGGTTAACGGTATGTGTGTTACAAAATTGCAGGAAAACGAGATATTATTGTCAAACCTTTTTAAAGACTGGTATGCTGATAGTTCGCATTTCAATTTTGAGGAAGAGAAAAAGAAAGCCTTTTTACTCCCTCAATGGGGCATATATGTGTGCGCTTATGCAAGATATAGGCTGTTAGATGTTTTATATAAAACAGGGTCAGACGGTATCTATTGCGATACTGACAGCATCAAGTATTTTGGTGATTATGAAGATATGTTTTCCGAGATCAACAAAGCAACAGAAAAGACAGTAAAATATATGTGCGAAGAGTTAGACCTTGACTACAACCTATTTTATGATTTAGGCAGTTTTGAGAGCGAATATAACGGAGACAAATTGACAGGTAAGTTTTTAGGTGCTAAACGCTACATCGTCACTTATAAAGGTGTTGACCATGTTACCATCGCAGGCTTGCCAAAAGACGCACTACCGAAGTATTGCGAGAAAAACGGTTTAGACATTTACGACATATTTCATGATAATATGCTTTTGGATGTTGATGTATCGTTGAAAAATGCGGTGACATATAACGACCGTCCTCATGAGGATATCATAGAGGGTGTCAAGTGCTACGAGAAGTCAAGTGTTGGTATCTATCCGAATACATTTACATTAAAATTACAAGACTACTATTTGTATTTAATCAACAACTTTTTGGAGGTGTCAAAAAACTATGAAAAAAGAATATATTAGTGGAAACAAACAAAACGGCATCAAGTATGATTTCAATGAGATCAACAAGCTTTTCAAGAGTCTGAACATACCCAAAGATGTATATAACCCTATACATCTGCCTTTTGAGTCCTGCAAGTGGTTTGTAACTCTCTCTGAGCGTTCACGAGGAAAAACAACCAATCTGTTGTTGTATGGTATGTGCATCTATCAAATGTATCATACTGGTATTTGTTATATCAGATCATCCGAGACTATGATTGTACCAAAGCAATCAAAAGATATGTTTAGCAATATTATATCATGGGGTTATGTTGAAAAGCTGACAGACGGCATCTATAACACAATAACATACAAGTCAAGACGATGGTATCTTGCACACGTAGACGAGAACGGCAACATTGATAATCAAGACTCTGATGCATTTTGCATAATGTTATCTATTGATAACAACGAAAAATACAAGTCAGTTTTGGAGACTAAAAACGACTTTATAATTTTTGACGAGTTTATAGAGCGAAACTATTATCCGCATGAGTTTATCAGTTTTTGTGATCTTGTAAAAACAATTCTACGTGACCGTCAGTCAGGTATGCTATGCCTTGCATCCAACACTATTGATAGATTAAGCCCATTTTTCAAAGAATTAGAAATATCTGAGCGTGTGGAGACGATGGAACAAGGAGATCAGGAGATAATAACAACCCCTCAGGGTACAAAAATCTATGTTGAGATTTTAGGAAAAAAACCGCCAAAGGCAAGCAAAAAACAGTCGCTTGTCAACCGTATGTATTACGGTTTTAGTAACCCGAGGTTAGCGAGCATAACCGGGAATGCAACTTGGAATATTGACAACTACCCACATACTCCGAAAGTTTTTAAAATACTTGAGCGAGGACATTATATCTCATATAATGACAAGTATATATCTTTGGAATTGTGCCAAAGTGAAGATATTATATTTGTCAACTGTCATCTTGCTACACAAGTCTATGATGATAGTATCATATACAGTTTATCAGAACCACACACCGCCCGAGATCGATACAAGACAGGCTTTACTAAAATGGATAAATACATATTTGATAAGTATAAAAAGAACCTTTTTCGGTACGCTGATAACTCGGTCGGCTCACTTGTTGAAAAGTATTTGCAGGAATGTAAGTTCTAAACAAAACACCCTTGCACAACTCCCGAAGTCGTGCAAGGGCATTTTTATATAGATGTTTGAGGAGATCATGCGTAGTATGTATACTCATTTATTATATCATCGAGTATCATTTCTGCAAGTGACAGTTTTCTCATTTCGATTTCAGCCTCTATCAGTTGATTGTTAGTAGTAACACCAATATTACCGTGAGTATGTAGCGTTCTATTAGTTGACGAAGTACCACTTTTTGTACCGGCATCTGTGACCGTGCCTGTCTGTGTCTCTGTATCAGTACCGCCTGAGGTTACAACGTGACCATGTTGTAAGCTATCGGAACCGCTGTTTGTATCAGTATGCCCGAATGTAGTAGCATCTGATGTAGCATGGATATTATCCTCTGAATAGCTGTTATAAGTTTCCGTGTTCTTAGTATCGGCGGTATACGTGTTTGGAGCGTTATAGCCTGCCTTTTCTGTCGTGTTGATAATACTGCCGTCTTTTTCAAGGGTGTCGTTTCCGGTGCGCCTTGTTGTGTCCGTTCCTGACTCCGTAACCACATGACCGAATGTTGTTGTATCTGTTCCGCTATTTGTCTCCGTCCTGCCGTACTGGGTACTATTAGAAAGATTGTTTGTTTTTGTATTGCTATTTGTTCCGCTCTCTGTTCCTGAGGTTGTTTCTGTCTCGTACCTGTCTACATTTTCAATAGGACTATAATTATAATCATAAAGCGCCTGCATCTGCTTGTTGATACCGTGTAGATGGTTTGTCAGATAAAGGGTATAGACTTCCTGCCATATCCTTTTTGCGTCCATCAGTGACGCACTATCACCGAGTATTACAGGGAACTGACGTGTTGCGTACTTATTCCTGATGTAGCTTTTAGCGTCAGCATCTGTTATTATCGTCTGATCGTCACCATTGATATCTGACCCTGTTATAGTCAGATCAAGAAAGTTATCGTTAAATACGATATCAAACATTTCGTAAATTGTTTTTACCGCCATTTTCAGAGTCCCCCTTTTCGTCATTTTTACGTTTTGCAGATAGTATCATTTCAAGTAGCTTTTTCGGAAACGGTATGCCTAATTTTGCCCCATTTTCGACTATTGATATTGCCTCATTACATATATAAAAGCAACACACCATAGAACGAGCAACTGACCCAAAGCCGAGCGACTTGTCAAGAAGTCCTGCAAGCCCAACTATCAACAAAATCCACGCCTTTTTAAGTAACCCTTTAAACCCGATTTCACTTGATAACTTCTTTTCATAACAAGCAACAATAACACCACTGATATAATCAAGTGTGATGCAACCAAACAAACAAATTAGCACCGTGTCAACCTCTCCGTACATATAAGCAATTGCACCGCCAATAGCCGAAAAAATACCGCTTATCCAATAATCAACTCTATCAAGCATCTGCCCCACCTCCCTTTATCAGTTCCGCAAGTTCTTCTATTGTGGTATCAAGTGCGGTTGCAAGTTTCGACAGTATTTCTAATTCAAGATCATTTTCGGGTTCTGTTTCCGTTTCTGTTTCCGTTTCTTTTTCCGTTTCTGTTTCCGTTTCTGTTTCAGGTTCTGTTTCGGGTTCTGTTTCTGTTTCCGTTTCTGTTTCCGTTTCTGTTTCCGATACCGCTTCGGTTCCCGATACGGATACAGAATCCGTTACCGTACCGCTGTCCGTATCATCGGATACCGACGGTCCTCCCACACCGCAGGAGGCAAGAAGCCCTGCGCAGAGAAGCAGCGCAATTATGTTACCGATCTTGAAAGTCATGGCCACCCTTCCTCCTTTTTCTTTGCATCACGGGGATGCGTGATCCTTCACGTATTCGGGAGGCGTATTTTCCGCA
>JAZURO010000206.1:0-18701 GCA_045606265.1 Eubacteriales bacterium
GCACAATAATTTGTCTTCCTAAGACCGCTTGGCCTCCGACTTTTTGAATTTTACTATTGACATTTATGAAATACGCAGTATAATAAAAAAAAAAGCCCAAGGGCGGTCGGTCACCTTATAACCCGCATAGTTAGCGTGTCGAAACGGTAAAACCTCCGTACGATTCAGCACGCCGTTATACATGTGAAAAGTACAACTATGACAAAAGGTTAGAAAGAAAGAGGAAAAAATTATGGCACGCACTTACAACGTAACAAGCACTATCAACTCTAACATCGTAACAATTATGACAGTAGACTCTACAAAGCTTGTATCAAAAGGATACACAGACAACACACCAAAAATCGCTGTCGATGTTAATGACTGTGTAACAGTCAAAAATGTAGCAATTGCATTTGCCAAGGATATGACAGATGACAACAAGCTTAAAGCAATCCGTAATAAAGTTGACGCAAGCGCAATTGCAATCCTCAAGGAAACAGCAGTTTCCGCATTGTACGGAATGACCGATGAAGATTTCTACAAAATCTCTTCAAAGCTTGAAGAAACAGATTCTAGGCGGGATCTCATCACACGAACGCTCAAAGCATGTGTGGCAACTGTACAGATTTTCGATCTTGAAAAGAAAGAATTGACTTTTACACAAGTGCCAATGGACACAGGTTTTGACAAACTGGATGGCGAAAAACAGCTTGCACAAATCAGAAAGAAAATTGAAAGTGCAACTGTTAAAGCGCTCATGGTCACAGGTTGTGAAACACGTGAGGAGTTGAGAGGTACAACAAAAGAAAAATTCATCGCAAAAGCTGTACCGCTCAATCCCGAAACAAGGCAGCCCTACAACACAGAAGAAACAGAAGGGTAAAGGTAAAACATGGCACAGTCATTTATGTATATATACTCTATCACCTGTGTCATGATAGTACTTATTGAACTGATACAGGTATTCAAAGACAAGTGAAACAGGAAGGGTGGTTGAAATATACCACCCTTCTCACAAACAAAAGCAAAAAGGAAGGTAAAAACAATGACAGACAAATTTGTAAAAATAGATAGAATCCTCACAATTGTACATGAATATTCTGATATGGATGATATCACAAAGCTTATCGCTGATGAAATGATAAGCATGTATGCTGATGGGGATTATACAGTTACAATGCTTGACGAACAATTTGAGGCTGGTACAGCACCTTATGAGGTTGTAGAAGCATTGGAAAATCTGAACTGTATTCTTGGGTACAAGTTCAGATATACACTCCGTACAAACGATGAAAACGGATGGCATATACATATTAGACTAACACAGTATGAACAGAGTGAACTAAACAAATAGTACAAGGAATGGCGGTTTACCCGCCCAACCTTGTACGGTTGACAGGGGCAACGGTGGAAAAAATCCACCAACCCCTGTACCCCGACCGCTGGTCAAATCGTGAAAAACTTCACGAGGAAATTTTCGCCGCTCCGGTGGTGGACCATGCGAAAATTCAACTCTCAAATCTTGGAAAATATCACGCCCTATAAATCACAAAATCCCTTGAAAAATATCTCCCTTGAAGCAGGGCGGGGTATTTAAAAACAATGAAAAATAATAGCACAAACAATAGCAAGAAAGGAAAAAATCATGAACATGTACGCAGTATCAACAAGAACAATCAATCAGATTATCCGTGATCAACAGGGGTTCATCATGTGGTACAACATGAAGTCAATGCCCCACGCAAATTGTAAAGTCGGTATCCTCAAATATGATCCTTCAGCCTACGAAGAATGGTACATTGTAATCCTCAAATCCTACAATACAATCGTCGCAGGATTTATCGTAGATGATACAATCTTTGGAGTATTCTGTACAGGCACATATTCACGGACCACGGCAAAACAGATAACAAAATTCTGTCGAGAGTTCTGTACTCCGTTAGACAGCCATTGGATGGGAAGACTTGCAAATACTGAACGGCAGGTTGTTGTAGTAGATAGTGAAAATCTTAACTACACAGTTATGCGGATAATCTCCGATTATGTGGAGAGTAAAGATGGAAAGGGTGTACGTTAATGCACTAGATAGTGAAACAGCTTATGCCTTCATGGTGGGGTACACAAAGCTGAAAAGCATAGACCAAAAAATCATCATGTTCTTACATGAACGGGAGTACCACTATAACGGTACATATACACAGCTGTGTCACGACATGGGTTTCCAAGATTCTTATAGTTCGGAAATAAATCGTTCCTGTAAACGCCTGGAATCATACGGAATCCTGTCTATAAAAGCACCAACCGTGTGGTACTTCCGTGACTTATATCTCGTCGAAGATTGGACAGCAAAAGTAATAGCAATAGGAAAGGAAAAAGCAAATGTCAATGTACTCGAAGAAGAAGTTCACAGAAACACTTAACAAACTTGGAAATTATACGGTCAATCTCCGTACATTCCAGGATCCAAGAGGACGCAAGTATTATTCAGGTTTCATCACAAATGAGGAATTAGAATTAACTGTATATGTCACTTCTGAATGCTTCTATAATCCTCATTGTGATAACAAATTCTTGGTCCGCTACGCACGCAAGGTTGGCGACTATACAGGCGGAACAAATTACTTCACAAAACCTGAAAATACGCCGTTCATGGTTCACACATTCTTACAGTCACCAAAAATGTATAGCACAGAATTTTGCAAATAAAAGCAAGGAAAGGAAGAAAAAACTGTGACAACACCTAAATTCTATCTTGGTTTCGTTCTTGACAACAACAACGGTATCCGCTATTCAATGGTTTCTTCACACAAACTGATTGCACAGATGGACGCAATCGTTAACATGCTTTCAATCGCTGAAGAGGAAAATCTTAAAGATAAGGTTACCGCATATGTATTTGATACAGAAGAGAACAAGGTTATTCTCGGTTTTACTACAAACACTGTTGACGAGTTCCTCGTAGAGGTTAGCACAGAAACCTACCCTGATATTACAGAGGTAGAACTCACAAGAGATCTGGTAATGCGTAATCTGTTTGCTGGTATGAAGTTCACAGATGACGATGAAGATGATGAGGATGATCCTCGCATTGGCGCACAGGTAAACATCTTCACAGCATGAGGTTTACCAAACATGAATGAAAGAAGTAAAATTTATTTATCTGTAATTGCAGATTACGAGGATCAAGTCCTTGTTGTACACACTGCAAAAACAAAAAGAAGCGCGCAGAAATTCGCTGTCGATAAAATGTTAACATTAACAGATAAAAACCCTTCACAGTTATTCTACGGATATGTGTACGATTGGAATGAAAGAAAGTTCATTGATAGCGCAGTAATGATTGAATATAATGGGCTTGTAGAAACAGGTGTACACAATTTAGATGATATTCCTATAACCGAAGATGCTATCATTGATAGGCTTCTTAATGATAGAACATTCAAATAAAAGGTGACATGAAAGGAGGTGAAAATTATGTATGGCTAGACCGCCACAGGTAACAAGGCACATCGTGTTTACACGCTGTACTTGTAAGTGTTTCCACACAACAACTGGTACGATTTGTGGGATTGTAATTGACCTTCAGAGAATCGTATCAGAGCCAAAGAAAATGCTTCAAAAATGTAGAGAAATAGCCGAAAAGGATGGTATAAGAGTTCTTGAAATAGAGGACCATAAATACATGGAAGCATTTGTTCTTCAATCCGAAGTAGAATTTCTACACAAAGGTAAAATCTTAGCTATCCGTGAAATAAATGATAGCACAAGCAAATGACAATAGGAGGAAAATAAAATGTCAACAGCTAACAACACAAGAACCTATTCTGCAACAATCATCGAAGCAAGCCGTGAACTCACAACACAGGAAAAAATCAAGATGAAGGACACAAGAGATGCACTGAGCCTTGAAGCAATCTCCCGTGATGGCGCTGTAACAGTTAACATCGCAGGTTATGCAGTCCTTGCAATCCACAATGAGAAGTCTGACGATAAGGACTACGAACAGTATCTGCTGATCGGTGCAAACGGTGAGAAGTATGTCACTGGTTCCTCTGCATTCTTCAACTCATTCTGTGACATTTGGGATGATCTCCAGTCTGAAGAAATGCCTGCCGAAGGTTGGGGTATCAAGGTGTACCAGCTTCCGTCCAAAAACTTTGCAGGACGTAACTTCGTTACCTGCTCACTGGCATAAACAAAAGCACAAACAATAGCATAGCCTAATATGAAACCCTACGGACTAATAATCCGTGGGGTTTTCTTGACTTAGGAGGTAAACTATGGCTTATAAATCACAAAAGGTTTTGAAAGCTGAGTATACAAAAGCTAGACGAAATTTGCAACAGAATGTACGCCGTTTAGCAAAACGTGGTTATGACGTTTCTGATATTGTTATACCGGCAATACCCGAAGGAAAGATAAAACAATCTTACATAAATCAGCTTAATAAATTAAACACACAGCGATACGAACTATCAACAAAAATTGAACTCGTTACAAAGCGTGATATTACAGGTGAATATGTACAAACACTTGAACGTGTTAGTGGTAAACGTGCTAGGGGTTTTGAGCGAAGAAGAGCAGGTGCAAAAGCAGTTGCAACTAAGCAAGATAAAGAATACAAAGCACAGCGTCAAAAGAGTATAAATAGATTAGAAAGAGAAGCAAAAGAAAAGAAAGAAAAAGAGTACCTGCAATATTTATATGATGCTAATTATATTAAGCCAGTAGAATCAGATTACGTTGATGAAAACGGTGATTATTTCATTGATTATGTGGACACAGGTGACGACTTTAAGGATTATTCTTCTATTAAGCCTGAGCCATATTATGATGAAATAGAAGGAAAAGTTTTTGACCCTAGATCAGGTGAATATATTGAGCCTACAGATGTTGATTTTGATCAATATTCCTATTACATGGACACCGAAACTGGTGAAATCATTGAACGCCCAAAGTACGCTAAGAAACCTAAGTCAGAAGATGCAAATTATGTACGCATAATGTCAACAGAAGACGTAGGCAAATTAGCATACAAACGTGCAATCGAAGAATTAAACATTATGTCATCCTACATGGGTGACCCAAAGCACGGTAAAAACACCAAGCATGACGAAAGAGTAAGAGCAAACGCTGATCAGATTAAAGCAAAATTAGAATCGCTCCACAGTGAAAATCCTGGGGCTGTTGAAAGGGCATTATCATACACAAACTCATCCGGTGATTTTCATTCAGTAGACTTCATGTATAGAGCAGGTGGTTACGGTGCATATCTATATTATTTTGAAAGCCTTTTGGAATCTTTAGGAGCAGATATGGATTATGAATCTGAGGAAGATTACGACGAAGGAAACTTTGAGTATTAAAATCATATGTCCAAACAACGTAAATTTACATGTTACGTTGGTGACTTTGAAACAACCGTATATTCCGGACAAACACATACCGAAGTATGGGCATCAGCATTAGTACCATTCTATAGCGAAGATGTGCAAATCTATCATTCAATAGACGAAACATTTGAAGCTATGAAGAAGCTAGGAAATATCAGGGTTTATTATCACAATCTTAAATTTGATGGTTCATTTTGGATTGACTTCCTATTAAACGAAGGATACAAACAGGCATACACAGATATTGACACATTCATTGAAGAAACTTTAAAAGGCGAAAAGTGTCAATCTCCGGACGCTGATAAAGATATTAGAATGCCAAACAAATCCTTCAAATATATTATCTCCGATATGGGACAATGGTATTCAATCAAAATCAAAATAAACAACCACATAATAGAGTTACGAGATTCTCTAAAACTTCTTCCATTCTCAGTTAAACAAATAGGGCAATCCTTCGGTACAAAACACCGTAAACTAGATATGGAATATGAAGGTATACGTTATGCAGGTTGTACCATCACAAAAGAGGAACAGGAATATATAGCAAACGATGTACTCGTAGTTAAGGAAGCCTTGGAACTAATGTACAGTGAAGGACATGACGCATTAACAATCGGTTCATGTTGTCTGAAAGAGTACAAGAATATCATTGGTTCTGACACCTATGATAGACTATTCCCCAACCTCTATGAAATACCAATAGACCCTGGCATTTATGGAATGGATAATGCGGGAGATTACGTCCGCAAATCATACTATGGTGGTTGGTGCTATGTAGTACCACAGAAGCAGAACAAAGTATTCAAACATGGACTGACAGCGGATGTAAACAGTTTGTACCCATCAATGATGCACAGTGAATCCGGTAATCGGTATCCTGTAGGTCGCCCAACGTTTTGGAGTGGTAACTATATTCCTGTAGAAGCTATAGCACAAGATAAATTCTATTTTGTACGATTCAAAACGCGCTTCTATATTAAACATAATATGTTACCATTTGTACACATCAGAAACTCAATGTTTTACAAAGGAACAGAATCCTTGGAGTCCTCTGATATAAAATTTAATGGGCAATCTTACACGCACTATGAAGACAAAGAAGGAAACATACAAGAAGCATCAGTAACACTAACAATGACACAAACAGAATTTAAACTATTTCAAGAACACTATGATACAGTTGACTTTGAAATCCTAGATGGATGTTACTTTCATGCCGAAACAGGAATCTTCGACGATTACATCAACAAATGGCGTGAAATTAAAGTAACCAGTAAAGGTGCAAGACGTACACTGGCAAAGTTGTTCTTAAACAATCTCTACGGTAAAATGGCGGCAAATATGGACAGCACATTTAAACTAGCTTTCCTAAAAGAAGACGGCACTGTAGGCTTTGTTCGTGCAGAAGCCAAGGACAAAACCCCTGGGTACATTCCTGTAGGTTCAGCTATCACAGCCTATGCACGCAATTTCACAATACGTGCTGCTCAAGCCAACTACCACGGTCCATACAGCCGAGGGTTCATTTATGCAGACACAGACAGTATACACTGTGACTTAGAACCTGAAGAACTTCGCAACGTTCCGGTTCACCCTGTGAACTTCTGTAACTGGAAACTGGAATCCTATTGGGATACCGCAATTTTCACTAGACAGAAAACATACATTGAACATGTCACGCACGAAGACGGTGAGGAAATTGACGAGCCATATTATAATATTAAGTGTGCAGGTATGCCGGACAGATGCAAACATCTTTTGAATCTTTCATTGACAACACGTGAGCCAGTGAAGGGTGAAAAGTATAAGAGGAATGAATTGGAGTTTATTAAAGAACCTAGAACACTAGAGGATTTTAAGATTGGTTTGAGTGTACCGGGGAAATTGAATCCTAAGAGAATCAAAGGTGGGATTCTTCTTGTGGAGACACCGTATGAAATGAGGTAAAAATGAGTAAAAGATATGATATATCAATGAGTATATGGGTAGAAGATTCTGATACAATTAATAAAGAAGAATTAATTAAATGGATTGAATCGCAGTATTACCATTCTGTTACGGAGGGGCATTCAATGGATGAGATTATTTATCATAATAGTGCTTTAAAAACGATTATAAACCATATTAAAGAAAGTTGACCAAAATAAAACCCTGTGTTAATTCACAGGGTCTTTTTATTTGTGATTGTACTATTTGCCTTAAGTTGTAAACTGTGAGTTAAAGGTAAATTTTACTCATGTGTCTGTACTGTTATATCTGTTACTGTTCCGATACCAAGATTGTTCTGGACAACAGATTTATTGCCGTGATGAATAATCATATAATATCCTGTATCTACGTTGATAATGTTATCAGTAATAATTGCATTATCGTGATACGTTCCAACCCTGTTACCAATACGGTTTCCTCTGAGGAATAATGAATTTCTGTATGCTGTATTATTACAGTTAACACCGCTACCAATGTAGTTATTGTTGATAAAGATTGAATTTTCACC
Organism: Eubacteriales bacterium; assembly: GCA_045606265.1. GTDB lineage: Bacteria > Bacillota > Clostridia > Oscillospirales > CAG-272 > RGIG4608. Next base: position 7,876 of record JAZURO010000206.1, read on the forward strand.
CCCTGCTACAAAGTTAACAACACCTTGGATATAGTTATTATCAATGTGAATGTCTGTCATTTCATAAGACGGGTCAGCATCCATTGTCATACATGATGATGATTTCAGCATTGTGCATCCCACAATTTTGCAATGGTGCGTACTTCTGTGAATCTGAATACTAGTTTGATTTGCAATGCCAGTTTTACAATTCATGACTGTTACATTATCTGATGCTTCAACACCAATACACTCATATCCACACTCATCAACATAGCAGTTTTCAATCAGAACATTGTCTGCAAAGATTGCCGTGATTCCCCATGCAGGTGTGATGCAGTTTCTACCACTAAAGTCATCGGGGAAATAGTTTATTTTAGTCACTCTGACGTTGCGGATAATATGCTTTGTTCCTCTGATACAGAACCCATCTTCATTTTCATCCACAAATGCACTTGATTGTCCGATCAGCATTAACCCTTCAATAACACAACTGTCTGAATCTGCATCAGTAATGATTACTGGATAACGATTTAAATATGCGCTACTGCTGTCAGCTCTCCATGTGTAAGGAGTTAAGCTGTAACTGTCTGCAACCTGTAGAACACTGTCAGCACCTTCACCGATTACATGTGTACCGCTTGGAATGTTAATTGTTCCGCTGATTTTATATGTTCCTTTAGGAATAAAGAGAACACCGCCTGCTACAGCAGACAGTGCTGTATTAATGGCTGTGGTATCGTCAGTTATACCATCGCCTACAGCGCCATATGCTTTTACGTTTGAAAGTAAAACCTTTTCAGTGCCTTCTGTGTAATATGTCAAGCTATATGTATAGTTTTTTGCTACGTTTGATACAAAATAGCCGTCTTCTGTAACATCAACACGTTCACCAGTTGATACATGTTCCTGCTGTGCTACAGACAGCAGTGTTTTATTTGAGTCAAGCAACCCCCAGATTCTAGGATTTGCACCACCTGTACCTGTTACAACAAAATAGTCCCCACTGTTACAAGGTACAACAATCCAGTTTCTTTGAGATGAAGGTACTGGGTTTTCAATATCTACAGCATTTCCAACACCTACAGCCAACATAATATAGCCATTTTCATTATATTGGCTTGTCATATCGCTTTCTATTGTACCGGTATCTACATTAATCTGTTTGCTTACTTTTGTTAAGGTGTTCTTTAACTCTGAGTTTTCAGCATTCAGCCTTTCTTCAAGATTTGAGTAGATTGTACCATCAGCACCAACACGTGCATCAACAACTTCGGTGTCAGATACGTCTTTAATACCAATAACCTTGAGAATACCTGTGTTCATGTTCCCGTCAACGGGTCCGTCATTATATCCGCTATTATCAATCACAGTTGCACGTCCGATTTCTAATTCATTTGTGTTAGCATCAGTAGCATTGATAACAACAATATTGCACATTTCCCACGTTGCTACACCACTAGGCTGAACCGCAGGACCACTGATTGTGTCTCTTAAATTGTAGTTCTGTGCAGGAGTTTCTTCAGTATTAATCTCAAAATCCTGTACGCACACTTCACCTCTATGCTTCCAAACAAATCTAAGATATTTATAATTTGCTAAAGCATCTGAGAGCGAAAGATATGAACCTGTTGTATACGCAGGTGTACCACTCCCATCGTACAGCAGTGTTTCACCGGAAAGCCCACTATGCTGATTAACGAAAGCGTCCATCCTAGATGTAAGCTGATTGATACTGTTTGTCTGTGCGCTGAGTACATCATTCTGATCAGAAATAGCTTCATCAATTCTGTCATTCTGAGCGTCAAATGATTCTTCAATTTCAGCACTCTTTTCATCGAAATAAGGGTCAATGTATGCCTTAATCAATGCAGTCAGTGTTCCATTTTCAGCCATTTCATCCAGTTTGTCTGAAACCAACTGAGGAAGGTTATTGTCAAAATAATCATTAACATAATTCTGCAAAAGAATGTAGGCATCATAAATATTCTGTACGTTATCATTCAATGCTTCAACGTTGTCAATAGTATCGTTCAGATAGTTAACAACTTTTGTAAGCAATTCATAATAACTGAGAGAATCATCGTACACTGTAGGCAGAACCTTCTGACACCAAAACCGGAAAGGTTTTAAGTCTTTAATTGCCGACTGTGACGGAGTAAAATTTGCACTCATAGTTTATTCTCCTTTACCAAATAAGCATGAATAAGTCTTGCAGTTCATCGACGATCATCATGTCAACATTCATGATCTGTTCACGTGCATCCTTGATAAGTTTTCCATAACTATATGTACCAACCTTACCTTTCATGGTTTCTGTGAACTCGTTCTCACCTTCACGGTCATTCTGTTTAGAAATGTTGCGCTCGTCTTCGAACTCTGTTGAATCGGAAGTCGATACAGTCCTTGAACTGGACCTAGAGTCTGTTTCTGTACCATCATTTGTGTCCTTGGTTACGTTCGTAAGATATGCATTTCCTTCTACGTCAGCATCGTTAACTTTACCCTGGGGAGTATCGCTAAAGAGTGACCTTCCGAGTGATGTATTTGTTGTAGTTCCCTGTGCTGTTCCTGTTTCTGTACTTGATACTGTTCTTGTGCTATTGCCTTCATCTGTATTCTGTACTGTTTCAGTTTCACCTTCCGTATGACTTCCTTCATGCGTTTTGGTGTAGTCAACATCCTCTAATGGGTTATATTCAAGCGAAGCTAATCTATACAGTTCGTTATAGAATGGCATGATTTCGTTCATGCGTTTGTCCAGTTCCAAGTGCCACAGACCGTAGGTTTCTAAACCAATTTCCTGACCGTAATAATGCTTCAGGATTTTCGTTTCCAACTCCGCCTTATGTGTTGGATCAAAGATAGGGTAGGGGAAGTTGAAAATCAATGGTCTAGCTGTACTGATTACGTCTGCAACTGAGTTATAACCAACTGATTCAGTTTTACCTGCAAGTGACTCACAGATATATCGCAATTCCGTTGTATATTTACTCATCAGAATCACCATCCTTTTCAGAACCGGTATCTTCCAAATATGGTTCTGTAGGCAGGGTAGTATCTAATTCTTCACGCATGATAACCTCGATATTCTGATTGAACATTCTGTTAATCTTTTCTATAGCATCCCTGCGCGCTTCAAGACCAGAAAGCCTTGATGCAATAGTCCCACCCTGTGAACGGTTAACCTCATCAGTAATCAACCGCTCTTTCTTAGTAATTGATACGTTGGAAATACCAAGCCATGTAAGCATTTCGTTCCAAGTATCTGTTTTAAGTTGATACAGCTTATCCGATACATAGGGGGCATCAGTTTTCAGTACATTGAAAGAATTAGGATCAAAAGATTTTGTTCCAAAAATGACTGGTTGGTCTCCACTATATTTCATGTAAGTCTGTAACATTGAATAGCGTTCACGTTCATTAGCTGTAATAAGAAGTGGTGTTTTTTGTGCTTTTATGTTTACACTGATTGTCATTTCCAGTTCCGCTAATCTGTTTGCATAGTTTGCGATATGCATTGTAGAAGGTGTTCGTGTATAGTTATTGTAAACCATAACAGAATCTTCTTCGGTAAGTTCTTTTCTGTAACCGTTATTAGCGTACGCTGTTCTTCTCTCCGGAATGTCATATAATCCAATCGGCCCTTGTGCCATGACTCGCAGACAAAGATTACCAACTACCTCATCATTGAAGTACACAGCCATGCCGTCACCAAGCAACGCAAGTTCAATAAATCTTGGGTCAATGGTGTCAGGAAGATTTTTATATTCGAACCTTGAAAGACATAAATCTACGATGCGGTTATAGAACATAGTGTACAAGGTAGATTTGCTAAATGCTGACCTCCAAAATTCATCATCACTCAGAGATTTATTACGTCTATTTCTAGCCATTTAAATACCTCTCTTAAAGGGTGGGGTTAGTTAAATTGTAGTTTCCAACTTCGGAAGCATTTACCCACCAAGTAATGCCATTATCAAACTTTTGTTCAATGAAGGCAATATCTTCAGCAGGTGCATTTCCTGTAATAGTGCAACCACCAGTCTGTACATAAGTCCAGCGCTGTCTTGCGTGGATGTTAGGAACAAATACGTGGTTTTCTTGGTAGCCAAACATATCAAAGTATGTATCAATTTGCCTAGCCTGCCAATAGGACAAGGATTTGCACTTAAGCCAGTATGTGTTTACACCCATATTTGCAAGAATGTTTGGTCTGCCTAAACCCGAAACGTTATCCGGCATTTTTGAAGCATTCCACGCTTGACCTGCAATATTTGCTAACTGCTGAATGCCCTGTCTTATGTCAATAAATCTACCAACTGAGTCACCGCGAACTGACGAAACACCGAAGTTTGTTACTGCACCTAGTAAGTTAGCAATGTAACCACCTGCGTTCTGAACCATCCACATTTGGAACGCATCACCTTTAATAGGTGCTTGCGGAAATTCTGCAATATCCATACCTTCATTATAGTCATGTCCTGCACCTCTATAATTTACAGGGTATGCAATAACTTGTGGAGCGGGGGTAGCAATAGCGTTATACTCAAATGATATATCTGCTACCTGTGCATCTGTAATTCCATCTCTGAAATCCTCTAATGCATATTCCTGCTGTCCTCCGCCTTTTTCCATAATAAGTTTGCAAAATGGATAGTTGTATATTTTATTGTTTCGTGGAACGTATCCCTGAAAAGCATTTGCACGAAGCGTAGCTTTTGAGAATGTCCTTGTACCGTGAGCAGGTGTATCTGTAAGGAATTGACCTACAACCTTTGGACCAATGTATACTGCAATAATATCATCCTCATGACCGCCATGAATAATAGCGGTAAGATAAGATTCTAATGCGCTTCTACCTGCGCTAGTATTCCTCCAAGGAATGACTTCAAGTGTTGTATAAACTCCATCAACAACTTTCGGTGTAGCAGTCACCCAGGGGTTAGTTTCTAAGTCACCCTGGAAATGTCCTGTGGTAACAGTAATGTAACAAATAGCTGTATCAGAATCGTTAAGCAAGTTACTTTCCCAGTGCGTATAATATGCAAAATCTGAGAAACTTTCCGGTTCACAATTTACATACACACCGTCATTCACTGCGTGTTGGCGCAGTACCATACAGGGTTTTAATGTTAAGTCAAACCACCATGTCTGAATCCTATCAATTTCAAATGTTACAAGTGTAGTTTCGTTGTTAATGTATTCAACTTTTGTAATAAAAGCATAGAACCATTTGTCTCCGAAACTTGTATTTTGGAACATAAGATAGTTAGCGTTGTACAGCTGATCTGCTCTTGCTTCTAATTTTAATTGTGATGCATTTACTCTTATATAGGATAATTCTGTGAATCTGAGTGCTTGCGTTGACTGACCAAAGAAGTAATTGTATTGTTCGGTTCTGTTTGCAAAATATAGTGTGTCTTTGTAGTTATTTGTGATTGGGATTCCTTTAAGGATGTATACCTTTGAGTTGGGTACAATATATGTCATATTTTCTCCTTAATTTTTGGAAAGAAGGGCGGCAGATTTTTCCACCGCCCTTGGATAATTCTAATGATTAAGTGGTTGCTTCAGTCATATTTTCATCAGCCGATACTGCACCAAATTCAAGTACGGATGAACCACCTATATCGGAAAACGATGCAGTATAACTTCCCTCAATCTCAACAAGCTGACTCAAATAATGCATTACGCCATTTCCGTTCATATATACGCACAACTTACCTTTAGAAATTTCACTTAAAATTTCATTATATGATGCTGATAAAACAGTTGAAGCGCCTGACGTGTCAATAGTCACATAAAAGGAACCAATAGCGTTTTCCATGTGGTTGAGATCAGATGCAGTAATAACCTCTCCGGTTACCCATGTTTTAGGTTCGTAACTCATACAAATTATGCTCCTTTCTGTGGATTTTTATCCGGTATAATCAGTACCAACAATGGCACTACCTACCACCGCAGTAGTGCCTGTTATTCCCCCGACGTTACGGTGATAGATGCAGTATCTGTCTTTGTACTGTCAAGATTAGATGTTGCAGTAATTGTTGCAGAACCTGCACTGATACCACGTACAACACCGAAGCTGTCAACTGTAGCAACTGTCGGAGCGCTTGATGTAAATGTTACAGTCTGATCTGCGCCTGCACTAGCCACAACGGTAGGGGTAATTGTAACAGAACCACCTACAGCAATGGATGCACTATCCGGTGAAAGTGTAACACTTGTGACTGTGTATGTTGCAGAAGAGAAGAGAGCGCAGTTTGCGAACGGAGATGTTGCAAATGCCTTGGAAACATGGTACCAGTAATTACGGTACAGACCCTCTTCATTGTAGCGGGAGTTTGCGGTGTCAATAACGTCAATGACTTTGAAGAAGGATTCGTCAACAAGAACAGCAAGAATACCTTCAAGGTATGTGTTCTGTGCTTCAGTAATCTGTACATATGTGGACTGACCACCAAACAGTTCATCAAGTCTTTCTGTGTCTTCAATAGCGAAGGAATCAAGAAGCACTCTGTGTCCCATAAATTCTGCCTTTGTCATGTTGAATGCAGATGCAAGAACTTCAACGTCCATAGCGGCATCATTCTGAGCGTTCATGAACAGATACTGTTCATTTTTGGGCGCAAAATTGTGAACACCAACGATGTTATATTTTGTGTTGAGGAAGGTCATTTCGTTGGAAACTGCTTTTGCTTCTGTAGCAAGGTTTGTCATGGTGTCCTTGCGTGTAGAACCTGCTGTAACAGATACAACCGGAATCTGTCCATTCAGAATACGTCTAGCAAGCAGGTATTTCATAGTGAGGAACTCATCATATGAAGCACCTGTGTACATAGATTCTACAATCTTGGAGATAAGGTCTGTGACACCATTAATGGAAAGGAACGCTTTACGCAGGTCATGTTCCTGAATAGTTCTCTTGTAGAATTTTTCGTAATTGAGGATGTAGAATGCAGATTTTACGTCAGGGATTTCTCTCTGTTCAACGTGTGTTTCTGCCCATTCCGGGTCATACTGGTGAGGTTTTGCAATCTCAACAAATACGTCTTCAACGATTTCACCAAAGTCCAGTTTACCAAGTTTAAACATGGCGAGGGGGTTGTCCCACATTCTACTGGAAATCAGTACACGTCCGATACGGTTAATCAGTGCAGAGAGGAACTCATTCTGAAGCTGTGGCTGATCCATAATGATTGCACCGATTGTACGGATAACTTCAGCATCAGGTGTAGCATAGGGAATGTGATCCTGATAGTTCTGAGAAGCAGAATTTCTGATGGCATTAAGCACATCTACTGAGCTGTTACTAAGTGTAACTCTCATCGGTCTTGTAGGCATATATGCCTCCTTTCTTTATTAAGATGTTTTGAATAAATCTTCAATAGTGATGGACTCAGCGTCCGTTTTTTCTTTGTTACTGTTAGGATTGCTGTTGTCTTTGAAGTTTTCGTCATCATTTGCAGATCCTTTGAAGAATCTGTCTTTATACTTCTGTCGCCATGATGCATCCAGTGCGTCATACTGTTCCTGTGTGTACATACCTTCATGGTTATCAAGACTGTTAATTGTGTCTGTGATATCTGCCATGAAATTTAATGCATCATCGTCTGTTCTGTCACCGAGAATTGAGTTAACTCTATCCATCAGTTCGTCTTTTGAGCGTACAGCCATATTGTTTTCCTTTCGATTAACGGTGGCATTTAATTTTGAGATTGTTCAGAGCCATAAATTTCATCAAAGTTGACATAGGTTTGTGAGGTCCGGGAGGTACAGGTGGAGGCGGTGTTGGTGTAACGTATGGGTTCTTTAAGAAACCCTGTGGTGAAACATTCCATCCACTAGTTGGACGCCATCCATACCTTCTATAACAAGTTTCTACTGCAAATCTTGCACCACCATAGTGTGATTCTGATACAACAATAGTGTCGTTATCTATGATCTGTTCAACTATTGCAACATGACCAGGGTGACCGTCACTTGTGTTGTTTGTATAATAGCATACAATAGCACCTAAGGATGGATCTTGTGACTGTACCCAATCAGATGAAGAGTTTGTGTAGTATGTTATTGCATTGTTGAACGATAAACCCATGTTATCTGTAGTTATGCCTGCGATTTCCATGCACCTACCGTGAACATAACCTGTACAGTTAGGAAGAACAGAAGGTGCACCGCTAGAACCATAAATACATTGATTATAACCACCACTATTTACTTGAATCCAACGTAAATCTGTGCTAGATGGTGCTGTTAATCTTGGAGTAAAAGACATGTTATACCTCACTTATTAGTGTGGAATGATATTTACGATCCTCTGTACAATATCTGGGTCATATCCTGCGTTAGCTAATCGTGTGACACGCTCTGCACCATTACCGTATGCGCCACTCCATACTGCCTGTGCAACTTTACCTAATTCGGCGACTCTTTTTTGAATAGCGTTGTACCCATAAGGAGTATCCGCAAGAGCCTTTTTCCGAGCAGAACCATTTCCATATTTGCCCTGCCACACTTCTACGGCATATTCATCAATACTTTTGTACGATTTTGGAGGTTGTACATTGTAGATACTTAAGTCAATAAATGTACAGTTCCGGTCCATTGTGCCGTTGGTGGATGAATACTGTTGCATTGTACCCATATCTGAGGTGTCGGTTCGCTTAACACCATCATTAGGTGTACCCCACCATGCAACCCATCTATCGTATCTTTCCAGACCGATAATTTTTGTTCCGAACCATGATTTACTTGCATAGATACCGCAGTAATATCCTGCACCTTCAACGATGGAACAGAATGTAGAACACATATCCGTGATAATTTTGGCTGATGTAATGCCACGATTTGCTTTATAACCATCAGCATCTTCCATGTCGAACCACACACCAACTCTGACGTCCCAATTTTTGATAACATTGAGGACGAAATGCGCTTCAGATTTAGCCTGTTCGACGTTCAAAGCATACGAGTAGAGATAGACACCATATGGAATGTCAAGATTTTCAAGCTGTAACCTGTATGATTCAGCCTTTTTGTCAAGAGTTGTGCCATATCCTACACGGATAATTACGAAATCCGGACGTGGTTTCATAGAACCAAAAGATAAGTTTCCGTTATGGTAGGATACGTCAATTCCATATGCTTTAACTGGTCTAGGCATATCATTCTCCTTTTGTCAAAATATCTACTAGCTTTTGGACTGTAAGTGTGTTATTTTGGAGTGCTTCTGTCATTGTTCTTGCTTCTTCTTTGTGCATTTCTGTGATACGGTTGATTTGTTCTGTGTGTGCTTCGTCGCGTGTCTTTACATACCATGCAAGGATCAAACACATGGCGATGGGAAATCCCACTGTTGTTACCATTTGTACTATGTCATTAGGTGTCATTCCCTCTCCTCCTTCCCTTGCTATATCTATTATACCATGATATAATCATTATAGAGGATAAAGTTTAAATAAAAATGAGGTACGAGAATGGGACGATTCTATGACGGTACTAAACTATTAAGTTTGAAAGATTTGAACGGCAAAAGACCTGAGATTTACATGTGCACCAGTAACCGTTCTGCGGGAAAGACTACATATTTTAATAGATTAGCTGTTAATAGGTTTATTAAAGCTAAGGAAAAGTTTATGCTTATTTACCGGTTTAAGAATGAACTTGATTCTGTAGCAGAAATGTTCTTTAAGGATATTAGAATTTTGTTCTTTCCGGGATATGAAATGGTTGCTAGAAGCCGTGCAAAAGGTGCTTACTATGAATTGTTCTTAAATGAAGAGAGTTGTGGCTATGCGGTTGCACTTAGTGGTGCGGACAGTATTAAAAAACATAGTCATGAATTTAGTGACGTTAAGAGAATGATATTTGACGAGTTCCAAAGCGAGGTAAACAGGTACTGTGCTGATGAAATAGCTAAGTTCATTTCTATTCACACATCTGTTGCTAGAGGTAATGGACAGTTTGTAAGGTACGTTCCGGTTTATATGATTAGTAATCCGGTTACTATTTTGAACCCTTATTATGTTGAACTTGGTATTACTGACAGGTTAAATGATAACACTAATTTCCTGCGTGGTGATGGCTGGGTTCTTGAACAAGGTTTTGTCGCTGAAGCTAGCGAAGCACAGAAGGAAAGTGCGTTCAATAGAGCATTTTCGGCTAATAAATATGTGGCATATGCTAGTGAAAATGTGTATCTGAATGATAGCAAGGTTTTCATTGAAAACATGACAGGTAGGAGCAGATATATGGGCACAATTAGATATAAGGGTTGTGACTATGGTATCAGATCTTATGATGATCTTGGTATTATTTATTGTGATACAAAGGCGGACTTAAGTTTCCCGCTAAAGGTGAGTGTTACGGTTAATGACCATGATATCAATTATGTCATACTAAAGAATAATGAGTTCTTTGTGGATAATATGCGATATTATTTCACCCATGGTTGTTTCCGTTTTAGGAACATGCGTTGCAAAGAAGCTGTTCTGAATATGCTAAAATATTAGGAGGATAATATGCTGTTTTTCACGGGTTTAATGCTCTTCGCTGTTTGTACATGTATTCTGTTCTTTATTGGTGCTAGTGAACACGATCTTTATAGCAGGGTTGACCAGGCTTACATTCTGTTCTTGGCATTCGGTGCCTTTACAGGATTTGTATGCTGTGTTGTTGACCTAATTGTACAGAATATTATGATGACTGTTGGTTAAATTGGTATCTTCATTTATGTTCTGATCTGAGGTACACGGACTGTCACAGGTGAAAGAAACTGCCGTACTACCTATTCGTACAGACTTGCGCTTTTCAGACGTAAATGTTACAGATATAGAAGTCGG
>JAZURO010000207.1:0-17930 GCA_045606265.1 Eubacteriales bacterium
ACAAAATAATTTTTCATTAATTAAAGGAGACAAAAACAATGAAAAACACAAAAAAGGGCTTTACCCTTGTTGAATTGCTTGTTGTTATCGCAATCGTAGCTATTCTCGCAACAGTTGCTATTATCGGTTACACAAGCTTTATGAAGAAAGCTGCACTTTCAAACGACCAGGCGTTTATTACACAGGCAAACACTACTCTTCAAGCAGCAGCTGTTCCTAACGGTTTCAAAACAGCAGGCGAAGCTATTACAGCGCTCAACAACAACGGTTTCCAAGGTAAATACAATACATATTCAAGTGGATTCCACTATGCATATAGTTTGGAAAAGAACAAATTGTATCTTGTAGATGATAAAAACAGTGTTGTATATCCCGAAGAAGATGTAGAACTTTCTTCTTTGTGGGGACTTTACACAGATAACCGTACATCCTACATTTCCGGTGTTACAAAGTACGTTGCAATGACCAACATTACTAACTCCGAGCACTTTGACGTATTTGCAAGCGGCAACTACACAATCGACCTTAACGGTTACTTTATTGGTATTGATGGAACACATGACAACGTAACTGCTAATAACGGTATTATTATTTCCGGTGTAGCAACGGGTGAAGGTGTAGATACAGGTTATGAATTGTTGACACTTAGTAACAGCACTTCCTCAACAGCATTGAATTCATATTTGGTAGAAAATGCATCCGGTGAATTTGTTATTGAAAATAAGATATTCACACAAAAATTGAATCCTCATTTCACCGGAAAAGATGTTAAGTTTGTAAACTGTATTTTCTACAATGATGCTGAAATTTCTGTTGCTGATATAGGTGATACCAACAACAAAATAACCTTTGAAAATTGTCAGTTTATTAATATTTCAAACAGTTGGGCAATTACAGCATATAGATCCATATCTCTCGTTGATTGTACATTTACAGGATTGAACAGCAGAGGTGCACTCCAAGTTCATCAGCAAAAGAGTGCTGGTGTAGGCGAGGTAAACATTGAAGTTGTAATTGACGGATGCACATTTGACGGCGTAAACGGTGAATATCCTATCGTTAGATTTGTTGCCGGTGATCGTGTAGTTAAATCCGTTGAAGTTTCCAATTGTAGCTTCACAGGACTCAACAAGGCAACAGGTATTATTGGATTTAGAAATGATGAGCTTGATGTTACAGGTACAACTTGGACATTCACAGACAATACATTCAACAATATTCCCGATGATAAATATGTTCTTGTAGATTCTGCTCTTAACGAACAGTTCAAGAACTCTGCAAAATAATAAAATCATATATGTTTAGGTAAATCCTAAATTTCATGTCTTTTTCATCCCCGAGGGCTTATCCCTCGGGGATGATTTTTTATATTTTTATTAGTTAATGCTATGAATGTATATGCAAAATAAACAAAAATACAAAAAATGAAAAATTGCACTTGATTTTTCTCCTTGTTGCTTATACAATATAGTTGTACGAAAGTACAAATATCAACATTTTTTTCAAAGGAGTTAAGAAATGAAGCTCAGAAGAATCATTTGCCTTTTGCTTGTATTTGTAACACTTGCTTTTACTCTTGCAAGCTGTAATCTTGAAGGATTTATTGCAAAGCTTCAAGGTAAGACACCACAGGAAACTACTACCACAACGACCACCGAGCCGACAACAGTACCTACCACAACACCCACAACGTCATCAAAGCCCGATGAGTCCACAAGCTCAACTCAAAAGCCCGACGATAACGATCCCCCAATCGACGAGTGGGAAGATCTTTATGATATTATCACAATTCCCGAGGCACTTGAGATTGCAAAAGCTACTTCTTCCGCAAATCCCACTGAAAGATATTACGTAAGAGGTACTATTGTTAGCATCAGCAATCCCACTTACGGTGAAATGACAATAACCGACGGTGTAAACGAGCTTTTCGTTTACGGAACTTACAGCGAGGACGGTTCGATTCCCTATCCTCAGTTCAATGACAAGCCCGTAAAGGGAGATGAGGTTCTTCTCTACTGCACTCTTAACACACATAACGGCGAGCCACAGGCGAAAAACGCACGTCTTATCGACTTCAAAAAAGCCGACAAGAGTGATATTAACTTATCGGAATATACGGAAATGACCGTTCTTCAAGCACGTGAAACCGAAATCGGAGAAAAAATCCTTATTTGCGGCGTTGTTGCAAGAATAACTTATGCAACAGGTATGAAGCCAAGCGGCATTTACGTTATCGACGGAACAGATTCCATCTACATTTATGACGGCGACATCGCAAGTCAGGTTCAAATCGGTAACAAGATTACCGTTCTTGGATCAAAGGCATATTGGATACTCGGTGACGAGCAAAATAATGCAGCAAAATTCGGATATAAGGGCTGCTGCCAGCTTGAAGATGCCCTTCTCTATAATAACGACAACGAAACACACGAGATTGATTTTTCGTGGTGTGAAACAAAGACGGTAAAGGAAATAAAGAATATTCCCGTAACCGAAAACGTTACAACTACCACTTACAAAACAACAGCCCTTGTTAAAAAGGTTCCCGGAAACGGATTTGTTAACTATTATTTCTATGATCTTGACGGAAAGACCGGTGCATATACTTACACGCAGTGCAACGGCTCCGACTTTACTTGGCTTGACAAGTTTGACGGAAAAATATGCACGGTTTATCTCTCACCAATGAATGCAAAGTCAACCTCAAGTGACTGTTATTTCAGATTCCTTCCCATTGCAGTAATCGACGAAGGATTTGTATTTGATACAGCAAATGCACCCGAGCACATTCTTGAATACTATGCTGTTGATCAGTTCCTTCCCTCTTACACGGGAAATCCGATGCTTGAAGTGGTTACAAAGGTTTCAAGCGAATTGCTCGGATTTGAAAATGCTGTTATTTCCTATTCTTCAAGCAACGAAAGCGTTGTTTATTTCAGCGAAGAGGACGGAAAAACCATCTTCAACTGCGGCGCAAACGGTAATGCAACGGTTACTATTACTGCCACTTACGGTGAATACACATCTTCAAGAACGGTTGATATTACGGTTGATGCTCCAGTAACGAGCGAGGGTATGACCGTTAAAGAGGCAATAGACAGTGCAGTTGGCGAGCAAATTACCGTTGTGGGTATTATCGGCCCATCTCTTGTTAACCAAAGCGGATTCTATCTTATAGACGAAACGGGCGCTATTGCGGTAAGAATCGTTGCAAGTGATTTTGAAGGCCTTGCAATCGGACATAAGATAGTTGTTCAAGGCACTCGCACCGTAACTAAGGACGGCGGAGGACAGATTTGTATTGACAATACAACCATTGTTACAAACTACTATGGAAAGGTTGATTATTCAACGGATTCATTTATCAAAAACGCAACAATGGCAGATGTGCTTGCTCTCACTGACAGCGCTCTTGTTACTACCAACGTTTACGTGGTAAGCGGAAAACTCACCAAGGTTACAAGCACCTATTCAGTCAACTATTATATTGACGGATTTCTTCTCTATTCGGGCGGTAAAACACAGTATGCTTGGCTTGACACCTTCTTTGAAGAAGATACAACCGAAGCCAACGTTACCGTCGAGCTTGCAATTTGCGACTGGAACGCAAAGGGCCTTAAAGGCTGTGTTCTTGCAGTAATCACCGAGGACGGTAAGATTTGCAACGAGCTTAACTTTAACTAAATAATAAAAACTCCCCCTCAAACAAGTAACACTTCTTTGAGGGGGTTATTTATTTGTTATTTTACAACTTTATCGTATCCCTTTTTCTTTAATTTCAACAAGAAAAATCCAAGGCAGCAAAGAGAGGTTATGGCAATACAAATATTGCTTATCCCCATCGAAATGCCCGCAGCGGCAGCCCCTATCTCCTTGTGGAAGGTTTGCAAATACCACAGTACGGGTATGCGGAAAACGAAAACTCTGCTGATATTCAGCACCATTGTTATCTTAGTTTGACCATATCCGTACAAAATTCCAAGCACCGCTGAATTTACAGCCAACGCAAGGATCGAAAGTGAATCAAATCTGTGAATATCCTTGATAAGTGAGAGGAATAATTCCGTTTCGGCTGCGTGCTCGTTTTGATTATAGAGATTTATTATCGCATCCTGACACACAAAGCGAACAAGCACGTATCCGATTATGCCGAGTGTTGTTGCCATAACGAAGGCATATTTGAACGTCTTTAATGCACGTTTATGATTCCTTGCACCAAGATTCTGGCTGATTATTGTGGAGGTTCCCTCCTCAAATGAGTTTATGGGGGTTGTAATAAGCCCGTTTATGTTATTTGAGACTCCGAGCGCACCGACCACCAGCGGTCCATATGCCTTGCACATTGAGTTTATGCTGACCTTACCGAAGGAAAAAATAAATTTACCAAGAAAAATCGGCAAGGACATTGACAAAATTCTGCGGCAAACCGAAAAAGATAGCTTGAACTCCTTCAATTTTATGATAAAAACGTTGCTCTTTTGCAGCATCATAAACAAAAGAATTGAAAACATAAGAATCTGTCCCGCAAGCGTTGACAGAGCAACCCATACAATATCTCTTTTACCGATTACCCAGATAAACAATACCGAAAGCGAAAGCTTGACAAGCATTGCAAGAATATTCAGCCAAAACATAATTTTAGTGTTGCCCTTCGCTTTTTGCATCGACATAAAAACGCTGTTATAAAACATAAATCCAAGCGTTATTATCTGCACGATAAAATAGCCCGTGCCAATGCTAATAAGCTCCTCGGGAACGCCCGAAAACCTCATTATCGGAAGCGCAAGAGGAATACATACACCAAGCAAAATTGCAATAACTACCGTTGCAAGCGCTATTGTCTGATTTGAATGAAATCTTGCCTTCTCCGTATCACCCGCGCCAAAATGACGGGCAACCAGAATTCCGCCGCCCGCAGAGAGTCCCGCACCGAGTGACGAAAGCAAATGCTGTATCTGTGACAGCGACGAAACTGCGCTGACGCTTGTTGCATCTATCTTTGAAACAACGACGGCGTCGATTATCGCATAAAACGAGTTAAACATATTATAGAGAAAGATTGGCGCACAAATACTCACAATGGTTGCGACCATTGGCCCGTTCAGTATTCTTTCCCTTCTTCTGAAATCCTTTTGACTGATCATTTTATTTTTCCGCTAATTCAAAAAGTAATTCCTTCATCTCAAAATGAGTATTAACTACGTAGTCGGGTGTTATCTGCAATGACGGGTATTTGCCCGATTGCTCGGTTTCAATATATACCGTTTTAAGTCCTGCACCGCTTGCTCCGAGTACGTCGTCGTGAAGGTCGTTCCCGACGTACACGCACTCGTTTTTACAAATAGAAAACTTATCAAACGCAATATCGAAAATCTTGGTATCGGGCTTTTTCACACCTGCATCGCTTGAAATGAGTATTCCGTCAAACAAGGAAGAAATGCCCAATTCATTAAGCTCATCCACCGTAAAGCACGCCTGCGCATTTGAAACAAGATAAACTCCTGCTCCCCTCTCTTTCAGCCCTTTAAGAATATCCTTCACATAGGGGAAGAGGCGGAGCTTCTCTCTTGAAGCAAGACGGAATTTACGTGCAATTTCAGGTGCGATTGATTTATCCATGCCCCTGCTTTGAAGCATTCTTTCAAAAACGAGCAAAAGGTCAAATTCAACGAATTTGTGAGTGCGAGCATCCGAATACTCCTTACAAATCGCAAGATATTCGTCCCTCACTCTTTTTCCTTCACTTTCAGCCAATAAAACTGCATACTCCGACCAAAGCGAATCCTTCCCTTCGTCGGTTTTTATATCTGCTAACGTACCGTAAAGGTCAAATAAAAAATTCATATATACTCCTTACCAAATAAAAGGTATCATTCTGAACTTAACTTTTTTCTTATACTCCTCATATCCTTCAAGCTCTTTTGAAAGCAACTCTTCTTCGTTTTTTATTCTTACACCGATAATGAATGGGTATGCCAAAAATATTGCAAAGGAAATGATCGATCCAAGAACAAGGGGCATTGACAAAAACAGCAAAACCGTTGCAAAATACATTGGATGACGCACTATGCCGTATAGCCCGGTAGATATCACCTTTTGCCCTTTTACAACCCTTACTGTTCGTGAAAGATATGCGTTCTCACGAAGAACCTCGGCATAAAGCAAATATGCGATAATAAACACGATTGATGCAACGATATTTATCTCAATAGGCAGTCTTATCCAACCAAAACGATAATCAAGTCCCGCAATAACAAAGCCAGCAACAAACATAAGTCCGCTGAGCTTGACAACCAGATTTTGCTTTTTCTCCTTCTCTTTTGCATCAAGACGACTTGCCAGGAGTTGGGGAGATCTTATCATCATAATGACACCGGCAAAAAACATTGGAACAAAGAGCATCGCCATAAGCATCCAACCGCCAATAAATGAAAACGTCCCCGCAGGAAGAAAAATAAGTGCGCCGACAAGAATAACTCCAAGTGTGAATTTAATTATTGCTTCAAAAAACAATCTGATACTCATATCATTTTCCTCCTACATTGTTCTGATATTACATTTTATCACCTGCAAGTGCTATTGTCAATAGAAAATAACTCCAAATTGCTTCATTTCAATGCTTTCACAAAAAAGCAGGCGGAATTTTCCGCCTGCTTTATTTTGTTTGAATTATTCTTCGTTAGCTGCGTTTTCTTCTTTAATCTTCATAGCGATATTCATAGGAACCTGCTCATAGCCGGTCTCTGTGAAGGAGAAGCTACCTCTACCCTGTGTCATAGCACGGAGAGTAATTGTATAGTCAAGAATTTCAGCCTTGGGAATAGTTGCGTTGATAGTTGTGTAGCCACGCTTAGCAGCGGGATCCATACCCATAACGCTACCACGTCTCTTATTGAGGTTGGACATAACGTCACCAACGTAGGACTCAGGTACTGTAACTGCAAGATCACCAACGGGTTCAAGAAGAACGGGGTTAGCGAGCTTCATACATTCCTTGTATGCCAAGGATGCAGCCATCTTAAAGGACATTTCGTTAGAGTCAACGTCGTGGTAAGAACCGTCAAAGAGGTTAGCTGCAAGCTTGATTACGGGATAGCCGTAAACACCGCGCTTCATAGAATCTTCAAGACCCTTCTGAACTGCAGGGTGGAAGTTCTTGGGAACGGAGCCGCCAACAGTGGACTCTGTAAATGTAAGACCTTCATCTTCACCGGGGAAGAATTCGATCTTAACGTCACCGTACTGACCGTGACCACCGGACTGCTTCTTATGTTTACCCTGAACCTGAACTCTCTTTGTGATCATTTCACGGTAAGCAATCTTGGGAAGGTCGAGCTTAACGGATACGCCAAATCTTGATTTGAGCCTTGCTTCGATAACGGAGATGTGCATATCGCCCATACCGTAAAGAACAAGCTGATGTGTTTCGGGATTGTTCTCGAACTTGATTGTCTTATCTTCTTCACCAAGCTTTGTGATACCAAGAGAAATCTTATCCTCATCACCCTTGGAAAGAGGAGAAATTGACTGAGCCATAAAGGGCTCGGGATATGTTGTTCTTGCATAGTGGATATCGCTGTTCCAAGCAAGTGTGTCACCTGTATTTGTGTTAGCAAGCTTAGCTGTCATACCGATATCGCCGCAGCAAAGTACGTCAACCTCAGTCTGAGTCTTACCCTTAACGATATAGATGTGAGCCATCTTTTCATTTGTATCGGTGCTTGTATTTTTAAGGAGCATATCCTTTCTGAGTGTACCGTTCATTACCTTGAAGAAGGACATCTTACCAACGAACGGGTCGGATACTGTCTTAAACACGAAAAGAGCTGTTTCGCCTTCTGTTTCGATTTCCTTTTCGTCGCCGCTTTCAAGAAGCTCGCTTCCCTTTGCTGTGTGTCTTGGGAAGGATTCGTCGATTACATCGAGGAGTGACCAAACGCCCCAAAGCTTTGTAGCTGCGCCGCAAAGTACGGGAACTATCTCACCGTGAATAACACCCTCGTGAACTGCATTAAGAGCTTCCATAGGAGTAATTTCCTCGCCCTCAAAGTATTTCATCATAAGATCTTCGTTTGTAGAAGCAACTGCTTCCATAAGCATATCACGGTATTTTTCCATTGCCTCTTCGTTCTCAGCGGGAACGGGCTGAACTGAATGCTGTCCTTTTTCGCTGAATACGTGAGCTTCCTGCTTAATAAGGTCGATTGCGCCAAGAACCTTGCCGTCTTTTACCATGGGAATGGTGAGAGGACAAATGTTCTTGCCGAATTTTTCGTGAAGAGAGTCAAGAACTCTGCCAAATCTTGCTTCATTATCGTCAAATTTGTTGATGAAGAATGCTGTGGGAAGATTTGATTCCTGAGCATAGTCCCACGCAAGCTCGGTACCAACCTCGATACCTGCCTTACCGTCAACGAGAATAAGAGCTGCGTCAGCAACTCTGAGTGCCTGCTTAACTTCGCCTACGAAGTCAAGGAAACCGGGTGTGTCAAGAACGTTGATTTTTGTGTTCTTCCACATAAAGGGAGCTACCTTTGATGAAAGTGAAAAACCACGCTTGATTTCTTCGGGATCGTAGTCGCAAACGGTTGTACCGTCGGGAACGTTACCGAATCTGTCGGACGCACCTGCTATGTGAAGCATCGCCTCAGCAAGTGAGGTCTTACCGCTTCCGCTGTGGCCGAGGAGCGCCAGGGTTCTTATTCTTTTTGTTTCAATGTTTTGCATAGGAGTTTACCTTGCCCGGCTTTTGCCGAGCCCTTTCAAATTAGTATGTAAAATGCTAAATTATTAACCAAAATTAATATTTCGGGCAATTATTTTCCATCTTAAGCACTATTATACACATTTTTTCACAATTTTTCAAGAGATTTTTTGATATTTATAAACACGGTATGTAGAAATTAATGTTCAATTTTTGTGTATTTTTCACAATTGTTTATCCGTTTTTACTTAATTTATCGCATTTTCAGAGGTTATAGAGTATGATTGTGGGAAGATTTTTGAAAAATTGCCCACAAGCTATCTTAATCTGCATTTCTCAAATTTTCGCCTTTTGACTGATTTTTAAGCAGAAAAGACGTAAAAATG
Source organism: Eubacteriales bacterium (assembly GCA_045606265.1). Classification (GTDB taxonomy): domain Bacteria; phylum Bacillota; class Clostridia; order Oscillospirales; family CAG-272; genus RGIG4608. Next base: position 9,091 of record JAZURO010000207.1, read on the forward strand.
GGGATATATTTTGTCAATGACTATTGATAAATTAAAAATTTTGTGCTATAATTATATGATTATTCTTATTTTAGGAGGAAATATGGAGATAATTGCTCTGCCCGTCACAGGTTTTGCTTCAAATTGCTATATCGTTCACAACGGAAAAGAGGCATTTGCAGTTGACCCATCAATTTCCGAAAAAAAGATAATTGCAAAGCTCGAAGAAAAAGAACTTGTTTTGAAGGGCATCTTAATGACACACGGTCATTTCGATCATACGTTCTGCGCAAAGGAGCTGCGAATTGCCACCGGTGCGCCCATCTATATTCACGAGCTTGATACAGAGATGCTCACCGATGCAGACAAGAATGCTTATCGCACATTTACGGGCAGAGATTTTACGGTCGGTGATGCCGACATTCTGCTCCACGAAGGAGATATTATTCACCTTGGAAAAGAGCATATCAAGGTAATGCATACACCCGGTCACACAAGGGGTTCCGTTTGCTTTGATACGGGCGATTCCCTTTTATCCGGTGACACGATTTTCTCGCAGGGCTTTGGCAGATATGACCTATACGGCGGTGACGTAAATTCACTTAAAGCATCCCTTATGCGACTGATTAAGCTGGCAGAAAGCGAAAACCGTTGGCTTTATCCCGGACACGGAGAAAGCTCTACATTAAGACGTGCTGCCGAGCATCTTAAATACTATTTCTGATATACAACCGAAAGGATAATAAATATATGGACTACAAGCTTTTAGCAAATTTACTTTTCCCCCACGTAACCAAAACTCCCGAGGAGATTGAGGCAATGTACCCCGCACGTCAGCTCCCCGAGGGCGCAAAGGTAACACGTTTTGCACCCAGCCCCACGGGCTTTGTACATTTTGGAGGACTTTTCCCCACTCTTGTTGGCGAACGTCTTGCTCACCAAAGCGGCGGTGTATTCTTCCTTAGAATTGAGGATACCGATGCCAAAAGAGAGGTTGCAGGAGCTGCGGAAAGCCTTATCAAGACATTCAATTACTACGGAATCAATTTTGACGAGGGCGCAATTCTTGACGAAAACGGAAATCTCACAGACTGCGGTGAATACGGCCCATATAAGCAGTCCAAGAGAGTTGAAATTTATCACGTTTTTGCTAAAAAACTCGTTGAAGAAGGCAAAGCATATCCTGTTTTCACAACAAAAGAGGAGCTTGAAGCCCTTAACGCAATAGACAAAAAGGCAGAGGTTAAAGCAAAGGACTGGCACGAGGACGGCGGCGAGCAAAAGGAAGAAATGCTCAGAAACCGCAATTTCACCATAGACGAGGTAAAGGCACATCTTGAAGCGGGCGATCCCTTTGTTCTTCGTATGCTCTCAGACGGTGATCCCGATAAAAAGATCCGATTCACCGACCTTATTAAAGGCGACCGTGAGCTTCCCGAAAACGACAGGGATGAAGTACTTCTCAAGAGCGACGGAGTTCCCTCTTACCACTTTGCACACGCAATCGACGATCACCTTATGGGAACGACCCACGTGATTCGAGGTGACGAATGGTATGCAAGTCTTTCACGTCACATTATGCTCTTCCGTTTCCTTGGATTTAAGCTGCCCAAATATGCGCACATCTCTCCCATTATGCAGATGGGCGAAAACGGAAGCAAAAAGAAATTCTCAAAGCGTGATCTCGGCTCAAATATGGAATACTACCGTGAGCTCGGATACGACAAGGACTGTGTTGTTGAGTACGTTATGACACTCCTTAATTCAAACTACGAGGACTGGCACGCACAAAACCCCGACAAGAAATATACCGACTTCCCCTTCTCACTCAAAAAGATGTCAAGCTCTGGCTGTCTTTACGATATAAACAAGCTCAACGACGTTTCAAAGAACGTAATCTCCAAGATGGACGCAGACACCGTTTATACAAGACTTCTTGATTGGGCGCAGGAATTTGACACGGAATTTGCAACACTTCTCAGCGAAAACGAGGAAATGTCAAAGAAAATCCTCGCAATTGGACGCGGTGGAAAAAAACCGAGAAAAGACCTTGCAAAATGGTCAGATGCTAAGGATTATATGGGATTCTTCTTCACTCCCCTCTTTGAGATCAAGGAAGAATATCCCGAGCATTTCAAAAAAGCTGACATCAAAGCAACGCTTGAGCTTTTCAAAGAGAGCTATAACTACTCTGACGATATGAACCTCTGGTTCGAAAAGATAAAGGAAATAGCAACTAAGATTGGCTTTGCTGCCGATATGAAGGAATACAAGGCAAATCCCGAAAACTTCGGAGGTAACGTTGCCGACGTTTCAATGTTCATCAGAGTTGCGGTTACGGGCAAGACCAACGCACCCGACCTTTATACCGTTATGCAGATAATCGGCTATGACGAAACGATAGCACGAATTGATGCAATGATTGAGAAAATTTAATTTGAGAGGATATAACAATGGAAGAAATCAGCTCTAACTTTATACACGACATAATAGACGCAGATCTTGCGGAAAATCCCGATATAAAAATCATAACCCGCTTCCCTCCCGAGCCCAACGGATACCTCCATATCGGCTCAGCAAAGGCGATTATGATCAACTATGAAACAGCCAAGAAATACGGTGGCAAATTCAACCTCCGTTATGATGACACGAACCCTGCAAAAGAGGATACCGAGTACGTTGACTCAATTTACGAGGACCTCCATTGGCTCGGCGCAATCCCAAGCGGCGGAATTTACTATGGCTCCGACTACTTTGACAAATGCTATGAGTTTGCAATCAAGCTTATCAAGGACGGAAAGGCATACGTTTGCGACCTTTCAGCCGAGCAGATGAGAGAATACAGAGGAACACTCACACAGCCCGGTAAGGAGAGTCCCTATCGCAACAGAACGGTTGAAGAAAATCTTGACCTCTTTGAAAGAATGAAGAACGGTGAGTTCGCTGACGGAACACACACACTCCGTGCAAAAATTGATATGGCATCCCCCAATATCAATATGCGTGACCCCGCAATTTACAGAATAGTTCACACAAGCCATCACCGTCAGGGCGATAAATGGTGCATCTATCCCCTTTACGACTATGCACATCCCATTCAGGATGCGCTCGAAGGTATTACCTATTCACTTTGCTCACTTGAATTTGAAAATCACCGTCCCCTTTATGAGTGGGTAATAAACAATATCGGCATAGATAACAAGCCCAATCCCAAGCAGAGAGAATTTGCCCGCCTTAACGTAACTCACACGGTAATGAGCAAGAGATACCTTCGCTATCTCGTTGAAAACAAAATGGTTGACGGTTGGGATGACCCCCGTTTGCCCACAATTTGTGCGCTCAGAAGACGTGGCTATACACCCACATCAATCTTCAATTTTGTAAGAAACGCAGGTGTTGCAAAGGCAAATTCACTTGTTGATATTGAAATGCTTGAGCATTGTATCCGTGAGGAGCTTAATGCAAGTGCCAATAGACGAATTTGCGTTAAAAACCCCATTAAAGTGGTTGTTACAAACTATCCCGAGGATAAGGTTGAATACTTTGATATTCCCAACAATCCTTCCGTTGAGGGCGCAGGCACTCGCCCCGTGGCGTTCACTCGTGAGCTCTATATTGACGAGAGCGACTTTGCTGAGGTTCCCCCGCCAAAATTCTTCCGTATGAAGCCCGACGGCGAGGTTCGTCTTATGGGTTCATATATCGTTAAGTGCAACGATATAATTAAGAACGAGGATGGCACAATTAAGGAAATCCACTGCACAGCAGACCTCGAAACAAGAAATGGTATGCCTGTTGACGGCAGAAAAATCAAGGGTACTATCCACTGGCTCTCAGCTAAGTATTCCGAGGAAGCAACCCTTATGCTCTATGATAATCTCTTTACAATTGAGAATACAAACGATATTCCCGAGGATAAAACGTATAACGATTATCTTAACCCCAATTCCCTTGTTAAAATTGAACACTGCAAGATAGAGCCCTCACTTCTCGAAGCGAAAGCGGGCGATAAATTCCAGTTTGTTCGTGACGGATACTACTGTAAGGATTCAAAATATGAAAATACGTTTAACCGTATTGTAGGTCTTAAAGATTCCTTCCCCAAAAAATAAAAAAGGAGAATATTTATGTTAGAATTCATCAAACAAAACCCAATTCTTTTCACCGTTATTGTTTATTTGTCAGTTGTTTCAATCTTATCAATCATCATTACAATTTACGACAAGAAAATTGCAGGCTCGGGCGCACGCAGAATCCCCGAAAAGACACTCTTGCTCTTCTCTGCAATCGGTGGATCAGTAGCTATGATGATAACTATGCTCATCATAAGACACAAAACTCAGCATAAGAAATTTATGATCGGTATTCCGCTTATAATGATTATTCAGGCAGCGCTCATCTATTTCCTTGGCACAATGATTTAATAAAATTTATTAAAAAAGGAACGAACAAAACTGTTCGTTCCTTTTTTACACCGCTTGTGTTGTAATCGCAGCCACATAGCTATTTCCAATTCCATTATACACATACTCTATCGTTTTGTCAAGTGCTTGATAGCAAGGGTTGTTACTGTGGCAAAACGTCCATTTTAATAGAAAAAGGCAAGGGTTTTCCCTCGCCTTTTGGTATATATATTAATATGGCTATATTAATTATATTTTTAGAATATGGTATATTTTTTAGTGCAAAGAGGATGTATCCACCCACTTGGATAGATACATCCTCATAAGGTTGTTACTGGCTATATATTTATTGAGAGAACATAATCATTTATAAAACAAATGATCATCTATCAAATATAAATTTTATACTTTCAATTTCGCTAACCTTAAAATAATATTTTATATTATTTGATAACCCCTCAATCAATATTGAATTTGCAAATGGAGAATAATAATCTAAATATACATTAAAACGATTCTTATTAACAGCACGTATAAATGATGCAAACGAAATCTCTTTATACGTATATTTGTGTAACTTGATAATTTCGATATGTTGATATAGAACTTCCCTATCAAATTTTGTGATAGAAATATACATTCTGCAACGTGGTATTAGATTTACTGAATCGTTTTCATGATTAATGCAATAAATTCCCTGAGAAAAATATAGTATCAAACCGTCAGAAGTAATTTCAATATTATCTACCATAGTATCATGAATTATATATTTTTCATTTTCATAATTCAACATATCATTCCTCCTAACTATTAATTTCTCCAAGCATTAAAAAGATTTTGAAATTCTTTCCATAACTTTTCCAACGCTTTACGTTGCTGATGAGTTAACTTCGGTTCGTTAGGCAGAGGATTACCATCCCTGCCAATTCTTATATCACAATTATTTCCTCTCAAATGTATGTGTTCTGGTTTGTGTGGATCTCCAGGCCATCCTTCACCATAATATCCATTTCTTTTTGATGTTCTTGCAAACAACGCCAACATTCCGGCAGACACCATTGCTTCCAAAATGCCAGAACTTGCAACCGATGCAGTCCCGCCACCGGCTACTGCCACAGCACTTGAAGCTCCAAATGAAGAAATCGCACCGCCAATATATGAGATAGCAGTTCCTAAGTAGGACACTCCTAATCCAATGCCGAGACCGATTAATCCACCACCTATGGCATTCTCCAAGTATCCCTGCCAACCGATACTACCGTTAATGCTTTCGTCATCTTTGTAATCTGTATATGCGGCATAGCCAAGACCTGCCAACACTCCAATCGCAGTAAAAGCCAAGATAATGAAATGCCCACTTGGATCTACGAAGTTAATGGGATCATTACCACAATAGCAGTAAAGGTTAAGTCCGTTTACGGATTTAGGATCTAAGTAATTGGTATCATCAGCAGAAATAAACCTTCTGAATTCGGGGCTGTAATATCTTGCATTGAGGTAGTAGAGGTTAGTATCTTCGTCAAAATAATAACCACGATAACGAATGGGGTTAGCATTTGCGAGGGGATAGTTTGTAGTTGTACTCTTGATAGTACTATTATTTTAGTAAAAGACAATGTATCCACCCACTTGGATATAAAATCCAAGTGGGAAAGATGTTTAGTCAATGATAAAAATTAAGAGCGTATAATGATTTCTTGTATTTTTTCAGTAATCAATTCTATTTGTGATATAAACCCTTCATCATTTTCTAATTCTGAACAATACATAACTAATTTATTATTCCTTATATAGTAAGATCCCACAAGGTCATTTACTAATAATCCCATAGATTCATCATAATCATCTTCATAGTTAGCATTTTCAGGCCAATACATTACAATCTCGCCTTGTCCATCTAAAACAGCAACGGAAAGATATATTTGTATTTCTTTTGTTCGTGAAAAAAATGTACGCACGGGTTCCAAATAAAAACCTATATCAACAGAATAATTTGTATTTTTTACAATTAACATTAAATTCGAAATGCATTTAATGTTTTTTATTTTTTCGATACTTTCAATCACATCAACTGCTCTCATAATACTCTCCTAAATTTGTTTTTTTAGATTTTTGTTAACCACCAAGTCCAACGATTCAATGCATTTCCGCGAAGCCAAATTCCACCATTTTTCGAAAATATATTTATCTGCCAATGAGGATTATATCCCAAATGAGAATGTGTGTGCCATTCCAACGTTCTATACAATGTGACTTTTCTTCCACCTGCTCTTTGAACCTTTTGAGTAAATCTAATTCCTTTATAGTTAGTCCCTTCCAAAGTTCCTATTTTGTCAATAGAATTAATGTTAAAATGATAAGCAAAACTTGAAGCAACCGTTCCCAAGGTAGCTAATCCAGCTGTTGTAAGCATCAAGCCATTGTACCAACTCTCACCAATACCAGTATTCAAAATAAAATTTTGTCCAGTAAATGCTTCTTGATACTCTGCTGCAGCAAAAATACTAGTAAGACCACCTGATACCATAGTTGTAGCGCCAACACCGATAGCTAATGCACCTGTAGAAGCAAATGTTGCAAGGCCCCCCATTATTAATGCAGGAGCAGCAACCATAGTAAGACCAATTGCAGTCATTAAATTATCGTCTGAGGCAACACCACCAACTGTCAGGCCCAATCCTACAGCTGCTGTTAAACCCAAAATGACAGCCAGAATAGGAAAATGCCCACTCGGATCTACGAAGTTAATAGGATCATTACCACAATAACAGTAAAGATTAAGACCATTCACCGATTCGGGATCTAAGTAATTGGTATCATCAGGAGATATGAATCTTCTAAACTCAGGAGAATAATATCTTGCGTTGAGATAGTAGAGGTTAGTATCTTCGTCAAAATAATAACCACGATAACGAATGGGGTTTGCATAAGCAATAACGTAATTCGTTGTAGTTCCTTTTATAGTGCAGTTACCCCACGCGTCGTAGTTATACCCTGCAATTTTAGTGCCACTTGTGTTGTAAAGACCGATAACATCGCTATTTCAACAGCAATCATCTTCATCAATCAATTTATATATTAAAGTTCTTTTAAGATTTTTTTGCTTTTTTCGTACATATTTTGTTTTATATATATTTCAGCTCCTTCTACTGCCAAATCGCTATATACTCTTTGGGTGTTTTCGTCGCTCAAATAAGAAAAAACATATTTTTTTATTAGATTGATTTTTCCGTTGCTAATTAAGTGGCCTTTAGACAAATAGTCACATAGATCATCAAAAAATGGATTAACTAATAAATTTAATATAATAACATTTTTTCTGTTAAGCACCAATGGGGTTAATTGATTAATTAATACTTCAACTGAATTATTGTTTGTACCACTCATTTTATAAACAGAATAAATTCTACCGTCAGGATTATTACAATATTTATAAGTAATTTTAGCCAACAAAGTAACATATGATAAATCTGATTTATAATCTACAAAGCCAATATCCATATTAACCTCCTATTAATTGTCTAACAATTTCAATCCCTCTTCTAACTAATTCTGGATATTCATACATCATATAAATTGATGTTGCACTGATTGAGCCTCCATAAAATAGAGTCACAGAGTTCATAGCAACTGTAGATGCCATTGTTTTTGATAATGAAGCCCAAATGTATTTTGTAGCAGTATACCCAAATCTATTTGTCATAAACTGAGCGACCTTACCACCAAAGGTTTGCCCCAGTGTGATTAATCCTTGGCTATTAGCTGCTTGACCTGCAATAATTTCCCCAGATGATCCTAAACCTGTCCAAAACGAAGCATTTGATAATCCGGTCACTGAATAAGCGGCTACTCCTCCAATAGTTCCACCAATTACAGCTCCGCCAATAGCACCAATGCCAAATCCAGCTTTTGTCCATGTCCAGATGCTAGTTCCGAAATCATTACCGTTAGTTGCATCATAAATCATACCCCCAACAGCTCCAATGCCAGCACCAACAGTTCCCAGTGCGACAGTTCCAATAGCTGCTCCATAAATGATTCCGCCTGCAACTCCTCCTATTACTGCTCCAGCTAAGCCGGCAGTTAAAACAATAGTAGCCGCGGCAAATAATCCAACACCTATCCAACCAACAATGTCATACCATTTAGCTTCATGCCCACTTGGATCGGCATAGTTGACGGGATCATTACCACAATAGCAGTAAAGGTTTAGACCATTTACGGATTCAGAATCTAAATAATTGGTATCATCAGGAGAAATAAACCTTCTGAATTCGGGGCTGTAATATCTTGCATTGAGGTAGTAGAGGTTAGTATCTTCGTCAAAATAATAACCACGATAACGAATGGGGTTAGCATTTGCGAGGGGATAGTTTGTAGTTGTACTCTTTATTGTACAGTTGCCCCAAGCGTCGTATGCATATTCAACCACTTTGTTTCCTATTGTGTCATAAATCG
>JAZURO010000208.1:0-11188 GCA_045606265.1 Eubacteriales bacterium
GTGAGTTCCAAAAGAGCTTTTTCAATTTTCTCTTTTTGCTCTTTATATTCCTCTTTGCTAATTTCACCGTCTGTTCTCATCTCAAGCAGCGTGTTCTTCTTGTTTTTATAACGCTCTATTTGAGCTACAATTCCGGTCAGATTAACCTTCTTAGGTTTCTCGACTTGATAGCACTCTTTGATTAGCTTACAGACTGTATCAACCATTTCTTTTCGTTCTTGCCATATCTGCTCAAAAATCATCTTTGCCATCATTTCAAGTTTCCAATCGGCAATCATTGATTGGTCGCAATATCCGGTGTCATCGGCTCCCGCTTTTCTTCGTTGACTTGCCGAACCATTGTTAAGTTGGTTGTAGCATTGATAACCATACGACCAAGGCATACCTTTATTTTTGTGCCATCTGTTTTTTCTGAAAGAGTGACCGCAAGTGCAGAGAAGTTTACTGCCCCACAAGTCTTTGTTTTCCTTAATTCCGTGAGTAGATTTTTTCTTCTGTGTGGCTTCATTGGCACTCTTAAAAGAAGTCCTTACTCTGCGAGCTTTAATCTCTTGACACTTATGCCATTCTTCCTCTGAAACAATCGGTTCAAAATCTGCTTTAACACACATATAAGTAGAAGCATCGTGATTATTGACTCTCTTTTGCTCCAAGTAGTTATTGCTATACGACTTGCCGTATGCCATAACCCCCATATATGTTTGGTTATTAAGAATACGGGAAACCACTCCTGCGTTCCACTTGACTAAGCCTGAAGCGTTTAGGCGTTGCAGACGAGTAAGTTCATTCGCAATAACCATAGTACCTTTTCCACTAAGGTACATATCATAAATCATCCTGACAGTTTCGGATTGGTCGGGGTTCTTAACATAAGTATCTCCCACACGGTCATAACCGAGGATATTTCCGCATCCATAAATCGTGCCGTTAATTCTGCTGATCTGTTGTCCCGCTTTCACTCTTTCGGAAACCTTACGACTTTCTTCCTGCGCCAATGTTGCCATAATGGTTAAGCGAAGTTCTCCATCGCCATCCATAGTCCAAATATTGTCCTCTACAAAATACACTTCCACGCCAATGTTCTTCAATTCTCTTGTTGTAACAAGTGTATCTACGGTGTTTCGAGCAAATCGGCAAACCTCACGTGTAACGATAAGGTCAAACTTTCCTGCTTTGGCATCTTCAATCATTTGCAAAAAAGCAGGTCTTTTTTTAGCTTGTGTTCCGGTTATGCCCTCATCAATGTATTTATTGAGAACATTCCAATTAGGATGATATTTTGCTTGGTCATCGTACCATTGGATCTGATTTTCAAGGGCAGATAACTGAGCTTCGTGTTCTGTTGATACTCGACCATAAAAGACCATATCTCTTGTTCTGTTACGGTCTAAAAAAGCGTAAGGGTTTCCAACCCTTTGTGGACTGTTTACATTTAACATCTTTATTACCTCCTTTGTTCTGAGTCTATTATAGAAATTATTTAGAGGTTTGTGAAATGTGCGATTGCTCGTCTTGCAGCTGTTGTTTGATTGCTCTAAGTGTAGGCTCGTTTATTAGCTTTTGTTCAAACAATATTTCTGCTAAGGCAATTACCGCATAAGTTCTGTCGATTTTCTTATCCATCACAACACCCCTCAGATGTTGAAGTGCGAGGTTTCTTTTTTATGATAAGATAATCATATCCAAAGGAAGTTTGGCATTTATCGCACCTCTCCTTATCTACTTGAAGCGGATCAACACGGCGTAAGATATTCTCAGGAATATTCATAAACTCAGCTCTGCATTTAGGACAGAGTGTTAATATCAGTCCGGTTCGTCTTGGCTGCGGTCTTTTAATCAGTCCAAATTCGGTTAAAACACCTTGCTTAATTGCATATATGGTTTTTTCATCTCGAACTTCACCAATGTATTCAAGCAGTTCTTTTTCCTTGTCAACAGTTCGGATCTGTTCGAGCATTACAACGGAATCCTCTCTTAATCCGCAAGATGTATCAAGTAAAATATGTGTGGGTTGATTTAATTTTTTCAAAACGCTTGAGATAGTTGCAACAACAGTGGTTGGACCATTATTGTTTCCAATGTTATTTTGAAGAACAAGTACAGGTCTTTTGCCCGACTGAACTGAGCCTTTATTGCTTCCGAGATCACAAAGATAAATCTCGCCCCATTTTACGTTAGTTATGTTTGCATTTTTCATAGGTTTAACCTCATCTTCCATTTTTGATGGAAGGGGGTTGTTCGTATCCGGAGTTGAATACCCCCTTCACTTATTTGCAATGGGAAGGGGTATTTTTTAAGTCTGTTCGAGAAACTTTTTCAAATTTTTTATTCCGCATTGAATTGAATAATAAACTGCGGCACAACTCGTCTTATCCTCATCTGCAATTTCTTGTAACGTTTTTTCTTGAAAAAAGTACCGAACAATTCGACTCTTTTGAAGCTCGCTCAAAGTGTTAATGGCTACTTTAATAAAGTCCATTTCTTCCTTTTGGACAATGTTTTCTAATAAGTCATTTTCAATTAGTTCGGGATGATATGCTTCAATACCATCTTCTGCACTATAAACATCACCGTACAATTTTCTTCTCATTTCGTGTTTATGCTCGTTACGGATATAAGTATCTCGCACTTTACCAAATGCGGATGATAAAACGACGAAAGGTCTAAACGTAGCTACTTGTTCGGCATATTTAGCACAAAGTTCTTCTTCAGATAAGTCCGTTATAATCGCCCATTGTTCAATCCCCGTGTAACCGGGATATTCATATTTAAGGTTGATAACCTTGCAGTCTTTTTTGAATTGCTCATCAAGAGCAGAAATAATTATGTTATTCATTATGTAATCTCCTTGAAATTTGAATTTTTGATATAAAAGGTTGAAATCAAAAATTCGGAGATTACGGGTACTTAGCTATGTAACAGAGCCATTTCTTGAACATAAAAAATCCTTTCTGCTTTTAGGCAGAAAGGATGCTTAAATAGAAAAAGAGCATAACATTACAGCCTAAAAGCTGTTTGTCATGCTCTAACTCGAAAGTCCTCGTTCTCACCTTGTAAGGTGGATGCAGGCTCTTTTCCGGCTTCTATACTGATAATACTCAGCTTGTCCGGCGGTTGAACTATGTACGAAACATAATCAATTTTCTTTAGATAGATGTATTATAAATTTTTGTGAGCATTTCGGACACTTGAGTATTATCCTGCTGCTTGTCCGTTCAGAGTGACCGGACTTCAAAGCGATCACCGTCGCTTTTTCGCCAATGGGTTTGTCACAGAGCCTTCCTCGTTTGCAAGAAGGACACCTGACATAGTCACTCTTGATATTGCTTTTTTCGTAGACTTGTTCAATGAACAACATTCCGATCACTTCCTTTATATTGAGATATGAGGATATTTTTTCGACCAATGCTGATAAATCCTCCCTTGTTTTTCATATTGGCATTGCCTAAAAAACCTTAGTTTTGATAAGAAGTCAGCAATAGCATTATATTTCGAGCCTATCCTCACTATCATTATACATAAATGATTGGTAGAAATTTGTTGAGTTGTGTAACCGAAAGCGACATATTTTTCGATTTTTATCTGATATAATGAGGCGGCTCCTTTTTGTGTTCAGTAAAAACTGAACACTATGGGCAAAAAAAGCCGTTTTACCGGCTTTAGATCAAGTGATGCTCTTTCAATCGAATTTCCATCGCTTGTTTTGATACACCGAATTGGTTGGCTAACTTCAAAACTCGATCATCACCTGATGTTCGATAAAACGCTTTTTTTACTTGGCAGATAGGAAGCAACAACGCACTTCCAAGCATATCTGCTTGTCTTTCAATGTACTTGTCTGCATCGGAACTCTTGGAAATGCTTTTTAACATAGCAGCCATATCTCCCGTGCCTGAGTACAGTTCTTGATGTATCAGCCAATGTGCAAGCTCGTGAGCTGCGGTGAAACGTAATCGCCCTTGAGTTCTACATCTGAGAAGGCTTGCATCAAGAATTATAGTACCTCTCTCAACAAAAATGAGTTCGTACTGTTTGGCTTCCATATTGTAAATAGGAATGTAGTCATCATCAAAAACGGTTTCTCCAAGTATACGACCGTTCTTACGAATGTATTGATATTCAAGTGTCAGACCAAGACTTTCAATTATATCCTCGATTGGGACACTCTTTGCTTCATAACCGAGAATCAGGCTTGAGTCATATTTCTTTAGGGTATTACGAGCAATGGCTTCAAGCAATTCCGGTCGAAGGTATTTGATTTCTGTCATCATTTGCCCTCCTGAATTTTCCTCCTACGCTCCTCCAAACGAGCAATAAATTCTTGCCATTCCTCATCGGTGGCATCCACATCTTTTGCCGTTCTTAGAGCAACACGGACAATATCTCTGTCCATAATGTACTCCGGTAGATCTTGAGAAATGGTCGGATTGCTTTTTGCTTTGGCAGCAAGGTCATAAAGTTCTGCCGTTTCCGTATCATTTAACATAAGCAACCTTGCCATATTGGAAATAATATCGTCTTTCGGGGCGGGATTACGATCCTTTTCAATATTGCAGAGGTAAACCGGAGATATATCAAGCAACTCGGCAAATTTGCGCAGTGAGATTTGCTTTGCCAAGCGTTTGTCCTTTATATAGGTTCCAAATGTATGGTTTATGTTCATAGAGATGCTCCTTTCTATGATGTGTTCAATCAAAACTGAACATCGTAGGTATATTATAATCGAACACTTGTTCTGTTGCAATAGGTTTTAGGAAAACAAAAATGAGATGACGGTTTTTGCCATCATCTCATTTCTTTCATATCTTTTTTATGAGGTTGGGAAATATAAGCTATCTTTTCGACAAATAAGAATTTGTTTAACTGTTAAATAACCAAACTATATTTTATTGCCAACGCCATTTAGAATAGTACCCATTTATAGAATACCAAACGTACTCTGTTTCTTCACCATTTGTAAAAACTCGTATTGCTCCCATTTGTTCCTCTTCAATCTCTGTAAAACCACGTGATTCCATATATTTTACAAAAACCTCACCATTTGGCTGAGCAAGTACCACTTTGGGCGATGCTTGAATTTCAACATACTCCTTGTCTAAAACAGATATTTGAAAATAACCACTTACAACAGAAAATGGATTTCCTGTATTAAATGTGGTATATGATATAAAACAACTTCCCAAAAGAATAATAATTAGAACTGCGGAAACAAGTGTAGTAATTATAATTCTACGACTTCTTTTCTTGCTTTTTTTGATTTCATTATTGGCATACTCGATTGTATCTTTAATAACAGATTCCGCATCATTCCTGTTCATTATCTTCACCTCCAGTTAATAAATCATATAAACTAATTTCCAACACTTTTGAAATGGGAATCAGCATTGATATATCGGGAAAAGATATGCCACGCTCCCATTTGCTGATAGCTTTATCGGTAATGTTTAATTTATCTGACAGCTCTTTTTGCGACATGCCTTGTTTTTTTCGATTCTCACAAATGAATTTGCCAGTTTTCTTAGCATCCATCTTTTCCCTCCTCTCTAACATGATTATATTACAGTTATAAAAGGGAGTAAACCGACTGTTAGTTTACTTCTTTCATATCAAAGACAAATTCAAGTTTGTCTAACTGTTTATATTATAGCACATTTATTTCTTCTTTGTAGCTTATGATAATTTTTCGTCGCACTCATAAACATTTATCATTGAAAGGTCGTTATTGATTGTTTAGTGTTTCTTTAAGATGAGTCTTAAACTCATCGACCACGCTCTTGGGTGAAAGAATTTTGATTTTCCCACCAAAGGTGAATACCCAAGCATAGAAGGGTGGGTTTGCGGATACTTCAACAGTAGCAATAAAATGACCGCAATCAGCAGGTCTTACAACTACATTCTCTCCAAAGTTATCTATTACAGCGTTCATCAAACTGTTTTCGCATTTGAGTTCAACAGTAAAGATGTCATCGTCATACATAGAAAACGTGCGGCGAATATATGTAGGAAGGTCATAATCTTCAGGTTTCATTCGTGCTTCTGTGTCTATGATACTCGGCTTATAAATTCGATCCACACGGAACTTGATAACCTTTCCGTGCTTTTCTGAATACCCAAACACATAATAACTGTCATTATACCAAGCAAGATCATAAGGACTAAACTCATATAGATAGCCTTTGTGTTTTAATATTTTCTTCTTATCGGAAGTGTACTCGTAGTATTTGAACTGTATCCGCTTGTTTTCGTTGATAGCTTCATAAAGCAAATCTACCGTATATAAAACACTCTCATTTGTTGCCTTTACTCGTCCGGCAACAAATAATTGTCTATTCAGTTTTGAAGCGTGGTGACTGCTCGTAAGCTGCATCAGTTTATTTGTGAGAACTTCACTTTTCTTATTTGTCACGAACCTTGCCGCCTGAATTGCATCAACCATCATTTTTAGCTCCGCCAATTCAAATTGACGAGCGCCGTAAAAATATTGGTTCTGTCTACTCCTTACGGTAATGATGTCGAAGCCAAAGTTTATGAGAAGTTCCACATCACTTGCTATGGTTTGGCGGTGAACTGCAATACCTTTTTCCGCAAGATATTCTGTAATATCTGCTGTTGACGCAGGATGTTCATCGTCAGTTCGTTCATATAGATATTGCAGAATATGTAAATGCCTTAAATTTGTTTTCTGATCCATAAAGCTCACCACCTTATAATATTATATTAAGCGTACTTCTTGAAATTTTCTGCCTGCTCCAAGACTTCCTTGTAAACATCATCAATGGTTACGGGTGGATAGTCAAACTCATCAAGCAAGAGAATGAGGTCAACCTGAAGGTTTGCCTTAATGTCATCACGAGTAGACCAATCGGTATAGCGAGATTTATCGTCTACAATAAGTTTGATACGCTTTGACAGTTCAATCATCTTGTCATCGGGATACTCAAACTCATACTTTCGTGCTACAACGTTGAGAATGTCATAGAAGGCTTTTTCTTCGTAGTCAATTCCCATATCTTTGAATGAGTCTTTTTCTTTCTTGAGTTCTTCCAAGAGCTGAGCAAGCTGCTCGGCCACGTCATCAAGAACTTCGTTTGCAAACGCTTCATCTTTACGGCGATTGTTGTACTCATCGACAACACGCTTCATACGCTCGGCAAATTCCAAACTCATAATACGGTTGACTTTTTTGTATTCTTCAATGGCTTGAGATAAAAGCCTTTGCAAAATTTTAATTTTGGTGTTTGGAAGTTGAATAGCATTGATCTTGTCCATATATTCATCGCTAAATATATCAACGGATATATGCTTTCCGGTTTCAAATAGTTCCTCAATACCATCCGACTGAATTGCTCCCTCCAAGAGTTCACGAACTCTTGCGTTCATCTGTGCAATATCAGGTGCATCACCCTTAGTTAGCTTAAAGAGAATGGAACGAACCGCACAATAAAAGGCAATATGGTCTTTATCATCATCCGTAAATTTATCGCTTGAACTACAAAGATTAAACGCCTGTTTCATTCTTTTAACGGCAGCCATAAATCTTCTTTCAAGTTCTTCAGTGAGCTGAACATACTCAACTGCTCTATTAAGACAAGCAAGTTGTTCCACCGGAGAGCCTTCAAAGAAGTCTTTGCTGTTGAAGTTGTGGAACATCTGACCAAGAACTTCCAACTGATCTTTAACGATAGTGATAGACTGTTCAACACCTTCAAATTCATCAGCTTCAAAGTTGGTGTACTTCTTAAGTGCCAAGTTCATATTCTTTTTAATGCCGATATAATCGACAATTAAACCCTTGTCTTTGCCCTCATAAACACGGTTTACACGGGAAATCGTCTGAATGAGAGTATGCTGCTGAATAGGCTTGTCAATATAAATAGTATCAAGTGAAGGAACGTCAAATCCCGTGAGCCACATATCAACTACAATGGCGATTTTGAAGTTTGACTTGATATTCTTAAACTGACGGTCAAGCTCTTTTCTATCTTCTTTTGTGCCGAGCATTTCATAAAGTGCAGGCTCATCATCTTTGTTGCGAGTCATAACCATACGGATTTTCTCGATAGGCTTTAACTCTTTTTTGTCCTTTTCACTGAGTTCGGCGCCGTCAGCACATATCTTTTTTACTGCCCATTCGGGGCGAAGTTCAACGATAATTTTATAAAGGTCATAGGCAATGTTACGATTGGCACAAACGAACATAGCCTTACCTGCAACGGTTGCACCCTCCGCTACACGATTTTCATAGTGGTCTATAAAATCTTGTGCTACGGCTCGAAGTCGGTCAGGATCACCGATTATTACTTCCATATTGGCAACAGCTTTTTTACTTTCTTCGATTTGGTGTTCGTTAGCTCCTTCTTGCTCGCATTGAGCATAATAGTCCTCAATCTGTCTAATCTTATCCTGATCGAGCGTTACACGAGCCGCACGTCCGTCATAAACAAGATTTACAGTAATGCCATCACGAACTGCTTCGGTCATTGTATAGGCATCTACAACGCCACCAAAGACTTCGATAGTTGCATCCACCGGAGTTCCGGTAAAACCTACATAAGTTGCATTAGGTAGTGAATCGTGCAAATATTTTGCAAAACCGTATGTGCGTTCTACACCCGTATCTGTAATCTTTACCTTTTGGTCAAGGTTGATTTGGCTACGGTGAGCTTCATCGGAAATACAAATAACGTTGGTTCTATCAGTAAGCATTTGCAGATCTTCGGTGAATTTCTGAATAGTAGTCATATAGACACCGCCGCTTGTTCTGCCCTGAAGCTCCTGACGGAGTTTTTCACGAGAGTCGATACTTACGACAGTTTCATCACCGATATATCTTTTTGAGCCGACAAACTGCTTTGATAATTGGTCATCAAGGTCTGTTCTGTCTGTAATAATCAAAATTGTCGGGGAACGGAAAAACTTACTTTTCATCAACATACGGGTAAGGAACATCATTGTGTAACTCTTACCACAACCCGTTGCTCCGAAATATGTACCGCCCTTGCCGTCACCTTCAGGGCGTAAGTGTGCCTTAATATTTTCGTAGAGTTTGTTTGCAGCAAAGAACTGAGGATAGCGGCACACAATTTTCAGGTCTTTATCAGAAGCATCAGGGAAATAGATAAAGTCCTTGATTACTGCAAGTAGACGGTCTTTTCGGAAAAGTCCTTGCAACATTGTTACAAGGGAATTGATACCGTCAAGTTCTACATCATTTGCTTCGACTTTTCTCCACGCATAGAAAAAGTCATACGGACTAAATAAAGAGCCGTATTTGTTGTTTGCTCCGTCACTAATTACGACAAAAGCATTGTATTTGAAGATTTCAGGAATGTCACGACGATAACGAACAGTAAGCTGAGTATAGGCATCCATAATGGTAGTGTTTTCTTTAATAGCACTTTTGAACTCAAGCACTACAACGGGAATACCATTAACAAATACGATTCCGTCAGGGATTCGCATTTGATTATTCATACCTACGATTTCAAACTGATTTACTGCTTTGAAAATGTTGTTTTCAGGGTTTTCAAAGTCAATCAGTTCAATAAAAATATCCTTTTGAGTTCTATCTTCACGGTTGAAGATAAAGCCGTCACAAAGCATTTTGTAGATGGCCTTATTAGCTTCGTACAGAGTGCCGGAAGTGTTGCGGAGCATAAGGACTATACTCTCAACCTCGCTCGGTGTAATGCCATTTTTGGCATAACGAGAGTAGAGGTATTGCTTGAGATCATCAGCAAGTAGTACCTCTGTTCGTTCTCTGTGAATTTGGTCGCCACTTATGTAAGTGTAACCTTGCTCTTTGAATAACTGCATTATTGACATTTCTAATGCGTGTTCATTAAAGTTCGTCATATTTCACTTCATTCCTCTCAATGCTTTTTGGACTTCGCCTACCATATACGCTTCATCTTTATAACAAAAAGCGATAAACCGTTCAGCTTTTTCGATCATTCTTTGATTGATTAACGAAACCATATCCTTTTTCACATATCGAATAGTATCGTATTCTTCTACATCGTTAGGTTCTGTCAGAGAACAGACTATTGCAAAATGCGGCGATACGGGATATACATACTTTGCATTTGTAAATTCATCAATAAGCACAGGAAAATCCCCAATACAAAACGCATCTGATTCTGCTTTAATTAAATAGACATTACACTCGCTATTTATAAAATCATATACAGTTGTATTTGCTTTGGTTTCACGGATATTGTTTTTTGCATCCTCCGAAAGTGTAAAATCGTTATTATCCAAATAATTAAATCCACTTTCCGGAGAATCTATCACAATTCGATACATCGCATTGGTTTGTAAATTTCTTTCTGTACTATCCGCAATATTACTATTTGAGTCATAAAAGAGGTTTCGGATAAAAGGTAGGCGAACTAATTGAAAAGCCACGAGATCCGCCAAGCATTTAATCTGATAGCGACTTAACTTTTGCTTTTCATCTGCTCGCTTGATAATTTGGGGTAACTCTGTAGATAGCATCCCCTCAAAATCAGCAAAGTCTTTTTCAATGGCGTTTCTATCAAAGTAAGTTCCGTCATTGTTTTTAGTTTCATAAAGATTGCAGGAGTAAAACAAACTTGAAGGCAACGAACTGTAAGGTTCTATCGGTTCTTTACTCTTGTTGATCACCCGTACTTTTCCATTTTCATCAGTAAAATTTCTAATGATGAATTGGGATATGTAGTGTTCATCAACAGTATAATTGCCCATTGTTTTTCTCCTTTCTGTTCGATAAATGATAATTTAGCGGCTTAATGTGGTGAGCAACATTCCTTTAATTGCTTCCAAAAAAGACATTTCTTGTCGATTAAGAGCTTGGTTTTCCTCTATTGAGCTTGCAAGGGCATTAAACTTTTGAAGTTGCTCATCTGAAAAACAAGGAATTGAGTATTGCATTATGTGGTTTTTGTCGCCACGAGGCATTTTAGTTCCTTTAGCTCCGGACATCACATAATCGAAGAATCCGTCTTGGAACATTATGGATTTAAGCAAATATGAATACCGTTTGTCTACGGCTCTAAAGCACAGAACATCTGCATTACATCCACCTTCGGTTGTTGCAAACCACATTTTCTTGAAATAAGGTCGGATATTGCTGACAAGTACATCTTCTTCACGAAAATATACGACACGTTCTGAAGGAGATGCCGATCCAAATGATGCAACACCT
>JAZURO010000209.1:0-12822 GCA_045606265.1 Eubacteriales bacterium
GCTTTTGCGGGCGAGATAGAGCCTATACGAAGGCTCGGTATCTCCATCAGTCAGGCTACGTTGGAGGAGTTTGCGCTTTCAAAGGGTATAACCGAAAGCGTCTCGGCAATGACCGAGCAGGAAAAATCATTGCTCCGTACCCTTAAAATCATAGAGGATTCCAAGAAGATAGGCGCAGTCGGAGACCTTGCAAGAACGATAGAGCAGCCTGCAAACGCTATGCGAGTCTTAAATCAGCAATTCACACAGCTAAAAAGAACGGTCGGCACTACGTTTATTCCGCTTTTGATTAACGTTATTCCCTATCTGCAAGCGGCAACAGAGCTTCTTACCGATATGGTCAGCGGAGTTGCCACACTTGTCGGATTTGAAATGCCGGAGTGGGATGCCGACAGTTGGAACGGGCTTGAAAACGGAGCCAACGGCGTTACAGGGTCTATCGAAGAAGCAACAGAAGCCGCAAAGGAGCTTAAGCGTCAGACAGCGGGCTTTGATGAGCTGAACGTGTTGAGCGCAAACGACGGCTCGGGTATATCTGCCGACGGAGGTACCTCAAGCTGGGTAAACGACCTTGAAATTCCGTCTCTGTGGGACGACACCGTTCTTGACCAAATTGCGGACAAGACTACGGAGATAAAAGAAAATTTGAAACCGATGGTAGAGGGTGCTTTGGCGTTTGGTGCTGCACTGCTTCTGCTAAAGATCCCCGACGCTTTCAATACTGCGTTTGGCAAGCTTTACAACCTGTTTACAAACAAAACATTTACAACAGCGGTATCTGTAGGTCTTGCAATACAAGGCATTAAATGGTCCGTTGACGCAGGGGCCGAACTGTCTCAAGGAGACGTTGATAAAGGCGTTAAAGAGGCGCTTACCGGGGCGGTGTCAGCCGGTATTGCCGGTGCGATAACGTTTGGACCGATGGGAGCTATAGTGGGTACTTTCGGAAGCCTGGCAATAACCTTTACAAACTTTGTCCTTGAATCT
The DNA here is from genome assembly GCA_045606265.1 of Eubacteriales bacterium. Classification (GTDB taxonomy): domain Bacteria; phylum Bacillota; class Clostridia; order Oscillospirales; family CAG-272; genus RGIG4608. The sequence continues at coordinate 988 of JAZURO010000209.1, forward strand.
AACAAAGCAGCCGACAGGGCTGCGGTAGAGCGTTATGAAAAATATTTGTCGGGACTGATAGACGGTGTCCGAGAGACAGTAAAAACCGCAGCGGAGGAGGCTTTGGAGATAAAAATAAACCTCAAGGCTATCTCCGGCGACATTAGCGCAGAAGATGCGGCCAAGTTTGAGCTTGCCAAAAGCTATGTTGACAAACTGTACGGTCTTGTGGACGATTACAACGAAGACCCAACCAATCAAACGGTTTTGGAAAACATTGAATCGACCATCTCGGATATAAACGGTTTGAGCCTTGAAAATTTACAGCTTGCCTTTGACGGGGTGGGTGGCGTTGTGACAGCCCTTGACGGTACGATTCTGCAAACGAAATCCGATGCTCTGGAAATGATTAAAGCCGTAGAAGATCAAGCTAAACTTACGGCTCTTGCGACCGCAAAGGCACAAGCCGAGATCGAGGGTGCAAAAGCAAAAGCGGCTTATGACAATGCGGCAGGTTCTTATGCCGAGCAAAGGACCGTATTACAGGGAGAGCTTGAAAAATATTCTAAGCTTATAGAAGAGACGCAGAAGGAAATAAATTCCTACTACGTCGGCACGGGAAATCCTCTTAAGTTTTTGGCTCCGAACAAGCTTAACGAGTATATCACGCTCAAAGATATGCTCTCCGGGTATCAGACCAAATTAAAAGCCGTTGAGTCTGCGCTGGAAGATGCTGATAATCAGTTTGCCCCCATTATGGACGCCTATAAAGAAGCAAGCAACACTATCGAGCACTTCGACACCGAATGGCAGAAGCTGTCGGCCGAAATAAACGGAGTAGACTTTGACCCTGCGGCTAAAGCCGTTACCGATTTTACAAAGAAAATGAACACCGATTTTGCAAGCCTTTCAAGTGCTGTAAAAGGGGTCAATGAAGAAATAAAAACGTTCTTTTCGGACGCCAAAAAAGCACTTTATGATGGCGGATTGGGACAAATGCTGAACGGATACGGTCGCCCCGGCGGTAGATTTGCCGTTACCGTCTCCGCCTACGCCGACGGCGGATTCCCGACGATGGGAGATCTGTTTATTGCAAACGAAGAAGCACCCGAGTTTGTAGGCACCCTCGGCGGACGGACGGCGGTCGCAAACAACGACCAGATCGTAGCCGGAATAGCAAACGGCGTGGCCTCTGCCAACGCGGCGCAAAACGCCCTGCTTCGAGAGCAAAACAACATCCTTCTTGCGATACTCCAAAAGACGGGCATTGTAACGCTTGACGGCAAAACGCTTGACCATTCTATCGAGCAGTACAGAAGCAACAAAGGCGCTTCTATTATGAGCGGAGGTGTAAGGTAATGCAGGCTTTGATATCCATAGGCGATTATGCGTTTCCCGCACCGAGCGAATACCAGGCAAACACCGCTACGCTTGTAAACGAAGCACGAAACCTTGACGGCAAAATGGTCGGCTCGGTAGTCCGTGACGACGTGGCAAAGGTGAGTTTGAAGTGGAATTTTATTTCCGCAGAGGACTGGGCTACGCTTTTAAGCAAATTCAGCATTGCAAAGGGCGGAAGCTTTACCAACAACGTCACGCTGTTTTTACAGGACATAAACGATTGGGATGACAGAGAAATGTATGTCAGCGACAGAAATGCAAGCATCTTTCTCCGCAATCCCGACGGAAGCATAAGAGGGTACACGGGAGCGACCCTATCTTTAGTGGAGGTATAAAATGCAGAGCGTCAGTTCAGCGTGGATAGAAAATCAAGAACAAACAATAGTAAGCGAATCCTTCGTTGAGCTGACGCTTACTGTATCCGACCCGTCGGCCCAAACCTCGGCAACGGCAAGCGACAACGGCTCATTAAGCTATTCCGACACCGCCGAGCTTGTTGCCCCTAATCTTCCCACCCCACAGATAGTGGGAACGCTTGAGGCTAATATGTGGCTTCTTGACGGAAGCACTACGGTATTTCCTGCGGCAGACGTCTATTCGGGATACATAAGTGCCGCTCTTTGCGGTAATGACTGCGTGTTTTCCACACCGCCGACGGTCACTATATCCTTTTCAGAGATAATTGAAGGCACAACGCCGGGACTGACCCTTGTGTGGGGTAGCCAGTACACGGGGGAATACGCCGTAGATTATACCGTTACGGCTTACAACGGCTCAACGCAGATTGCAACAACGTCGGTAACGGGCGCAAACGGCGTAAGACAGCTTGTAAGCCTCGAAATGTCGGGCTATGACCGTATAGACATAGCCATACAAAAATGGAGCCTGCCGCAGCACAGAGCGAGGATGACGTCGATTCTTGTGGGCTGGCAGAGGACGTGGACAAAAAACGAGCTGATGTCTTATGCTCACACCGAATCGTCCGACCTTTTAAGCGCAAGCCTTCCGCAAAACGAGATAAGCTTCACCGTCGGCAACCTCAACTACGAATATAACCCCGACAACCCCGAGGGAATAGGGGCTTATCTGCTCGAGAGACAGCTTATCACGGCTCGATACGGCTACAAGATAAACGACGCTATAGAGTGGATAGACGGGGGCAGACTTCACCTTTCGGAATGGAACACCCCCAACAACGGTATCGAGGCAAGCTTTAAGGCAAAGGACCTGTTCCAGTTTATGAAGGAGACCTATACCGGCACCTTGAGCGGAACGCTTGCGGACGTTGTAACTGCGGCTTTTACCGCTTCCGACCTTCCCCTGCTTGACGACGGGTCAAACCCTTGGGAAATAGACAGCGGACTGTCTTCGATATCCGTACCGAGCGGCATACAGTTTACAACGCCGCCCACAAACGGTGAGGTCGTGCAGATGTGCGCAAACGCTGCCTGTATGGTGATGTGGAACGACCGCAAGGGTGTCTGTCACGTTGCGCCGCTTAATACTACGGCAACAAACTACGCCATATCACGCAACGTACTGTATTCCTTCCCCGAAACGAGCCTTGCAAATCCGTTGAAACAGATAGTAATAAACGACAGTTATACCCTAAACGTAAACAGCACGGGCGTTGTGGAAAACGTGACAAATCCGTTTATATCCTCGGCAAGAGCGGCGACGGTTGCGGCTTGGATAAGAGATATTCTTACTCTGCGTCAGACCTTGACGGGGGAATGGAGAGCCGACCCCCGAGCTGATGCGCTTGACCTTGTAACCGCCGTTACCCCGTTTGCCACCAACAGTATATACCTTACTTCGGTAAAATATGCCGTTGCAGGCAGCTTTAACGGACAATTTGAGGGTATAGTTACGGGGAGCGTGAGTTAATGGAAAATATCATATCTACCCTTATAACCGACCGTACACCGGCAGACGTCGGAAATATAACCGCCTTGAAAACGCTTGGGTGGTCGGGAATGACGGCCGCACAGCAGGCGCAGTTTTTGTCGGGAATGAAGGGGGCGTATAACGCTTCCGACCTTAACCGTGTAGGGCAAGCCGTTGCCTATCTTGCCTCGGTGCTGGGTGATGCCCCGCAGAGCCTAAAGGATTATGCAGAAAGTAAAGGCGTGGCGTGGTCGGCTTTGTTTGAACTGCCGTATGACCCCTCGGACATATCGGTGTCACCAAAAACCGACTGGACCTATTCGGATCAGCCCACGGCAGAACAACTGGCGACCTACTTGGCAAACGTGGTAAATCTGCGGAATTTGCTCACCTATGATACAGATGTGTTGCCGACGGTGATAAATACCCTTACCACACAACAGGCAAACGCAATAGAAAAAGCCCTTGTAGGGCTTGAAACGGCTTTAAACGAGCTTGTGGAAAACATTGAAACACTGATAGACAACACCGCCGCCGCTTGGTACTTTAGCGGCGAGGTATACACAGGAGAGGTGCAAGGATGAAAGACAGAATATCGACATACCCTGGGCGTGTAACGCTTACCCCCGTAGAGGGACAGACCAATACATACGATATGCAGAGGGCGGACGACCCCATACAGGAGGGTACGCCGCTTAATACAGCCAATCTGCTGACCGACGAGACGGCAACCGCCCTCGGTCTTGACCCCACCGACAATCCGAGCGTGAATGATGCGCTTAAAAGCGTTTTGCCAAAAGTCGGAGGCAGAATGACAGGTAACCTTATCCTTAACGCCGACCCTACCGCCGATTTAGGAGCGGCAACAAAGCGGTATGTCGACAACAAAGTCGCAAGCACGGGAACATATCATACTGAAATAATTACTGCAAGCGGTGATTGGCAAGTTCCTGGCGGCGTAACTTCTGTTTTTGTTCGCCTGTTTGGCGGTGGCGGTGCTGGTGGAGGCGGCGGCGTCGGCTATTATGGTGGAGGCGGCGGTGGCGGGCATATGGCTGCTGACACAATATCAGTCACCCCTAACACAATGATTCCTGTTACAATAGGTTCGGGCGGTGCACAAGCTTCGGGCTCTGGCAGAAATGGCAACGCAGGGGGCACTTCTTCTTTTGGGGCATATTTATCTGCTGACGGCGGCTCGGGTGGCTACGGCGGCAGCAGCTACTGCTATGGCGGGAACGGCGGCTCGGGTGGCGGCGGTGGCGGATATTATTACAGTGGCAACGACACCCGAAGCTTTTACGGCGGAAATGGCAGTTACGGCGGTGGCGGTGGCGGCGGTGGCGGCTGCGACAGTGCGGCTCGTGGCGGAAATGGTGGTACTTATGGCGGTGGCGGCGGTGGCGGCTATGGATATTATAGCCCAAACACCACCATTGCCGACGGTGGTACCGGTGGCACATATGGAGGGGACGGAGGAAGAAATGCAAAGGGAAACGACGGCACAAACACCATAGGACTGGGAGTGGATTTCGAAGGCACTGGTATTGGCGGCTCACTTGGAAGCGGCTCATTCAGGGCTGGCGGCGGAGGAGGAGGTTACGGCGGTAATGGCGGTAACGGCGGTAGTAGCAGTTACGGCGGCTCGGGCGGCGGCGGTGGCGGCTACGGCGGGAACGGCGGCTCGGGCGAGAGCGGCTCTTCGACTGACACTGGCGGCGGTGGTGGCGGCGGCGGCTACGGTGGCAACGGCGGTAACGGCGGAGACGGCTCGGGCGGCGGCGGTGGCGGCTACGGCAGTAGCGGTAACGGCGGTAACGGCTCAAATATAACTGGCGGCGGCGGTGGTATAGCCGCAGGCGGCGGCGGAGCAGGTTATGGTGGTACGGGAAACGGCAGAGGCGGTGCAGGCGGTAACGGTGTCTGCATCATCACCTACTTCCAACCGCTGACAAGCGAAAACTAAAAGGATTTTGTGGAGGTTAAAATGGACTTTCTTTCATTAAATGACGGCAGAAAAGAGCTGTATCAATGGGACATAGGAAGAAAGGCATCGGTATCCATAGATTGTGATATTGTGCATTTTTCAAACCTAACTTTTGGCGAAGCGTTGGCGGTAGAAGTTATAGACGGAACGGTTGACATACCCAACGAGCTTCTTATGAGCGGGGCAAATATATTTGCTTGGGCGTTGGTGCGGGACGAATCGGGAGCATACACAAAGCAACGCCAAGAACTCAAGGTAAGCAAAAGGGCAAAGCCGTCCGATTATGTTTACACGGAAACCGAAGTGATTACCATTACCAAGGCTGTTGAAAATGCCCTCCAACAGGCAAAAGACAGCGGAGAGTTTGACGGGCGTAACGGCAAGGATGGAGTAAACGGCAAGGATGGAAAAGATGGCGAGGACGGATATACTCCCCAAAAGGGAGTTGACTACTTCGATGGCAAGGACGGAGCAGACGGAAAAGACGGCGTATCTGCTTCCCATTCTTGGAACGGAACTACGCTAACAGTAACTTCCGCAAGCGGTACTTCTTCCGCAGACCTTAAAGGCGACAAGGGCGATAAGGGCGATAAGGGGGACAAGGGTACTGTTGTTGTGGATTTGACCCCCATATTTGCCGCAGGAGAGTGGGATACGGTTGCCGATTACGCAACCATTCGGTCGGTCAGTTATGACACCTTTGCAGAAGCGTGGTATAACGGTGCAAATGTTAGATTTCGTGCTTGGCTTGGTAGTGAGATTTTAGCCGAACTGACACCGATTATGTTTCATACGGCCATAGGCAGTCACGCAATTTCGGCGGTGGTTCGTTTTCGTGAGAAGGAGGTGGGGTTTCACTTTGTCAACGGTACTTGGACACTGCCAGCACCATAATCACATAACACAAGGAGAATATCCCATGAAAGTATTTAAAATCCGAGACAACATAGTACATTGGGATGCGACAAGCGTATTTCCGACGGTTGCCGCAACGGTAGGCAGATTTCCCCCGACTGACCTTTTCGTCGAAGCTCCCGACAACGTTTTTGAGGGGTGGGGCTATGACCCGACCGCAGAAGGCGACGCAAGGTTTATTCAGCCTACGCCGCCCGACGGATGGCTGTACGACGAGGCGACGGGTACGTTTTATCCCGAAAACGAACAACCGCCCAACGAGCCGCAAAACGACGGATCTACGGTGTCGGCAGCCGAAATGGCAAACGCTATAAGAGAGGGTGTAAATGACGTATGACAAACGCCGAATTGATACTTGAAACGTTAAGAAGGTCGGCTAAAATGATAGCCGCCGAGCTTCAGACACGCTCTGCCGATATGACGGGTACAGAGATAACAGCCGAAGAGGATTACCTTCCGAGCTTTGATGCTGCAAGGGCAAAGAAGAATATGCTTGAACGCCCCGTCGGATTTGTCTGCCGTTCCGCTGCGGGTCGTGCCGTCAAGCTGATACAGCCCTATGACAGCACGGTGTTTACCGCACAGCCCGAGGAGCTCCCTGCACAGTGGGGCTTTTACTGGTCAAGCGACCCCCGAAAAGCATTGCCGTTTATTTCTTTTGCGACCTCACCCTACAACACCGGCGATTGTTGCACCTATGACGGCCACGTTTGGCGGTCAGGACAGGACAGCAACGTATGGGCACCCGGTACCTCCGGCGTGAACTGGGAGGACCTCGGCACGATTGAGGAGGTGCAGAGCTGATGATAGAATACATATCCGTAGCCCTTGCCTGTACCGTCCTCGGCATAGTGATAAGTTATGCTGGCTTTGCACGGTCAAAAGCAAAGGACAACAAAGACGAAGGCCGACAGAGCGGCGTAATGATGTCGGAACTTGGGTACATCAAGGCCAACACCGACGAAATAAAAGCCGAACAGCGAGAACAGCGCAAAATAAACACCGAGCTTTACACCCGTATATCAAAGGTCGAGGCAAGTGCAAAACAGGCGCACCATCGTCTCGATCGTATGGAGGGTAGGGAATACCCTCACGAAGAATAAGGAAGGTATACAATATGAAGAAATTTAAAGTGTGGATAAAAGCGGCAGGTATACGAGCTATAAAGACTGTCGCACAGACCGCAGTAGCAACCATCGGTACGGCTCTTGCCGTGGGTGACGTAAACTGGATTATGGTCGGCTCTGCATCTCTTTTGGCGGGAATCCTTTCCCTTCTCACCAGCGTTGCCGGACTGCCCGAAATAAAGGAGACCGACAATGGCTGAATTGTACGGCATAGATATTTCCACGGCGCAGGGCGACATCGAATGGGACAAGCTGCTTTTTGAAGTGGATTTTGTCATAGTGCGAGCAACGCAGGGGACTGCACAGGACAGCCGCTTTGAGCGCAACATAGAGGCTTGTATACGGCTTGGCATTCCTTACGGCTTGTACTTTGCCGCATCGGCCATAACCGAAAGCGGCGTAGCCAAAGAAGCCGCCGTGGCCTTGGAGTACGCAAAGAAATATAATCCGCAGTACGGCGTGTGGTACGATATGGAGCTTGCCAAGCACAAGATACTTGGTAAAACCGTAATATCAAAGCACCTTGCTCTTTGGCTTGAGACGCTTTCTAACGCAGGCTTTCGTGCGGGTATATACACCAATAAGGACTGGCTTGACAATCGCATAGACAACGCCTTGCTTGAAAAATACGACCTTTGGTACGCCGCTTATCCTTCGACCGCACAGAAGGAAATAACGGATGCGCCAAAGGACAACAGAAACAAGCTGTCCTACCCGATGGCCTCCATCTGGCAGTGGTCGAACAAGGGCAAAATTGACGGCATAAAAGGAGACGTGGATCTCAACGTCTGCTATGATGAGTTTGTTGCACCGATAGAGGACAAGGGCTATATCACCCTTGCCGAGGTAAAAGCGCTTGTCTCCGAGCTTGGATACAGCGGAATTATTATTTAACCAACTCCTTCTTTCTCATACTCCTCCTCTCTGGAAAGGGTCGACTTAAACGGTCGGCTCTTTTCTTATTGCCCAAAATTGCCGTAAAAGAGTTGACTATTTGCGGCTTAAATTAGCCTCAAAACGAGTGACAGGTAAAACCCTAACACTTCTCGCACAATATATGTGTTCAATTTCGTGTACACTAATTATTGAAAATATTTCACTTGACAGCAAAAAACCTTTCAAAAGTGAAAAATTTTTTCACCCTAAAAACATAGAATTTTGCAACGCAAAAAAGAGCGAAGTTGCAAAAATATAGCAAAATCAATGAAAAACAGGGAAAAGACAAAAAGAAAGTGGGAAGCGTTAAACTTCCCACTTTTGGTCCGAGTGACAGGAGTCGAACATTTTAAAAGCGCAAAAATACTACAAATAGAAAAGAAGAAAAATGTAATTTGTTAAGACAATAACTATGCGGAGGACGTGTACTTTGTGCAAATATGTACACATTTCACAAAAACGCATTTTCGTAAATCGGGCACTCGTGTACACTTTCGTGTTCACTTCTTCCTTTTTATTAGTGCAAAAACAGCGTGTTCAACTACGTTTTTTGACCTCCAAAAAAGCCGTTAACGAGGGCGTCGACCTCTTTTTGTTTGTCCTCCATAAGGTGCTGATAAACATTTTTCAGCATATTATCCGTGGCGTGTCCCATGCGCTCTTGAGCGTACTTGTTTGGGACGTTGAGCGACAAAAGCACAGAGGCGTAATAGTGTCGCAGGGCGTGAAAGTTGAACGGGCGAACTCCTTCGATCTTTGCAACGGTTGTACGAAAGTTTGAAAGGGTGTTATAGCTTAACCGACAGACGGGCTCTGTTTTGTCTTGTCGGGAAAGAATATCTTTTACTGTGTCAGGCATCGTCAACACTCTTGTGCCTGCTGTGGTCTTTGTCGGCTTTTCGTGAAGCTGCTTGTCCTCGCCCAAGACCTTTGCCTTGTTTACGCTTAAGGTGCCTCGGGTGAAATCAATGTCTTTCCACTCCAGAGCTATTATCTCGCTGCGGCGCAGCCCCATGTAAGCGGCGAGAGCAACGGGTACTTCGTAAGGGGTATTTGCAAAGCGTGACATTAAAAGGTTTATTTCGATGGTCGAAGGTATGTGTATCTCGGTTTTCTTCTTTTGGGGCAGAGATACACGAAAGACCTTTTCCGGCATTATTTGAGAAAGCGATACCGTAATAAGGCCGTGGGCGTTTGCCACGGTTTTTGGAGAGCGACCCACAGAGTATTGGTCTATAGCTCTTTGTATGTCAGTGTTTGTCAACGTAGAAACGGGAAGCCGCACAAATCCTATCGGCAACGCTTTAAGGGTAGAATGATAAAGCCGTATCGTAGCGGGAGAGAGTATGTTTGACTTGCTTTCTATGTACTGCTCGATAGCCCTTTCGACGCTCAAGTTTTGCGGATCGGCTTCGTGATGCTCCTGTATAACGTACTGCGCTGCCGCAAGCTCGGCGGCCTTTTTTGTGTCGGCCGTGAAACTTTTACGGATCTGCTTGCCGTTCTCATCCCTGCCGATGTAGGCGTTTACCCTCCAAGAGCCCGAGGGGAGCTTCTTTGCCTTTGCCATGTTCCTATCCCCTTATCCAGCCTATACCGCTTAAAAATGCGTCTGCGGCCAAGGATGCTATTATAAGAAGCGCAAGAAAGCCGCAGGCAACGGCTAAAATTATTATGTGCTTTTCGTGACGGGACATTGCTTTGTTTTGTATGTCTATACGACGATCTCTTGCCGCTATCTCTTCCCGAAGAAAATCTACCTGACGTGTGCGCGAGCCCTCCTGCTTTTCCAATTCAGCCTTAAGGCGACTTATCTCCTCGTTGGCATCGTTTAATTCGTCGGCTAAATCTGCGGTATCTCTTTGAGCCGTGTATAGATCGTGACAAGGATACTGCCCCCAACAATCCCCCGTAAGGGCGTGAGTTATTGCCGCCATTGTCTCACGGCGCACGTCTCCGCTTCGACCGGACAGAATGCTGTCTACCGTTCCCTTTGCTATACCGGCCCGTGCCGCTATGTCGGCGTGGGTCATATCAAGCTGGTCGGCTCTTATGGTGCACCATTCGACCCAACGCTCAAAAGACATTGCCAAGAAGTTTGGCCCGTCACAGCTCGTTCCAAGGTGCGGACAGCTTAAGCAAATGTTGTACGGCTTGTTTTCGTCGTATAACGCTCTGAATTTTTTGTGCATTTAGCCCCTCCCTGCCCGAAAATACGTGTATAGCAAGCAAAATTGTAGTATAACAATCACCGCTTGTTATTTCCGTATTGACTTGCATTGTGTAATTTGATAGGCTAAAAGCGGTCAATACGACCCTCTCAGCCTTTGTGCTGACGGTGAGCCGTTTGCAAGTTTGGCGACAGGCGGCGGCTCGCCGTTCATAAAAACTAAAGCGGAAAACCGCTTGATTATAAATTAAAATTCCAACCCGAAAGAGGTAGAAAGCAATGAGGAAAAAGACTGCTCCCGCTCAAATCGTAACCGTCACAGCAAGCGTATAAAAAAATAACACGAAAGACACGCCAAAGGTATTGACACAAACGAACAGTTGTTCTATAATATCGATATGATGATTACAGATTTGAAACAACAGACCACCCGCAAAGCAGATGCCGCTTTGCTCGGGGGCAAAACCGAAAACAGAGCCGACCTTGAAAGGGACGTACTTGCAGCCTTGAGCCGACTGCCTAAGCATGAAGCTTGGGCTCTGTTGAGATGCGTCCGGAAAGGAGGCATATCTAACGGTTAAGCTCCCTCAACCTCTTGTTAACAGCGTCCAAAAGATCATACAGCTCCTCGTTTGAGAGGCGGCTGACTACTTCGGCCATATCAAGCTCATCCTCGTTATCGGGGGTGGGCTTTTCTTGTTCGTCGTCCCACAACAACTGTTCTGGGGCAACTCCTAACGCTGAGGCATATTTTTTAATCATCGATTGACTAATGTCTCGCTCGCCGTTTTCCACCTTTGAAATGGCAGATCTTCCCTTATATCCTACTTTTTTTGCAAGCTCTTCTTGGCTCATGCCCCGTGCAATCCGAAACATCTTTATCCGATCATACATATTCATAAAAAGCGCCTCCGTATAACACAAGCATTTTACCATAAAAAAAGTGAACTGTAAACCCGTTTTGGAAACTTTTTTGTTTTTTTTGAAAAAAGGTGTTGACAATGTGGAAATTCTGTGGTAATATATGTGTGTCCCCAAGACGGGGACTTACTTCTAAAGAAAGGAGTTAAAAAAATGACAAACACAAACAAGCTCAAGGGAAGAATTGTGGAAAAAGGATATACACTATCTCGTTTTTCCCTTGAGATGGGTATTTCACGCCCCTGTATGAGAAAAAAGATAAATAATAAAACAGATTTTAAGGCCAGCGAGATTGAAAAAATCTGCACCGCTTTGGAAATTTCAAACAACGAATTAAGCGAGTATTTTTTTGCGTAAAATGTCCCCATAATGGAGACAAGCCGTGTCACACAAAGGAGGCCTACTATGAAAAGCCGAATCAACGCAATACAGAATCTGCAAATAAACCTGTCGCTGTTGCGTACAGCCTATCGCTACACGGTCAAAGAGATGGCATCGGCTTGCGGTGTGTC
>JAZURO010000210.1:0-7650 GCA_045606265.1 Eubacteriales bacterium
AAATCCTTGGCGAAAATTCATTTTCGTAAAAGGATTTTAGTGGGTGTACCGATAATTCACCTGTGAATTATCGAAAATTTACGCAAAGTCCGTACAAACCAATCCATCAAAGTTTTTCGGGGGTGTGGGGACAGTTTTTCAAAAATGTCCCCACATTCTTATTTTGTAACTTTTCAAAAAAGCTCCACATCTTCAGCTTAAACTATTCCGAGATAAATCATCAAAACGGAGATGTCTGCCGGGGAAACTCCGCTGATTCGTGATGCCTGACCTATGGTGAGGGGGCGAACCTTTGACAGCTTTTGAATTGCTTCAAGGCGAAGTCCTTTTACCGTCTTATAATCAATATCTTCGGGAATTTTCTTTTCTTCAAGGCGAGATTTTCTGTTCACCTCAGCAATCTGACGCTTGATATATCCCTCATATTTAATGGAGATTTCAGCAGTCATTCTCACGCCTCTGCTCAGCTTTGGGCGATCCTTATCAATCACGGAAAGAGAATCGTAATCAAGAGCAGGACGGCGCAAAAGCTCAGCAAGGGAGATGCCCGTTGCCACGGTTGTAAGTCCTTTTTCTTCAAGGAAGGGGTTTGCAACAAGCGGAGATATGTAAGTGCCTTCAAGTCGGGCAATTTCAGCATCCGTTTGCGCCTTTTTATCTAAAAATCTGTTATATCTTTCTTCGCTTATTAACCCTGCACGGTAACCGATCTCGGTAAGACGTCTGTCTGCATTGTCCTGACGGAGAAGCAAGCGGTATTCCGAGCGAGATGTCATCATTCTGTATGGCTCGTTGGTGCCCTTGGTAACAAGGTCGTCAATCAGAGTTCCAATATATCCGTCGCTGCGTTTAAGAACGATCTGCTCTTTGCCGAGAAGGGAAAGGGAAGCATTAAGCCCTGCAATAAGGCCCTGTGCAGCCGCCTCCTCATATCCTGAGGTTCCGTTGAACTGTCCCGCACCGTAAAGACCTGAGATCTCCTTGTATTCAAGTGTTGCATAGAGCTGTGTGGGATCCGAGCAATCGTATTCTATGGCATAGGCATAGCGCATAATTTCCGCGTTTTCAAATCCTTCAAGCGAGTGGAGCATCTTGTGCTGAACGAAGGCAGGGAGCGAGGTCGAAAATCCCTGAATGTACATTTCCTCAGTATTTTCTCCCATTGGCTCAACAAAGAGCTGGTGTCTATCCTTGTCAGCAAAGCGAACGATCTTATCCTCAATTGAGGGACAGTATCTTGGACCCGTACCGTGAATTTGCCCCGAATACATTGCAGAGAGATGTATATTATCCTTAATTAAATTATGTGTTTGCTCATTTGTATAAACAATATGGCAGGGAATCTGTTCAAGCCCGTCAAAATAATGCTCGTCCGTCAAAGCAGAGTAGGGGGTAATTACCTCCTCACCGGCTTGAAGCTCCAAATTTTCAAAGTTGATGCTTGAACGTTTAACTCTTGCGGGCGTTCCCGTCTTAAAGCGCATAAGGCGGATTCCTTCACGAATAAGCGCCTGAGAAAGTCCTCCACTTGCCGCCAAAAGTCCATCGGGACCTGAGGAAAAATTGCGATCGCCAACAAAAACACGGCTGTCAAGATAGGTTCCTGAGCAAATGATCGCCCTTTCGCATTCCCATCTTTCACCAAGAGAGGTTATTACGGCACGTATTTGCTTTTTGCCATTCACCGTTTCAGTTTCAATATCGCAAATTTCTGCTTGAATAAGACGGAGATTTTCCGTTTTCTCAATAAGCGCCTTCATAAGCTCCTGATATTTCTTTCTGTCGGCCTGTATTCTCTTGGAGTGAACAGCGGCGCCCTTGCCAAGATTTAGCGTGCGGCTCTGCAAGGTGACCTTGTCAGCCATTTCGCCCATTACGCCGCCAAGTGCGTCAATTTCAAATACAAGATGTCCCTTGGCAGTTCCGCCAATGGACGGATTGCAGGGCATATTTCCTATCGAATCAAGGCACATTGTGAAAAGTACGGTGTCAAGTCCTAAGCGAGCCGAAGCAATCGCTGCCTCTATTCCTGCGTGCCCTGCGCCTATTACGGCAATTTGTGTTTTAAGAGATTTCATATTTTCTCCTGTTTTTATTTTTGTAGTTGCAAAGAAAAGGGTTTTGCCACTTTTTGAAAAAAGTTACAAAGAAGAAGATTTACGTTCTTTTTCGAGAAAAAGAACCAAAAAACTTTTTTGTAGCGCTTCGCAGCAAAACTCTGCGCAAATCCTGTTGCGTTGCAACACATAACGGTTTTCTCCTCCCCTCGAAAACCTGTGATTTGCTACCTTACGAATAGACACATTATTTGTAAAAAAGCCCCCACAGTCTTAGTCTGTAACTTTTCAAAAACGCCCCCATGTTTTCAGCTTGTAATTTCCCACACAAATGCATTTTGAAACTGCATATACCAATTTTACCACTTTTCTTTTATCCTTGCAATAGTTTGAAAAATAAAAAGTGCGATTTTGACAAAAAATATCGCCATTTTCTATTGTAAAACACTTGAAAAAATGGTACAATTAAGAAAATCAAAAAATACAAGGAAAAAACAATGGAAGAAAAGACATCAGTAAACAGGACGGAGACCGTTAAGCTCGGCATTTTGCTTGCGGTTTGCCTGATAATTTTAACGGTAATTGCTATATTTTTAATAAAAACGTTCACATCCGAACCTGCAAGCGAGCCGAAAACCGAGTATGAAGAGCTTCCCGTAAGCGAGGGAATGTCGCTTGAAACAGCAAAGGCGCTGCTTGATGACGCAGGTATATCCTATGAGATAATTCCAACGCAGTCAAAAACGCCCAATAAGGTTGAAAAGTTTGAATATCTTGGCAAGACCGAGAACGGAAAAGTCTATATTGAGGTCGGAACAGCAGTAAAGCTCCACTCAAACGAGGTTGCAAAGGACAAAATCATCTATCTCACCTTTGACGACGGGCCAACACGTGATAATACGATTGATATACTTGATACACTTGATGCTTACGGAGTTAAAGCAACGTTTTTCGTTCAGGGCGTAAACGTTGATACATACCCCGACAGAATGGTTGAAACCGTGAACAGAGGTCATATCGTCGGTTGTCACTCATACAGCCATCAAATCAAAGAGATTTACACCGAAGTTTCTGCGTTTTCCGCCGAGGTCAAGCAGTATGAGGACGCAATGAAAGCTGCGATAGGCGAGGAAGAATTTTCAAAGATGAAAAAAATAATCCGTTTTCCCGGCGGCACGACGACAAACGGTGTGCTTTCAAGAAGCGAAGCGCTTGAATATATAGGCGCAGTTCGTGAGGACGGATATGCCGTGTATGACTGGACGGCTCTGACAAAGGATGCGGAAGGATGCTCCACGGCAGAAGAATTTATACAAAGTATGCAAAGCGGACTTACCTCATCAAAGGAGAATAACAAGCCACTTATATTGCTTATGCACGACAAGTGGTCAACAAACGAAGCACTCTCAAAAATTCTTGATTACCTCGTTTCAGAGGGCTATTATTTCGACACGATCGACAACTGCCCCGAATATACATTTGCTGAAAATTGAGTAAATAAAAAATCCACTCGCTTTTGCGAGTGGATTTTCATTTATTCTATTGAACAAGCTCATCTATTCTGTCCTGATAAGCTTGAAGAGCTGCACTGAAATCGGAGTCCGTTGCCCAAGGATCCTGGGTTACCCAAACAAGCTCTATTACAGCATCCCACCAATCAACGGGATAAAGACCCTGGGATTGAGAATATGCGTTCTGGCTAAGAAGTGCGTTAAGACACATGTTATCTGTAACGTCGGGATTTTCCTGAGCGCTAAGGTTAGTGGGACCCCACATGAATTCATAATATATGCCCAGCTGTGCTTCTTCGCTTGTTAAGTATGATGCGAGTTCAAGAAGCATCTCTTCTCTTATAGTTTCGTCCTGCGGCTTAACACCCATAAGATTATATCCCGAGAACGAGCCCAACTGATAAGTCATACCGTCAACGGAGAAAGTAGGGAGCTTAGTCGCTTTCATATAATCGCCATACTCCGATTCGGCAACGTTTATGTTCCAAATACCCGATACCATGGCTGCCGTGCCGTCGAAAACGTTATCTGAATCGGTCCAAGCCGATGATTTTCTGAGGTTTTGTATAGCTCTTAAAGCTATCATACCGTTATAGGAGTTAAATGTATCTTCATATCCTATAAAGCCGTTTTGCTCGTTGCTGTAAACCCAATTTGAAACGCAAAGAGGTACGCCGGTGCCAATGGGCTGAGCGAAGAAAAAGCTTGCGGCGGTCCAGGAATTGCTGAGATTGTAACCGAAATCCTTATTACTTGCTTCGCAAGCTGCAATAATACCCTCTAAGGTTCTTGCGTCATAGTCAGAAATGTATCTTGAATCGTAGAAAAGGAAATACCCGTTGTTGCTTGCCATTGGGAATGCGTAAAGCGTATCATTTACAGTTGCTACGTTAACGGAACCCGGATCGTTGTTACTTGATACTGCGTTGGCAAATTCGGAATCGAGTTCCAAAATTGCTCCACCTTCAACAAGGCGAGGAAGGGCATCCTGCGTAAAGCAATAAATGTCCGGAGCATTCTGAACGTCTTTCAATATCTGCGACGATACTTCGTAATCGCTTACAGGTAATACCGTAATATCGTAATATGCATATTCGGGATGCTGGTTAATAAAGTCGGCTATTTGTTCTTCTGTAAATTCCTTCATGCCGTCGTTGGTTGAAACCCATATCGTAACCGTTTTGTCCTCGGGTAAGTCAATGGGAGTTCCGTCACAAACTATTCTTGTGATGTTGGTACCGTTGTAAATTCTTGAATCTTTAACTAAATATGCCCAATCCGTGTAGCTTCCGCCGTATTCTGCGATATTGAGCTTGGCACAGTCTGAAAACGCATTTTCGCCAATGAACGTAACGCTTGACGGAATAACTATATTAGCAAGATTTGAGCAGGATTCAAATGCTCTGCCTTCAATTCTTTCAACACCTTCCGGGATAACAACCTTATCTATATTGGCGTTATTACGGAAAGCGTTCGCTGCAACACAGGTTACGGGTTTGCCCTTGTAGGTTGAGGGAATATTAATAATTTCGCTGTCGTACGTTCCGATACCGACAACCGTGTAAGCAGTTCCTGTATCGTCAAGCTCAAATTCAAGCTCCTTTTCAACGGGAACAGGAGTAATAATGCTGTTTGCCGTGGTTGAGGATGTTGTCGTTGTCGAAATAGACGTTGTTGTAGAGGGCGACGCAGGAGTTGTAAAGATGGGACGTTTTGTTGCGCTTTCGTCGTCGTTACCGTCGTTTTTGTCAGCACCAAGTCCGACGATTAAGACAACGGCAAGGGCAATAACCACAACTGCTGCAATTATTGCAATCAAATAAGATTTCTTCATAGATTTTCCTCCATATTTTTACAATATCAAACTTATTATATCACTCAAAAAGAAAAATTCAAGATATTTTGTTAAAAAACGGCATTGTAGCCAAAGCGCCAATGCCATTTTTGTGTATTTTGATTGTTTACTCCCACGGGAGAGTTACCTTGTTAAGTCCAAATCCGCTGAAAGATATTGTTAGACGATAGGGCTGTTTGTTAATGTAAATAGTACCCTTTATCATCAGTCTTCCAAAGCTTTCTTCAAGGGTGACTTCCTGTAAATCCCCAACGTCAACTCCGTCCTTTAATTGCCAACGGAAAAGCTCACCTTCAATGCGCTCGTAATTCGAGGAATCAAATAAGCTTTCTTCAAAATTGATTTCCAAATCCGATTCATCCATCGGGGTGCCTTCCCACTCCCGATTATTTCCCCTCTTGTAGATATAAGTTTGACCTTCTTCATACACTAAATAGGTATCGTGCTTTTTGATTTCTGCGCAATTTTCATCAACAATAATTTCAACGGTTTGCATTCTTAGAAAGCCGCCCTCTATTACCATTGTTATTTTTACATTCTTGTAAACATCCATTCGCAAATGGAATCTGTCAAGAGGATGAACAAGAACGTTGTAAAGAATTATAAGTACAAGTAAGAGAACAATTACGCACAGTACTATTTTAATTGACTTGGGTATCTTTCTGGGGTATTTGCCGTGCTTATTGGAGTTTTCGGCAGATACCCTGCTGAAATCGTGCATCATCTGCGCACGGTCAATATGTTTGTCGTATCCGTATTCGCTCATAATTCTACCTCTTTGTTATAAAATTTTGGAGTAAACTCCGTCTTTGCCGACTCCCTGCCCTGCGAATATCCGTCAAATCCGAGAGAGAGGGCGTATGTGAGAACGTCGTCATATTCAAAGCTCGTCAAATGTCTTTTAAGATTCTTCGGTGCGTCCCGATCAGCAAAATCGGGAGTATATTGCCTCATCAAAGAGAGGGTGACCTCATTTGCGGGCAGAATTTCGGAAAGGTGTTTCAGTACTCGCTTTGAGTCCTCCTTGCAGGACGGTAAAACAAGGTGGCGGACTATAATTCCGTGCTTGGCGATTCCGTTTTCGTCAAGCTCCAATTTTCCAACCTGACGGTGCATCTCAACAATCGCTTCTCCCGCAACTCTTGCATAATTCGGCGCCGACGAATAGCTGAGCGCAAGCGAATCGTCAAAATATTTGAAGTCGGGCAGATAAATATCAACAAGTCCGTCAAGGGCACGTATTGCGTCAATGCTCTCGTATCCCGAGCAGTTATATACTATCGGGATTTTCAACTCCCTTTTCGCCTTTTCAAGTGTTTTTGCGATAAACAACGAGTACGGAGTGGCTGTTACAAGGTTGATGTTGTGCGCTCCACGGTTTTCAAGTTCAATCATTTTTGAAATCAGCTCACTCTCCGTGTATTTCTTGCCCACAACCTTGCGTGAAATGTCACGGTTCTGACAAAAAATGCAACGAAGATTGCATCCCGAAAAGAAAATTGCCCCCGAACCGTGTGTTCCGCTTATGCAGGGCTCCTCGTAAAAATGAAGGTCGGCAGAGCCGATTACGTATTCGTTTGTAACACCGCAAAAACCAATCTCGCCTTCACATCTGTCAACCAAACATCCACGTGGACACATAAGACACTTCGCCATCTTTCACCCCGCCTTTCTTCGATATATTGTAATTATATAACATATCTCCCTTTTTTTCAAGTAGATAATTGATTTTGTTGAAATTTTGATGTATAATTAAAGAAAAAGTTACAAAGATAGGGTTTTGCTACTTTTTGAGAAAGTTACAAGGAAAAGGGGTTTCTGTTCTTTTTCGAGAAAAAGAACCAAAAAGCTTTTTAATAGCGCTTCGCAGCAAAACTCTGCGCAAATCGTGTTGCGTTGCAACACATAACGGTTTTCTCGCCATTTTAACATAGGCGTCCCCTTTCTTGCCTGACTTACGTCAGTCATTTGCTGACGCAAAGCCGAAAGCGAAAACCTATGATTTGCTACCTTGCGAATAGATACATTATTTGTAAAAAAAGATATTGTTTGCAGGAAGTTACAAGGGGGGATTTGCCACTTTTTGAAAAAAGTGGCGCAAAAACTTTTTATGGAACTTCGTGGCAAAGTCTTGCGCAAATCGTGTTGCGTTGCAACACATAACGGTTTTCTCGCCATTTTAACATAGGCGTCCTCTTTCTTGCCTGACTTACGTCAGTCATTTGCT
>JAZURO010000211.1:0-7441 GCA_045606265.1 Eubacteriales bacterium
ATACATACCATACCAACACCATCTTTTTGTGGATCCATCCACTGTGGGTCGATAAGCATCTGATTTACGACATTTCCGTGAACGCCCTCGGTTTGAAGAACGAATACGTCTTCAAGAGGGGTGTGACCACTCATTACAAGGAAGATATTGGGATGAAGTGAAACGAATTTTTCCCAAATCTGCTGACCGTTATTATAGCTTCTTGAACCGTCTGCATCAACGTCGGAAGCAGAGGTAATATTACCGCTGGACATAACGTTATCATAATTGAGATGACCGCCGTCAAAACCGTGGTATGCGTGAGTTGTAACAATTACTCTGTGATCGGGATGCGCGAGGACTACTTCATTTGCCCACGCAAGCATTTCATTACTTGCACCGAAATCCAATGTCAAAAGCAAGTATTTGGTTGAACCAATAATAATCTCTTTGTAAGAGTTTCTTACGTCACCTTCAACCATAAAGTGACCGTCAAACTGACTGATGTATTCATCTGTTGCAAAATACTTATTGAAATATTTTGTTTCATCGTGATTACCGCGGACAACAGAATAAGGAATAACTCCGTTCAATTTGAAAATATATTCCTGCGCTCTTACCCACTCAACCTCTTTATTGGGTGTATTCCAGTCCTCGGTAATATCACCAAGACCCATAACGTGCGCAATCTTCTTGTCGTCCTTATTGGAAATAATCCAATCATAAATACCTTCCATCTTTTCGGGCTTGTACTTGGAGAGCCACTGTGTATCACCTATTACTGCAAATGAGTATGCATAATCGAGTGTGGGCTCGTGACTGTCAAGCCATTCCTTCTGGATGATATATCCGTTGCCTGAAAGGTCGATAATATCCTTGCCGCTGCTCTCACCGTTAAGCAAATAGGAAACGATAAGATCGTCAGCATAAAGGTTTGTTCCGAATTGAGCTGAACGAGCAATCTCTTCGGGTGTTCTTACGTCAGCGTATGCGGAAACGGAACGGATCTGCCCCTTGAAGTAAATACCGTTATTACTTCTGTTATCGCCGCCAACTACGAACTGATATCTCGTAATATCATCAGCCAAGTCCATTTCACAGGGGACTACCTGTGCAACCTCACCGTTAAGATAGAACGAAATCATTTTGTTTTCAAAGTCGAAAGTGAGTGCAATATGCGCCCAATCGCCCGTTCTTACGTCAACGTTATTAAATCTGATGTCTTTAACGTTGCCCGCAGCATCGGAATAATAGAATCTCGGAACACCGTTTTCGTGAATTTCAACCAGCCAGTCCTCTCTGATACCGTAATAGTTGCCAAAAACTGCGCCTGCTCTTCCTGTAACGGAAAGATCAACGTAAATTTCAGCTTCCAATGTCAAAGGAGTTGCGTGGAGCTTATCCGATAATCTGTAATGTGTTGACTGCAAGAATGACAAACCGTTAGGAGTTGTGCTGGGGATATTCTGTGTTGATTTGTGTCCGCAATCAGTACAGGTGAAGGTTTTAATACCTATTTCAATTCTTGATGCGGGAGTTGTAACCACACCCTCATCCCAAGTGTGTGCAGTGGATTCACCGATTTCACCGCATACGCACTTGTTTCCGTGAGAATACTCATCAGTATATGGAATATCATACACGTGAGTATGGTCAGGATCTAATTTTTCAAGTGTTTCTGTCTTTTCATACTGACAAACTGTACAAGTGAATACCTTTGTTCCCTCACTGTCCGCAGTAGGATTAAGTGTAATTACACCCTCATCCCAATTATGCTCTGCATAAGAACCTTTTTCACCGCATTCGCAAGCTAACCAGTGATGCGTTGCATCACTCGTATAATCAGTTGCAAAGCCGTGAGTATGCTGTTGAGTTTCATCATTTGGATCAGTACACGAGCACAAAAGGGATATGACAAGAACTAATAATAATATTAGAATTCTGTGTTTCATAATAATTCCCCTTTTTATTTGTTAATTTCAAACAATCCGTCACGTGTGATAGTATGGGTTGCTCCCCAAGTGTTATTAAGGAGATCGCACCATCCGCTTTCGAACCAACCACGCGCCGTAAAGTCAATGCTATTTACGTCATTTGCAACGCCGATAGCTTCATAAGGAATAAAGATTTCAAACGTTGATGTATATGTATATCCACTATCCGTTTCAACTGTATTACAATATGCAAACATATTGCCCAAAGAAGTCTGATTCTTTGCCAAGAACATAAACTGAGCATCTCCGCCGTTGAAGTGGAACTCGATACCCATATACGTCCACCAACGGTTTGTTCCGTCGGTTGAAACGTCGATTGCCTTTGTGTGATGAACGGTTACTCCGTACAATACACCTGCGTCGGTAAGTGTACCGATTATTTCAACTTGTGCGCCGTTTGCATTAGCACTTATAACGTTGTTTTTAACGTTTTCCGTATAAGCTTCCTCATCAAAAACACCGTCAAGCTCAATGCCGTTACCCATATTTATAGGTTTAGCAACCGTAATTCCTTGTTCAGATATATATCCCAAGTTACAGTTATCATTCCAAATAGCACCGAGCCACGTGAAATTCAAACCGTTCATACCAACCTTGAGTTGCTGAACACTTGGCACGTTTTCAATACAAATCTCGATTACCGTTACGTTCTTTCCGTCAACCTCTACAGTCTTGGAAACACCGTATGTAATACCGCTTGAATATGTGGGAACACCCTCATAGAATACTACGGTATGTGATGCGCCGTTGTTAAGCTTGATTTCAACGTTATCATTGAGCCACCAGCTATTGTTGAGTGGGCTCCACGCACCGTGAGTAATCTCAAATGACATATACAAGTTATTATTTTTGATCATTCCTGAAAATTCAGCAGAAATATTGTTATTCTGAGCTGTAATTACGTCGCCAACGTACTCATTTTCAGAAATTACACCGTCAAGTACAACACCGTCAAGATTGAGATAATCAACCGTCACGTTAACCTGTGCGGATTTTCCTGCACATTCAACTGTGATGGTAGCACTTCCCATCTTGTGAGCTGTAAGAAGACCGTTTTCATCAACCGATACTGTTTCAGGATCGCTTGAAGAATACTTCAAAAGGTAATCAACGCTTGGAGAAAGAGTTACGTTCAATGCATATTTTGTCGCTGACTCTGAAAAGCTCAAATTGATGCTTTCTTCAACCTTCAAATTAAGTCTTGCTTCGTTTTCCCTGTCTTCAAAAGGAACATTGTTCAAATAGTTGATTGCTGAGTTGAGAATCTTTTGAACTGCCTCTTTGTTCTCAGAATCAGAATACAATTCTTCACTTGCAAGTTTTGCAACGCTGCTTGCGGTGTAGGGTGAAGAATAAATATAGCTTCCGTAAGAATTCTTAATATACGCAATAGCTGTATATGAAGTATTCAAATACTCATAAGCTACATTAGTTATCTTTCCTGTAAAATAAATATCGTGATAATCCGCATCAATCTGTTCCACCTTAAGCTCAGCAGGAATATCCTGATAATTAATATATAACTTGTTTAAGTTTTCAAAATATTGATTTCTAATGTTATTCTTGGTCAATTCAGACGTGGGAACAACGATAAATCCGTAAGAATAATCGTTTGAGCTGTTGTACTTTGTTACATTTGCTTTGAATTCCATTCCCGTCTCGTCAACCAAGAGCTGGATTTCATTGTCAATGCTTACTCTTTCATCGAATTCCGAACTGTTTTCAATTTCAAATCCTTCAAGAACCGATATGAACTCTTCGCCAAGATACTTCTGTCCCTGAGCATCAAAATGCCAGTCATCGTGCTGAGTGAGGGGCATACAGTCAACGTATCCTACATTATCAAGACTGTCTGCAACGTTCATCATAGCAGTTCTTACCATTCCCTGATACGTGGGAGCAGCACTGTTATTTGTGTTCCACTTGGGAAGACCGCAAACAAACGGTACGCTGCTGCAATCATATCCCGTTACTTTGCTAAGCATATTTCTTGTATCGAAGATAAGGGATTCATACAATTCCTTATATGCAGATGCCATATTCAACGTAAACATCTCAGCTTCGCCCTGCATCCACCATACACCCTTGATAACGGGTGTATATCCGTCTTCGATCAATAATTTAAGAGCATCTGTAACAGTGTTCTCAAATCGGTTATACATATTTCCAATCAAAGGATTCTTGGATAAGCTCACGTTGTTATTTGCGATATACGTGGGTGATGTCCAAGTTCCCTGCTTCAAAGAAATTTCATAGTTCTCGTCGGGGTAAAGATGTGTTGCACCCCAAGCACATTTGATAACGGCATTCATTTCACCGTTATCGGCTATTGCACTTGCAATTCCGATTTCAGCACCAGAACGGTTTGCAGCAACACCCATTCCAAGCGTTACAGGTTCAAATCCGTTATTAAGATTCTTACCGTTCCATCTCTCCTGCTCACCGTAATATAATACGTTTTCAAATCCGTCCTTGAATCTGTCGTCCAAGCTTGCGACTTTGTTACCCGTATCCATACCGTATCCTACGGCATTTGACTGACCGGCAATTAAATATACGTTAATAATATTTTCTGTAGCCACGGTAGTGGCTCCTCCATTAATATCGGGATTCACCGCTTGTGTGGTCGTGGTTGATGTAGTTTGTTGTTCATTGTTCACACACGCCACCAAGGGAAAAGAAAATGTAAACGTCAACAACAATAATAAAACAATTGCTTTAATTTTCATCATTGTGTACCTCGTTATTAATATGTTAAAGTATGCAAGAAAGGGCAGATGCCCTTTCTTGCATTTATGTTAATTATTCAGCCTCTGTCCAAGAGCCGTTTTCTGTACATTCTGTAATAACACCCTTAACTGCGATTGTAATCTGACCGCCGGTTGTGGATTTAATATGACCGTTATTTGTACAGCCGGTGATTGTAACTGTTCCTGCATTGTCGTGTGCAAGACCGAAGATACCACCGTTGTTCCAAGTACCTGTAACGTCACCGTTATTTGTACAATTCTTGATTGTAGCGGACTGACCGTCACCTACCCAAGCAAGGATACCGCCAAGGTCCCAACCGCCAATAACGTTACCGTTGTTTACACAGTTTTCGATAGTTCCGCTTGAATAATAAGCAATACCTGCAGATCTACCTGTACCCTTAATTGTACCGTAGTTTTCACAGTCGGAAACTATTGCTTTGGATGAACCAACGATACCGCCAACACAGTCGCCTGTGCTTGTAATGTCGCCATAGTTCTTACAACCTGTTACGTTTGCTCCTGCGTCAACAGAACCTGCAATACCACCAATAAGCCAGCTTGATGCATTTACTGTTCCGTAGTTATAGCAATTTGAAACAGCTTTCGTAGTAGAACCAACGATACCACCTGTTGTATTAGCGCCGGTGATAGTACCGAAGTTATAGCAGTCTAATACGGGCTTCAAGCACTTACCTGCAATACCGCCTATCATACCTTTATCTGTTGCTGTTGTCTTAACTGAACCGTAGTTATAACAATCGGAGATTGTACCTTTATCCTTTGTTGTACCTGCAATACCGCCGATGGCTTCGCTTCCGCCCTGTACGCTACCCCAGTTTACACAGTTTGTAATTGTTGCACCGCCTGAACCTGCAACACCGCCAACAATGTAGATCGGAGATGTAACACTACCGTAATTCACACTATTTGTAAGTGCACCTGATGAACCTTCTTGATTTGCAACAACACCGCCGATTGTGCCGCCTGTTGCTGTTACTGTTACGTAGCTTGTTACGTTATCTACTTTACCAAGCTGGTAAGCTACAACACCGCCAACGGTTCCATCACCTGTTGCATTACCGTAAACGATGAGGTTCTTAAGAGTACCCGCCTTAGTAATACATCCAAACAATGCGGAAGAAGTACCTGTTGTGGGTTTTACGTTGATGCCTCTGATTGTGCAATTGTTACCGTCGAAAGTACCGCCAAAGCCCTGGTATTTGTTCCAACCGCTATGGTTACCCGCGATAAGAAGATTTCCGCCAAGATCAATGCTCTTCGTCATCTTGATGAACTGACCGCTGAAGTTTTCGTTCTGACCTACTGCTGCAGCATTAAGCTGTCCTGCAAAGTATGCAAAATCAGCTGCACTCTGAATGAGGAAAGGATCTTCTGCTGTACCTGAACCTGCAAGACCTGTGCTTACCGATGTTCCATCCCAAACGTCAAGCTCGGAATAGGAAATTGTAAATCTCTGTGTTGCATCGGGATCGTGAATGAAACCGAACTTCACGTAATCGTGAGAAGCTACTCTGCCTGCGATTGCAGGAGCATTAACTGTAACGATACCGTCAACTGCTTCAACTGTTGCGTCAACAAGGTATGTCTGACCTTCAAACTTGCTGTCTGCAAATTCTACTTTATATGTATATTTTACTGTTGTTGCTGTAACTTCAAGGTCGATGGCAATTACTGTTGCAGTTTCTGTTGCACCAATGTGATCTGCATTGCGACCGCAAATTTCTGTTGCTGTGCAAGCGGAATGATCATCTGACCATCTATAAGATACTGTGTAATCGTGTCCAAGTGCGGGAATTTCTTCCTGAGCAAGGAGTGTTTCGCCACATACTGAGCATTTCTTACCGTCTGTAAGACCTGCTTCTGTACATGTTGCTGCCTTGCCGGGCACTACTTCTTCTGTGTGAGGTATTACGGGAATTTCTTCCTGTGCAAGAAGTGTTGCGCCACATACTGAGCATTTCTTACCGTCTGTAAGACCTGCTTCTGTACATGTTGCTGCCTTGCCGGGTACTACTTCCTCAGTATGAGGTATGGGATCTCCCTCTGTCTCGCCGCATACTGAACAAGTCTTTGCTGCTGCACATGTTGCATCTACCCATACGTGTTCGTGAGGTGCTGCTGTTTTTGCTACTGCTACGTTGATCTCTCCTATTTTGCCGTTTCCAATGCAAATAAGATACATTCCTGCTTCAAGTGTTGCTGAACCTGTTCCTCCGCAAAGAAGATTCAACTGTGCATCAAAAATAAATACAAGTGCGCTGTCACTTCCTGTAAATGTGTAAACTGCCTTCTCTTCTGCTGTGAATGCTACCCAAGAAATGGGAAGTCCGTAATCGTTCAATGTCTGTCCTGTTACAAGGATCTTATTCTTTTCGCCTACTGCAAGTGCATTGATATGTCCGCATGCACATTTGCCTTCTGCATCAAAAAGATGTCCCAAAGGATCTCCCTCTGTCTCGCCGCATACTGAACAAGTCTTTGCTGCTGTACATGTTGCATCTACCCAGCTGTGTCCGTTTGCGGGTATTACTATTGCTTCAATGAATACCTTACCACATACTGAGCAGTACTGTGATGAGGATAATCCTGTTTCTGTACATGTGGGTTCCACGGATGCTGTAAAGCCCTTCTTGTGTCCAAGTGCTTCGCCGTAGCTTTCTCCACATTTTGCACATATCGCAGCTTCTTCACATG